>JAOTWF010000024.1 GCA_029863005.1 Gammaproteobacteria bacterium | reverse complement strand
CAGCTGGAAAAATCGCGCTTGCCCATCGCCTTCGAGCTGGAAGCTGAGCGCATGCAAAATCTGGTACTGACCGAAGAGGAGTTCAAGAAGGAAATCAAGGTCGTGATGGAGGAACGCCGGCTTCGCACCGAGGACAGTCCCGAGGCCCTGACCGGTGAAAAATTCATGGTCACAGCCTTTGAAAAACATTCGTACCGGAATCCGATCATCGGCTGGATGAAGGATTTGGAGTCCATCACGGTCAAAGATCTGCGCGACTGGTATCGCCGTTTCTACACCCCGTCCAACGCCATCCTGGTTGTGGCAGGAGACGTGAAACCAAAGGAAGTCTTCGCGCTGGCGGAAAAGTATTTTGGACCGGTGCCCGCGGCACCGCCGGTGAAATCACCCGAAGTGATGGAGCCACCGCAAAAAAGTGAGCGCCGCGTGCGCGTTTCGCTCCCGGCAGAGGTCCCATACCTGCTGCTGGGCTATCACGCCCCAGTGCTTGCTACGGCCGGCCGCGACAGCGTTGCTGAATGGGAACCCTACGCGTTGAGCATTCTTGGTGGTGTGCTCAACGGTGGCCAGGCCTCGCGTTTCAAGCGTGAGCTGGTGCGCGAGAAGAAAATTGCTTCCAACATAGACGTGGATTATTCGGCCACTTCGCGGTCCCCCACTTTGCTGACGATCGAGGCCACGCCGGCCAACGGTCACACGGCCGAGGAAACAGAAAAGACCATTCGTCAACAAATAGAACGTCTTCGTAACGAGCTTGTCACGGCAGAGGAGCTGAAGCGCGTGAAAGCGCAGGTGGTGGCAAGTAATGTCTATTCGCGTGATTCGGTGTTTTACCAGGCAATGCAGATCGGCCGCTTGGCCACCATCGGCCTCGACTGGCGCCTGATCGTTGACTTTGTCGACAAACTTAACGCCGTGACCGCGGAACAGGTGCAGACCGTGGCGCGCAAGTATCTCGTCGACTCGAATCTGACGGTGACCATACTTGACCCGCAATCGATGAAACCGGGTAAACCGCGCGCGATGCCGCGCAGGCGAGGCGGCGATGTTCACTAGGTGGCTGTTGCTCTTCAGCCTGTTCTGTGTGCCGGTCAGCGTCACCGCGGGCGTGAAAATCGAGAATTGGACCCTGGGTAATGGTGCACGCGCCTATTTCGTCGAGAGCCGCGAATTGCCGATGTTACAAGTGCGCGTGGTGTTTGATGCCGGTGCCAGCCGCGACCCCGCTGGCAAAGCGGGTGTGGCCACGCTGACGGCGGCCATGCTGGATGAAGGAACGAAAGGCCTGTCCGCGAATGACATCGCCATCCGTTTTGAAAGTGTAGGCGCTGAATTTGGCACGGGCGTCGACCGCGACATGGCCAGCGTCAGCCTTCGCAGCCTGTCGGATTCCGCCTTGCTGGATCCGGCGCTCGATCTTCTGGCGCAGCTCCTGGTGGCGCCCACCTTTCCTGTGGCGGATCTCGAACTCAAGCGCGCCCAGTCATTGGTTGCCCTGCAGAAAGATGCTCAATCGCCGGGCGCGATCGCCGCTAAGACCTTCTATCGCGAACTCTATGGCCAGCATCCCTACGCCAGTGATCCCCTGGGGGACGAAAAGAGCCTCAAGGCCATTACGCGCGAAGACCTGATGGTGTTTCATCGCCGTTACTACGTTGGCGCCAATGCACGGATCGTGATCGTTGGCGACATCAGTAAGCGTCAGGCGCGCAAAGTTGCTGAGCGTGTTGTAGGAAAACTTCCTGCCGGGAAAGCCCCGGGGCCACTCCCACCGGTGCGTAAGCTCTTCACGGGTTGGCAGAAGCACGTGGTGTTTTCCGCCACCCAGACCCACGTCAACATGGGCCACCCGGGCATGCGGCGAGGTGATCCGGATTACTTTCCGCTTTACGTTGGTAATTACATCCTCGGGGGTGGCGGACTGGTATCGCGCCTGTCGGTGGAAGTGCGTGAGAAGCAGGGACTGTCCTACAGTGTCTACAGTTATTTTCTCCCGCTCCGCATGCCGGGACCGTTGTCTATCGGATTGCAGACAAAAAACACGCAGCGCGATCAGGCGATCAAGCTGGTTCGCCAGGTGCTGACAAAATTCGTCGCCGAAGGCCCGACGGAGAAGGAACTGGAAGCCGCGAAAAAACACCTCACTGGCAGTTTTCCGTTACGCATTGACAGTAACGGTAAAATCGCCGAGTACCTCGCGGTGATTGCTTTTTACGATTTGCCACTTAATTATCTTGATAACTTCATCTCGCGCATCGAGGCCGTAACGCTCAAGCAGATTCGCGATGCCTTCCGGCGGCGTGTGCGTCCCGAGCACATGGTAACGGTGACGGTTGGTGCCGGACACTGACCGGAAACGCGTACGGCGAACCATGGCCCGGCGCGTTATCGAACCGAAGCCGATTACGACACGGTCGAAATCATCTTACCCGCGTAAGTTGCGTATCATCGGCGGACGTTGGCGCGGGCGCTTGCTGGATGTCACCGAATCGGAAGGCCTGCGTCCCACGCCTGACCGTGTGCGTGAGACGCTGTTCAACTGGTTGACACCGTACATCGCCGGCGCAGAATGCCTTGATCTTTTCGCCGGAACCGGTGCGCTCTGTCTGGAAGCGCTCTCTCGCGGGGCGGCGCGCGTGGTGATGGTGGAAAAAATTCCGCACGTGGCAGATCGTCTGCGTCAGCATGTGGAACGACTGGAGGCCGAGGGAGCGGAAGTGGTGCTGGCTGACGCCGTGGATTTCCTGGGGCGGACCCCGCGGGCGTTTGATATCGTGTTCATCGATCCTCCGTTTAAAAGCCATCTCATACCGGAATGTGCCGCACGGGTGGAGGCGCACGGCTGGCTCAAGCCTGGCGGCCTAGCCTATATCGAGGCGCCAAGCGGAAACGGCAACCTGGCGCTGCCAGCATCCTGGGAGCTGATTCGCAGCAAAAAGGCCGGGCAGGTGGGGTATCATCTGGCGCGAAAGACCGTCTAATCATTGGGTCTTTTTGATTTCCATCAATGAGACAATTATTGGCAATGATAAAGTTGTTTCTATTCCGAGGGGCTGAATGAAAGTCATCGCGCTGTACCCCGGCACGTTTGACCCGGTCACCAACGGCCACACGGATCTCGTGCGGCGGGCGGCGCGGCTGTTCGACGAAGTGATCGTGGCGGTCGCGGCCAATCCGCAGAAGCAGCCCCTATTCGACCTGTCGGAACGCGTGGAGTTAGTGCGCGCAGTGCTGGCGGATGTCAAAGGGGTGAAGGTCACTGGTTTTGATAATCTGCTCGTCGATTGCGTTCGGCAGCACAAGGCCAATGTGATCTTGCGGGGCTTGCGTGCGGCCTCGGATTTTGAATACGAATTTCAGCTCGCGGGCATGAATCGGCGGCTGGCACCGGAAGTGGAAACGGTTTTCATGACGCCGTCGGAGCAGGAGATGTTTATCTCGGCTTCCCTGGTGAAGGAGATCGCCCTGCTGGGCGGCAACGTTTCGGATTTTGTGGACGCACGCGTGGCGGCTGCGATGGTGGCCAAAATACGCTAAGATGAGAAAGATTTAACCGGATATTTATTGTAGGTATTTATGTCTTTGCTGATTACCGACGAGTGCATCAATTGCGACGTGTGCGAGCCTGAGTGCCCAAACGGCGCGATCTTCCAGGGTGAGGAGATCTACCAGATCAATCCCGAACTTTGCACGGAGTGCGTCGGCCATTACGAGACGTCACAATGCGTGGACGTCTGCCCCGTGGATTGCATCATCCTGGACCCCCATCACTCCGAGACCAAAGAGCAGTTGCGGGTCAAGTATCGGGGATTGATTCAACAGAGCGCATAACCTGGATTTTTTCCGATATCGAGGTGGCCATGGCCACCTTTCTTTTTTTCTGCATTCTTTGATTCGCCATTCGGTATTCGTTATCGTGAGAGGCATGTCCATTTTTCTGCGATTACTGCCCTTGCTGGTGTTGTTGCCATCGATGGCCTGGGCGGCGTCCACGCGCCTTCCCGCCGCAGCCATCGCCAGCGCCCATCCGCAGGCCACCGCCGTCGGACATGAAATCCTCGCGCGTGGCGGCAATGCCTTCGATGCAGCGGTCGCCGTGGCGGCCGCGCTGGCGGTGGTCGAGCCGTACAATTCCGGCCTGGGCGGCGGCGGCTTTTTTCTCTTGCACCGCGCGCGCGATGGATTCCAGATCATGATCGATGCACGCGAACGCGCGCCACTGGCCGCGACCCGCGATATGTATCTGCGCAACGGTCGCGCCGTTCCTGCGCTTTCCATCGACGGTGCGCTGGCGGCCGGCATCCCCGGCACACCGGCGGGGTTGGTTCATCTCGCCGGGAAATACGGAAAGCTTCCGCTTGGGAAATCACTGGCGCCCGCGATTCGACTCGCCAAAGAGGGATTTCCCGTGACGCCGCATTATTCGAAGATGCTGCTGCGCCAGCACATGCGCCTGCACGATAATTTTCCCGAGGCGGCGCGGACGTTTCACCAGGACGGCCTGATTCCAGCCCCGGGAGATGTGTTGAAGCAGCCGGATTTGTCCCGGACGCTGCGCCGGTTGGCTGAGAAGGGACATGCCGGATTTTACAAGGGCGAGACGGCCCGGCGACTGGTGCAGGGCGTGCGGGAGGCGGGTGGCATCTGGACCCTCAAGGATCTTGCTGAGTATCGCGTAGAGGAACGTGAACCGGTGCGAGGTCAATATCGCGGGATTCGGCTTACCTCTGCCGCCTTGCCGTCCTCAGGCGGTGTTGTGTTGAACCAAGTGCTCAATATGCTAGCGGGCTTCGATCTGGAGGCGATGCCGAGGGCGCAGCGCGATCATAACGTCATCGAGGCCATGCGCCTTGCCTACCGTGACCGCGCACGTCATCTGGGTGATTCGGATTTTATTCGTGTGGATGTTCCACGTCTTCTCGATCCTGCCTACGCCGCCAAACTCCGAGAGGAAATGCGTGCGCCGGTGCTGACCCTTGATATCGCTCCCGCCAAGACCGTAGGGGAGGGAAGCCACACGACACATTTCTCCATCATTGACCGGGAAGGCAATCGTGTTGCCGCCACGCTGACGCTGAACACGCCCTTCGGTTCCGGTTTAATGCCACCGGGCACCGGCGTGGTGCTGAACAGCGAGATGGATGATTTCTCCGTGAAACCCGACTCACCGAATACCTACGGGCTGGTGGGGGGTGAGGCCAACGCCATTGCCCCGGGCAAGCGACCGCTGTCGAGCATGACGCCGACGTTTCTGGAGAACGACGAGGCTGTCGTGATACTGGGCGCACCCGGGGGCAGCCGCATCATCAGCATGGTGCTGCTGGCCACACTCGAGTTCGCCCACGGCCGCGGTGGGCCCGAAGAATGGGTAAGCATGCCGAGATTTCACCACCAGTATCTCCCGGATATCGTGACATACGAGTCCGGCGCTTTCAGCGAGGAAGAGACACGCATATTGCATCAGTACGGGCATCAACTCGAATCCGTGCGCAGACGTTACGGCAACATGCAGCTAGTGGCTTGGTTCAAGAAGGACAGCAGAGTGGAAGCGGCTTCCGACCCGCGCGGTGAAGGTTCGGCGGTCGTGAAATAAAAAAAGGAGTTACCAGCGACTACGCTGAGTGGTCGGTGGCCGTCTCCCCATTGGTTTTATCGAAATTAATCATCTGCATCACCGATTCGACCTGGCTTTCCAGATTCTTTTCCTGCTCGCGGATGCCATCGCGTATCTGCTCCAACTCCAGCACCCTCTCCTCCAGGGTGTCGCTCGCTTGGTGGATGCGCTTGATGGATTCTAGCCGCCGGCGCAACTGCACTTGGTGTTCACGCACCTGGGATTCCATGGGCGACATAATGGTCTTGAGCCAGTTATCGGCGTCACGATTGGCCATCTTGTAGATGGCGCGCACCTTGGCCACGGAAGATTCGAAAAACTTGCGTGTCAGCGCCCGCTGTTCGGTCATAACCAAGGACATGCCCTTCATATACTGATCATGCCGGTCCTGGAGCCGCTTGATCTCGCGCAGGTAGCGCGTGACCGAGAAACCGCCTGGTTTGATATTGCCGAGGCCATGTTCTTCTTGGAATTTTTTGTACACGCCCTCCATCATCGCCTTGATTTCTTGTGCCTGCTTGGCGGCTGAATCCATGGTCTCCCGGGTGTGCTTGAAGAAACTGTCCATGCACGCCTTGAGCCCGGCGGTGGTCATGCTGATCTCCATGTCCTTTTTGATCTGGGCGATCTGCGAATCAAGATTCTTCAGGTTCAGGTGGGTATAAAGCACATTGGTTTGCTGCGAAAAAATGCTGCGTGTGGCCTGGAAGCGTTGCAGGCTCTTCTCGAACACTTCCTTGTCTGCCTTGACCTTCTTCATCATGTGCTCGATGACATCCAGGTTTTTGCCGGACAGGCCGCCGAGTTCGTCCATGTGCTCGTACACGTTTTTCGTGCGCTGCGAGATGATCAGGCGCATCGCCTTGATGACGTCCTCCATGTCGCCGCTGATGTTGTCGCGCACGATTTCGCGTTTGGCCGGCATGATCTCGCTGCCGAGTGCCTGCTCCAGCGCTTGGATACGTGAACGCTCGAGGATTTTACCGTCCTTCTTGACCTTGCCGAGCAGCGCCTTCTGGGCCGAAACCGGGAATACATTCTGTTCCGGGATGGCCAGATGTCTGGCCGTCTCGCGGATCTGGCGCTGGATTTCGCGCTGTACCTCGTTCCAGTCGCGCAGTTCGTCCCACAGACCGTCGATCTTGTTCAGTACCACCAGACGGCCCTTGTTCGGGCTGTCTTTGCGCACGCCGATGTGGTCGTGCCAGACGTCGATGTCGGATTTGGTCACGCCAGCATCGGCGGCGAGGATGAACAGCACCGCGTGCGCCGAGGGCAGCATGTTGAGCGTCAATTCTGGCTCGGCGCCAAGCGCATTGAGGCCCGGGGTGTCGAGTATGACCAAGCCCTGTTCCAGCAGCGGGTGCGGGATGTTGATGATGGCGTGACGCCATTTCGGGATTTCCACCAAACCGTCTTCGGCCAGGCGCATGCCGTACTCAGATTCATCCTCGGCGATGTGAAAGCCCATGGTCTGGGCCTCATCACGCGCAACGTGCTTGATCTCGGTGATGTGTTGCAGCGTCTGGATCATCTTGTCCGGCGATTTCGTTTCAAGCGGAATTACCTGCCATTCCTCCGGGAAGCCGCGGAACTCGGTGATGGTGGTGCCGCTCTTGCGGGTTTCGATCGGCAGCAACCGCAAATTAGGTTCGCCGCCGTTCTCCCACATCACCTCGGTCGGGCACATGGTGGTGCGTCCGGCGCTTGATGGCAGGATGCGTTGCCCATAATTGGCGAAAAAAATGGCGTTAATGAGTTCGGATTTGCCGCGCGAGAACTCGGCTACGAAAGCGACGTAAAGTTTGTCATCGCGCAAGGTGGACAGGACATGGTCAAGCCGTTGGTCGATCTGGGTGTCGCTTAGTTCCTGGGCGTTCAGCCAGGATTTGAGTTCGGAAACCGCGTCAGCCAATGACTGACGCCATTCGCTGTAGGCTTCGAAATGCTGCTCGAGATTCTGGTGTGGACGGACTGACGACATTCTAAAAATATAGATTCCCTTGCGGGAAACGCCTCCCTTTTGGCCGGTTTTTCACTATTCACCGGGAATTAGAATTTATTGTCTCCCGGAAAAGCATGGCCTTTCAACAGGTTCGACAAGTTACATTCACTGATTCTTTAAGTTTAGCTCAAACCTGGCAATTTTGGCAGAAATAGGCGGTTCTTTGCCCCTGTTTCCGGGCCTTGATTGTCGTGCCGCAGGACCGGCAGGGCTCACCCGCACGCCCGTAGACGTTCAGCGACAGCTGAAAATACCCCGGCTCCCCCTGGCCGTTGCGAAAGTCGCGCAGGGTGGTGCCACCGGCTTTCAGGGCGCGCCCGAGCGTTTCTCGAATCGCCTCGGCCAGTCTTTCATACCGAATTCGGTTGATACGGCCGGCGGCGCGTGTGGGCCTAAGTCCCGCCGTGAACAGTGCTTCGTTGGCATAGATGTTGCCAATGCCGGCAATGATGTGACTGTCGAGCAGAAAGTCGCGAATCGCGCGCCGGCGCGAACGTGATTTCCGAAACAGGTAATCGCCGGTGAAATCCGCGGACAGGGGTTCCGGGCCAAGATGCCGAAGCAGTTTGTGTTGTTGGGGGTCCTCACGGGTCCACAACACTGCGCCAAAGCGGCGCGGGTCGCGCAGGCGCAGGCAATCGCCATTCTCGAGCACGATGTCCACGTGCTCGTAGATATCTGCCGCCTGCTCGCAAGGGACCACGCGCAGTCTGCCAGACATCCCGAGATGCACAATCATCGTGCCTGCGAGAGTGGTGAACAGCAGGTATTTTCCACGACGCTCGACCGATTGAATCGTTTGCCCCGGTAATTCCCGGATGAGTTTACTCGGGACACGCCAGCGCAACCGTGGGTTGCGCACCACGACACGCGCCACGCGGCAGCCGATCACATGCGGTTCAACACCTCGTCGGGTGGTTTCGACTTCCGGGAGTTCGGGCATGACAGCGAAGGTGGCCGGATTACTCGATACCTGGAGAAAGGTTTAGCAGGCGTTTGCCGGTCTCTTCGGTGAAATGGTATTCCAGATTTTCTTCCGATCGATGAAGCACAAAGCTTGGCTTGTAAGCAAGGATGCCGAGCACCAATTTTTCATTGTTGGCCTCATGCGTTGAGGCGATGATTATCCGGTCAAGGACTGGCTTGCCCGAATATTTTTCTACACCGAGGGCGCGCGCGTTTTGCCATTCGGCGGCAAAATCATTCATCCGATCCGATGTCAGCTTGCTGTCCGGGGGGTTCTTCTGCCAGGCACCGTTTTCGAGGGAGAGTGTGAAGTCGGGGAGCTTGATCGATGTCAGTTTTCGGTTCTCCTCGAACAAACGACTGTCGATAAAGTTGGTATATGGATACAAGACAGGCCCGAGATAATGTCCGGGGATCAACACCACTTCGTTTTTATATAGGACGTAAATCCGATTGTTCAGCGGGTGCAGGGAACCGAACGCAATTTCCTGATCATTGAGCCACAGGCGTGATTGTGGCTTGTCCAACCCGAATTTGACGAGTTCACCAGACTTGGAGGTGAAGCGGGTATCTCCCGGGGCCGAAATGACGCGCAGCAGACTCTCGACGTTGAACGGGTTGGCGCGTGCCGGCACCGGTTTCGTGAGTTTCCAGGCTGTTCCGGTTTTTTCCAACACGATAACCGTCTGATCCGGACGTTCGATGCGAAGCTGTGAAATGGCCTCGGTCGCCATCGCCGTTAGCGGTGGGCCGGTAACTTCTTTTTCTTGGCCGGCACGGTGCACCGCCAGCCACCCTAGCAAGCCGATCAATATCAGCAGGGCGCCATTCAGCAGCCAGCGCTGCCGCAGACCCGAGAGAACCGCGTCAGCGCCCCGGTCTGGCGCAGGATTCACTGGTTTTTCTGTGTCGGGCAATGGGTGCCTCGTTTCAGCGTTTGCGCCGGCGCAGCCAGATCCAGACACCGCTGCTGATCAGTGTGATCGGCAACAGCGCCAGAAACACCATGGCGATGGTGATCTGGGCGCCTCGCGACAGGTCGAGCGAACGGTCGCGCGCGGTCTTGACCGGGATGTTCACGAAGGCGTCATCCTGCGACAACCAGTTGGTCAGGCTCATGCCGAGCGCAAGATTGCCGCCGTTGGGGAGATAGGTGTTCGCCAAGAAATCGCCGTCGCCGACCACGATGATACGCTGTTCGCGCTTGTTATCGAGTGTGCGCGTTAGTGCCACGGCGAGATTCAGCGGTCCGCGAATATCTCGGCCCTTGTCGAATTGGATGGGTCCATTGAGCGTATCGGTCTCGGACCAGCTCGCGGGGCGTGTGTCCATCAGTACCGACCCCTCCCAGCCCTTGGGCGCATTCAGGCTGATGCCGCCGGCCTGCGGAAATACCGTGTTGTCGGCAAATCCACGCACCACTGGATGTGAACTGTATTTCGTGATCACAATTGCTGCGGCGTTGCCGGTAATGCTTTCAGATGCGGGGTCAACAATCACGCCCGGTTGAAATTCAATTCCGAGATTCTCCGCCAACGGTTCGAGCCCGTACAACGGGCCCGGATCGTGCAGCCACAACATGTTGCCGCCGCGGTTGAGATAATTTTGGATCTCCTTGATCTCGCCTGCGAGCAGGCGGGTGCGCGGACCGGCGATCACCAGTACCGTCGTGTTTTGCGGAATCTGCGGGTGTTCGCCCAGTGACAGAGTTTTGGTTTTGAAACCCCGGTTACGTAATTGCGCAGCCCAGGTGGAGAGATCGAAATTCGCCTGCTTTTCGGGGCTGCGCTCGCCGTGGCCACTCAGAAATACCACCCAGCGTTCGCCGCGATGACCAAGGCGCGTCAGCGCGTTGGTGAAATTCTGCTCATTGAACTGGGTCGGTAGCAGACTTTCGCGCGCGTCACCGTATTCGAGAACCAGCTCGCCGTCGAGCTGTACCCCGGCGGCGCGCACGCGCTCGGGTGCGGTGTCCGGATCTACGAATTCCAAAGTAATGTCGGGCTTGTGTTTCTGGTAACGCCCCGTCATCTCCTGAATGAATCGGCGTGTCTCGCCGCGCTGGCTAGCGAACGCGGTGATCTTGAGTGGCTCCTTGAGGCGTTCCAATACCGCCATGCTGGCTGGCGCCAGCGAATGCCGGTGCATTCGGGTCCAGTCGAATTGAAGGTGATATTCCTTCGCCAGCCATTGCAACAGACCCATGGCCAACAGGAACAGCACTACGAAACTAATATTCATCAGCCGCAGTTGCCAGTGAGTTTTAGGAGTGTGGTACATAAATGAAGCCCTGCGCCGTTCGTCCTTCCAAATGATGAGAAGCCCTACTCGCTCCGATCACTCGACTTGTCAATAAAATCACTCAGCCCCCCAGCCGGTCGGCATCCAGGCGGCGGATGCTGAGCACCAGAAATGTAATGATGAGCAGAACGTGATAGGCGGCGTCCGCGCTATTGAAGATGCCTTCGAGAAACGGCTTGTAATGATTGAACAACGAAAGATACGCCAACCAGTTGCCGCCGGCCGTGCCTTGACCCGACCAGTCGAGTATCCAGAACAGGAGTAATGCGCCAAAGGTGCTGATGGCGGCGACCGTGGTGTATTGCGTGAGTGTGGACATAAAGAGCCCCACGGCTGCAAAGCCCGCGAGCAGCAATGCCAAACCAAAGAATCCCGAGGCCATAAGGCCGAGATCCAGACTGGCGCCCGCCAACAGGGACAGTGGCATCAGCGCGATCATGAGCAGCAACACCAGGAGGAACAAAATGATCCCTAGGTATTTTCCGAGCACGATTTCGGTCATGGACAGTGGCGCGCTGAACAGCAGCGCCAGCGTGCGATTGCGTCGTTCTTCCGACACCAGGCGCATTGTCATTAACGGCACCACCAGCAGCAGGATCACCGCGGCGTTGCCGAGCAGGTCGGGTAGAACGATTTCTGTCAACCCCGGTGCGCCATCCATCGCCATCAACTGTGGCTGGTACAGCTGGAAGACCTCGAGGCGGGCGAGGAACAGAAAGCCAAGGATCACTTGTACCACTGCAAGAATGGACCAGGCCAGCGGCGAGAGAAACAGCGATTTGAATTCGCGAATACCTATGGTCAGAATCATAAACCGCTGTCCGTGGTAGTGGTGGTGGCCAATGCCTCTGCGTTTTCCAGCGCAGCGTCCGAGGTCAATTCCACGAAGATCTGTTCCAGCGACAGCCGCCCGGGTCGGATTTCATACAGCCCCCAATTTTTATTGACTGCCATCCGCAGGATGGCGTCCGTCGGGTTCTGTTCGGTTTCATGGAACACACGAAGACGCCCGTCCTTTTCCGGGTGCACCGATTTCACGCCCGGGAGATTTTCTAGAAATTGTAGATCCGGCGATTGATGAAAGGCGACCGTGAGCGAGGCCGATTTCATGTGGTGCTCCAGCCCTTCAATGCTTTCGTTTAGTACTAATTCGCCTTTGTTGATGATCTGCACGCGATCGCAGGTGGTCTGTACCTCGGGCAGGATGTGGGTGGACAGGATCACGCCGTGATCCCGGCCGAGTTCACGGATGAGCGCGCGGATCTCGCGGATTTGGATCGGATCGAGCCCGACCGTGGGTTCGTCCAGGATCACCACCGGCGGCAGATGGATGATGGCCTGTGCGATTCCCACGCGTTGCTGGAAACCCTTGGACAGGTTGCCGATCAGGCGCTTTCCGGCGTCGTGCAGGCCGCAGCGCTCCTTGGTGTTTTCACGCGCCGAGAGGCGCTTTGCGCGCGGGACGTTATTCAGCGCCGCGCAATAGTCGAGATACTCGTTTACCGTGAGTTCGCGGTAGAGCGGGGGGCTTTCCGGAAGGTAACCGATCTGGTTCTTGGCGGCGCGCGGGTCTTCCAACAGATCATGATTGGCGATGGTGACACTCCCCCCGGAGGGGGCGAGGTTGCCGCTAATAATCTGCATCGTGGTGGTCTTGCCCGCGCCATTGGGGCCGAGAAAACCGAGCACTTCGCCCTGCCGGATGGTGAAACTGACGTCCTTGACCGCCTGCAACGTGCCGTAAAAGCGTGAGAGATTATTGATTTCAACCAGCGTATGACTCATTTCATGCCGGGGAATCAGGGCTCAAGGTCCATTTAAGCATGGGCCGCATTTAAGGGAGCGGGGGGAGGAATGTCAAATACGCGTCAGATGACTGCGCACCCGGTTTGGACGCAGAGTGACTAGGCTCGCAGGATAGCATCCTCAGAGATTCGAAGGGCGGCTTGGGAGAGGCTGGCCCCCATAATCTAATCCCCTGTAAATAATGGATTTTTCCAAGGCAGGACACCCTGGCACGGAATATGCTTCTCATATTGGCACGAGAAGGTAATGATCCATGAAAAAAGCCCTGACACTGCTGAATACACTGATCATCGGTTTCGCCGCCAGCGTTTGGACCGGCACCGGTGAGAGCTCCGATCCGGTGCTCGCCGACCGCGAGATCCCGGCGGAGGTCGCCAGCCATTGCCTTTCGACCTTGACGGGGCTCTCCGATGCCTGCGAGCCATCGAGTTTCATGCGCCGCTGGGTGGCTAAGACGCTCCGGGGCGACCTGTTCATCCTCACCAACGAACGCTGCCAGGGCCGGGATTGTCGTGCCTGGCTGGTGGAGAAATCCGGCACAGCCGTAGACACGTTGCTCGGATTCGATTCCCGCTTCCGCCTGCGCGAAGACAAGGGTGGCTACCCAGTGATTGAAAGCTATACCACCCTTTCCACAGCCGAGGGCGCGTACAGTCGCTATGAGTGGAACGGCAGCGCCTATGCACGCACCGCCAGCCGTCTGGTTTATAACGTAAACGGCGTGGAATGCGGCACGCGCGAGGAATGCCATCACGTCGCCAACGAAGCGATTGCGCAAAAACAGGTTGACCGCGCCGTGCGCATCTTGGAACGCGTCGGCGGTGTCTCCTGGATTTAATCAGTCGTCACCTCTCACCCGATTCCCGCTTGCATCACTCACCGGACTGAGTGCGCCGGTTAATCATTTTATTTTAGTGGTTTCTCTCCCCATTGTTTTGGGGAACAATAGGGTTTCGTCAAAAAAAAACCACCAGCCCCGTTCCTATGACCTTCAAGATTCGCAATAAGTTAAGCAGCCGTGAATTCATCGCAGAGAAAAATGAAACGGTGTTGGCGGCGGCACTGCGCCAAGGCGTGATGCTGCCTTACAGTTGCCGCAACGGCGCCTGCGGCACTTGCAAGGGCAAACTCCTTTCAGGCCAGGTCGATTACGGCACCTACGAGACCAAGGCCATGAGCGTGGCGGAAAAGGAAAACGGTTATGCGTTGTTCTGTCAGGCCAGGCCCTTGTCCGATCTGGTCATCGAAGCGAAGGAGATCGCGGTGGCCCAGGACATTCCCATCCGCATCATGCCGGCCCGCGTCGTGCAAATGGAGAAGCTCGCGGACGACGTGATGCGGCTGTCGCTCAAGCTGGCCGAGGGTCAGCGGCTGCAATTTCTCGCCGGACAGTACATCGACATTTTATTGAGCGGCAACCAGCGGCGCAGTTTTTCGCTTTCGACCTCGCCGCTTTCCGATGAGTTACTGCAACTGCATATCCGCCATGTGCCGGGCGGGCACTACACCGACCATGTGTTTGAGAAAATGAAGGAAAAGGACCTAATCCGGTTCCAGGGCCCGTTCGGGATGTTTTTCCTGCGCGAAGACAGCGCGCGCCCGGCGATCCTGATCGCTGGTGGCACCGGTTTCGCGCCCATCAAGAGCATCCTCGAATATGCCTTTGCGCAGGGAATCAAGCGCCCATTGCACCTGTATTGGGGTGTGCGCGCAAAAAGCGATTTGTACCTGCCCGATCTGCCGGCGACATGGGCCAAGGAGCACAAGAATTTCAACTTCACCCCGGTACTCTCCGAGCCGAAACCGGAGGACCACTGGAGCGGGCGCCAGGGTTGGGTGCACGAAGCGGTGGGCGGGGATCACCCAGACTTAAGCCAGCACGAGATATATGCCAGCGGCCCGCCGCCCATGATTGATGCCATCAAGGGTATGGCGAAAAAAAATCGATTGCCGGAGGACCGCCTGTATTATGATTCCTTCGAGTTCGCCCACGCAGCCGCCTCCTGAAGGCGGCTCCATTCCGGGAGAAAAACCATGCGCATGATTCCAATGTTATTCCTGCTCGCCGTGACGCTATCAGCCTGCGGCGAGAAGAAGGACGTGAAAGACACCGTGTTCGCACCGGCGGTGCAGTCCAAGGACAAGGCGCGTGCGGTGGAGGACAAGCTAAAAGAAGGCGCGGAAAAAAACCGCGAGGCCCTGAATAAGTCCGAACAGGGTGGCAGCTCCGACCAGAGAATCGAGGGATATTAGAAGTTCTTCAAAGCCATCGATGATGGCTATCGTGCCGCACGGAAACGGTTAGCCGATGAAGCCTGTCCACGTGCCGGGGTTGCAAGCCGCTCGCTGGCATACAGCTCAAGACCGCGGCGGTAATAATTGAGTGCCTTATCCTTCTCACCGAGTTTTTCCAGAAGGTTCCCGAGTTCACGATACGCATCCACCGGGCCGTGTTGCGACAAGCAGGTTTCATAATACCCGCGAGCCTTGTTGTCCTCTTTGTTGCGTATCGCCAGGCGCGCGAGGGTCAACTGCAGTTTGGGGTCATCCCGATGCGAGGTGAGCCAAGCTTCGGCGGTTTCCAGTTGATCGGCGGGATTCGATCCCTGGGCCTGCCCGTAGAGTTCCACCAGCACCGGGTCCCAATTATCCTCGATGGCGGCGCGCAGCACCGATTCGGCCTGTGCCATCTCGTTCTGCTGGATCAGCTGGCGGGCATAGATAACGATCATCGATGGATGACGCCGCAGGGTTTTCGGTACCGCGTTCCAGGCCTTCTCCAGCACCCCGGGTCTACCGGACGGGATGGAGAGCTTCAAAAGCTCGCGGTGCGCCTGCAGTTCCATTTCATCGATTTCCTTTGAGCCCAAGGCGTAATCTTGGCGCAGATCCGGGATCAGGTTGATGAGCCCGGTCCAGTCGCGCAACTCGAGGTGCACTTGCGCCAGCAGCTTCAGCACCTGCCGATGTTTCGGCGCTTCGGCACGCAATTCGTTCAACGTGGCGAGCGATTGTTCCAATTGATGCGCCTGGTGTTGCAGGTAAGCTTGCGTCATTCCGATGGCGAGGTCGTGTTGCGGCGCATTCTTGTGCGCCAGCGCCAGGTATTCGTCACGTTTTTCGTTGTTGCCCAAGCCTTCGCAGGCCATGGCGGCGCCAAGGTAATTCAGCAGCGGCGTGTCGCCATGGCGCATGCCGGCGAGCAGCTGCGTTTCCGCTTCGACCCAGTTTCCCTCCGCCAGGTTCGTGAGTCCCTCGATCAACGAGGCGCGCGCTTTGTTCAGCTGTCGCTTGTCTCGCCAACGGCCGACGTCGCGTGGGATGCGCCACAGGCGCACGATGATGAAGAGAAAAAGGTAAAACAGGAAAAAACCAAGCACCAAGAGCGGGATAAAGACCGTCAGCGTCATCTCGATGCTCCACGGGGCGCGCGAGATGAGTACATAGCCCGGATTTTCCATGGCATAGAAGGCCACCAGCGCTGCCGTGAACAACAGGACAATGATAAATATCAGTGTTTTCACGGGGCTTCGCTGCGTCCACTCATGCGCCGCAGGGTGGAAAGCGACGTGGTGATGTCAGGCATGTCGGTGAGAATCTTCGCTGATTGCAGTCGGGTGAGTTCGGCCTGCATGGCGGTGACCACCTGCGCCTCGTAGTCGAAATAATCCTTGAGGAGGCGCTGCGCTGATTTCAGATTCTCTTGGTAGGTGGGGAAGCTGCCTTGCAGAATGGCTTGCTGTGCGCTGAGAAGCATCAGACGCAGATTCTCACGCAGGAAATATTGCTGTTCCGGCGGAAGCAGTGGTCGCTGCGAAGCCACGTCTTCGCGGATACGCACCAGCGAAAGGATGTCCTGCCAAAGGCTGCGGGCGGATTGCCGCCAGTTCCTGTCCGCGCTCGCCACTTGCATTTTGTTTTCAGCTGCCGAAGGCTCGGCCTGCGCGACTTCACGCAATCGGATGTCGAGTGCGAGCGGTAATTTGTCTACGTTGTCGGCCAGAGTGGCCAGGCGCAACGTGATACCACCAATGTCCAGCTTCTCGTGGGATTCCAACGAAGTAATTTCGCGCGCCAGTTCGCGCCGCACGGGCAGGAATTTTGGCATGGCCAGCTGTTGCAATTGCCGGTCGGCGGCGCGCAGGGCGGCGAGCGCGGAAGAAGGATCGCGTCCCAATTGCAGGCGATTGTTGGCGATGATCATCAATTGTTCGGTCTCCGTCAGCGCCCATTCGAGCCGGTTGCTGCGCAGATCGCTGTTGAGCTTCTCAAGTGAGGCGCGGATCGCGTCCTGGGTTTCCTTCAGAGTTTTGATTTCCGCCTGGGAACCGGCAAGGGTTTCCTGCGCCTGATTCGAGCTGGATTCGATGCGGTCGAGCGCACCGACGATGTCGCGCGAAAAAAGGTCAGCACGCTCGTAGAGCATGATGTACCACAGGTAGCCGCTGGCAATGAGGGCAAGTGAAGCGAGAATGACGGCCAGCCCCCCGAGCAAGCGACCCTTAGGTGGTTCATCCCCGGATTTCTTTGGGGCGGGCGTGACAGGCTTGGTGGCAGTGGCCTGTTCGGCGGCGGTATTTTTAGAGTCCGTGTCGGTCATGGGATTCCCGGCCTGGGTGCGGAAAGGGGATTATAAGGCGTTTTGGCCGTCCTGCCACGCCTGAATGGCCGAAAGAATCGCTTCATCGCTGGCTGCCGATGCCAGCCGCGGTTCGGTTTTAAACCCCCGTTCGCGGCAGACCTTCGCTATGCGCTCGCTGACAACGACGATCGGGGTACGGATCAGCCAGCGCTGCCCGGCCTCACCGACCATGTTGAAGAGGTTGTGCAGGCCATCCACGCTGGTGACGCTGATGATATCAATTTCCCCGCGCTCCCCGCGGCGTAACAGTGGCGCTACATCGAAATCGGGGCGCACGCGCCGGTAACATTCGGCATATTCGATCATGGCGCCACGGCTTAGAAGCGTGTCGCCGAGCAGTTCGCGTCCGCCCTCGCCGCGAAAAATAACAATGCTTTTTCCTTTAACGGATTGCAGCTCAGGCATCTCCAGCAATGCCTCACTGTCGAAGCGTTCCGCCGGCACGATGACGTTCTCAATTCCAAAATTTTTCAGTTCACACGCGCTGCCGCGCCCGACACAAGCCACACGCAAGGTCGGCGGCCATCCGCCGCGCGCGTGGATCAGCTTCATGGCCCGGTTGACAGCGTTCGGGCTGATGAAGATCGCCAACGTAAAATCCTTCAGCCGGTCGATGCTCGCCAGCAGCGCATGCTTATCCTGCGGTTCGGATATTTCAATCACCGGAAATCGAATCGCCTCGCCGCCGCGTGATTCGATCAGGCGCGCGAGGTTCTCCGCCTGATCTTTCGGGCGGGTGACGAGCACACGCACGCCCTTCAGGGTGTGGCGGGTGGAAGCGGCCTCATCCACGGCCGTAAACCATGTCGAGGATGGCTTTGGCGCCAAGTGCCAGCAGTTGGTGCGCGAGCTTCGCGCCCAGCGCCTCGGCCTGGGCCGCGGGACCACGGATTTCCGCACGGAGCAACCGGCTGCCGTCCGGCTCGCCTACCATTCCGCGCAGATGCAATTCCTCGCCTTGCAGTTCGGCAAAGCCACCAATTGGCACTTGGCAACCGCCTTCGAGATGCGCGTTCATCGAGCGTTCCGCCATGACACAGATCTGGGTGGCGGCGTGGTTGAGCGGTGCCAGCAATTCATGCGTGGCGTGGTCGTCCACGCGGCATTCGATGCTCACTGCCCCCTGGCCCACGGCCGGCAGGCTCACGGCGGGGTCGAGCCGCTCGCGGATGCGCGCCTCCATGCCGAGACGCTTGACGCCAGCCACGGCGAGAATGATGGCATCGTATTCGCCGGCATCGAGCTTGGAGAGGCGCGTATTGACATTGCCGCGCAGCGTAATGATCTCAAGACTGGGAAAGGCCTCGCGCAACTGGCACTGGCGCCGCAGACTGGAAGTCCCGACGCGCGCGCCATTCGGAAGCTCGGCGAGCTTCGAATATTTGTTGGAAATGAAGGCGTCGCGCGGGTCCTCGCGTTCGCAATAGACCGCCAGGTGCAGGGCTTCTGGCAGCGTGGCCGTGACGTCCTTCAGCGAATGCACGGCGATATCCGTTTTGTTTTCCAGCAGGCCGGTTTCGAGCTCCTTGATGAACAAGCCCTTGCCGCCGACGGTGGCGAGGCTTCTGTCCAGAATCCGGTCGCCCTCGGTGGTCATGGTGACGAGTTCGACCTTGAGGCCCGGGTGGTGACGCTCGAGCGCGTCGCGGACGTAGTGTGCTTGCCACAAGGCA
The DNA here is from genome assembly GCA_029863005.1 of Gammaproteobacteria bacterium. Lineage (GTDB taxonomy): Bacteria > Pseudomonadota > Gammaproteobacteria > Acidiferrobacterales > Sulfurifustaceae > Sulfuricaulis. The sequence goes on along the minus strand of JAOTWF010000024.1, from coordinate 9,971 downwards.
AGTTGGCTTTTCCTTGTTCCTAAGCGCAGGATTTTCAATTTTTCTCTCGGGATGGGACCGTGGTTTTCCTCGGCGCATTTTATAAGTAATTGAGGGGATAGTCTTACTGATTCCCTCTCCCATTGCGGGAGAGGGTTAGGGTGAAGGGTGCAATATTGATATTGAGGGGCTGTGCCTTCACTCAAGAACTAATTGCGGGGGCGGAGCATCCCAGATTCAAATCACGCGGGCAAAGCCCGTTCAACCAATCAACCGCTCATTGGGCGATTCCTCGCCCAGCGCCGCACTTGTGCGGTATGACGGCGGCTGACATCGAGCTTCTTGTCATAACCCTTTAGGGCTACCTGCCAGGTGCCGGCGGGATTTTTCTCGATGCCCTTGATGGAACCGGTGGACACCAGCGCGTTGCGGTGGATGCGCAGGAACCGGTCGCTGAATTCCTTCTCCAGATTCACCAGCGAGTCCTCGATCAGGTGTTCTTCCGTCGGCGTGCGCACGACGACGTATTTGCTGTCGGCCAGGAAATACAGGATGTCCGGCACCGGCACGAGCCGGATGTTGCCGCGCAGGTGCACGCTGATGTGGGTACGTGCCGCCGGCTCGGGGCGCGCCTGGGAGATCTCGGCGATCTGCTTGGCCGTGAGTTTGTGCGCCTTGGACAACGCCTTCGCCAGACGGTCCTTGCGGATGGGCTTTAACAGGTAATCCACGGCGTTGACATCGAAGGCGTCGAGCGCATGCTGATCGTAAGCCGTCGTGAATATTACCGCGGGCGGATTTTCCATGCCCATGAGATGCATCGCCGCCTCAAGACCGTCCATGCCCGGCATGCGGATGTCCATCAGCAGCACGTCGGGATTGAGCGCGGCGGATTTCTCCACCGCCTCGGTGCCGTTCATGGCCTCGCCGACCACGGTGTAACCGCCGATGTCACTCAGCAGTTCGCGCAGGCGGTCGCGCGCCAGTTTCTCGTCATCTACGATCAGCACTCTCATAAATTGTCTCCACGAATCGGCAGTATGACCGTGACAGTGAATAAACCATTTTCCTCTCTGCTCGACAGGGATGCCTGTTCCCCATAATGGCTCTGGAACCGCTGACGAATGTTGTCCAGTGACTGGCCCGGGTTGGATTTCATTTGTTTCGAGCGAGTCTTGGGAAGCGGATTGGTGACCTGGATATGAATTTGATCATTCTCCTCCCATAGCCGGGTATCGATGGTGCCGCCGGCAGGCAGTTCCTCGATGCCGTGACGGATGGCATTCTCCAGCAGCGGTTGCAGCGTGAGCACCGGCATCACCGCCTTGCGCGGAAACGTTCCGGTGTCCCAGTTTACCGTGAGCCGGTTATCAAGGCGCAACCCTTCGAGAGCCAGGTATTTTTTGGCGACGTCGATCTCATTCTTGACCGGGACCAGCATTTCATCCTGCGACAGCATCATGCGGAAGAGATCCGCCATGTCTTCGATAGCGGCCTCGGCCTTTTCCGGCGCGCTGCGGGTAAGTGAAGCAATTATGTTCATGCTGTTGAAGACAAAATGCGGGCGGATGCGTGACTGCAGGGCCTGTAGTTTGGCGCGTGCTTCGGACAGCGTACGGCTTTGCAGTTCGTGCTTGGCGAGGAACAACCGCAATAACAGCCCGTTGATGATGGCGCTAATGGTGAGATTCAGTATATGGAAATCAGCATACCACGCCGGGCGTGCGGTGCTGAGCCGGCCCAGCGCCCACAGCAGCCAAACCACGCATTCGCTGACCACGAAAGTGGTCAGGAGCAGCAGCAGGTAGGCGGCGCCGAGCGCGCGCAGGTTGGGCAGGCGGTTTAAGTATTTACGGGTGTAACACAGCACCGCGGTGCCGGCGAGCGCCACCCACTGGATGAAAATCGAAATCAGGAGCAGGTCCTGGAGCACGGTGGGCGAGAGGAAATTCCGCGGGATGACGAGGTTGATTACGATCGCCAGCATTTCCGCCACCACGACGACGTTGAATACCACTTCGCCAGTGCAGAAGTTCGGCAGGAAGTCGGCCTTTTCGCCCGGCGGTGCCCCGGTCGTCGGCCACAGTCGCTGTTCGGCGTCGCGCACGCCGCCCCGCAGACGGTCAAACAGCAATCGGGTTTTGGCGGCGAGTTCCATGAATCAGCCCCGCACGATCGGAATTTTTACTTTGACATGGTACTGACCGCCTTCCTGGATAACCTGCATACTGGCGGCCCCGCCGAACTGGGTCTGAAGGCGCTGGCGGATATTTTCCTGCGCAAGCTTGTTGCCCTTATTGTGATTTTCCTTGCGCACATCGGGCAGCGGATTGCTGATCATGATATTCAGTAATTCGCCTTCGGCCCACATCTCGATTTTGATGGTGCCGCCGGCAAAGCGCGGCTCAATCCCGTGATAGATGGCATTTTCAAGCAAAGGTTGCAGAGTCAACGCCGGGATCAGGGCGGCGCGCGGAATATTGCTGATGTTCCACTTCACCTGCAGCCGGTCGCCGAGGCGGATTTTCTCCACCTCCAGGTACTGACGCGAAATCTCGCGCTCGGCCGAAACCGGTACGAGCTTGCGTGCATCCGCCAGCAGCACGCGAAACAGATCCGCTAAGTCATGCAGCACCGCTTCGGCCTTGGAAGGATCGCTGCGCGTGAGCGAGGCCACGCTGTTCAGGCTGTTGAACAAGAAATGCGGGCGGATGCGCGACTGCAATGCCTGCAGTTTGGATTCCTGTTGCAGCTTACTGTGTTTGTCTGAGCGCTCGCGCATGATCAGGTAGTGCACGCCCAGCGTGCCGATAATGCCGGTGATCATAAGACTGCGGATCAGGAGTGTTTCGCGCCACGGTGGCCAGCGTTCGTCGATGACCGCCAGGTGATACAGGAGGGAAATGATACCGTCGATGCCGAGCGAAGTGACCAGCAGCAATATGACTATCACCAGGACCGAACCCGTGGCGGTCGAGGCCCGCCGAAGAAGCGGCGAGATAATCTTCAGTACCACAATGCTGCACAGGGCGATGGATAGCGCGAACAGCGAGAGCAGGGAGAAATCCTGCCACGCCTGTTCATTGAAATTGGTGTGGCGCCCGATGGTGATAATGATGGCAATCAGTTCCGCCAGGACGACGAACTGCAACAACATGCTGAATGACCCGAATTCGGGCAGGTAGGACTGCTTCTCGACACTTGTACTATTGGACATGGAATCCGTTCAGGCGTAAAACATTCCGGCGTACCTCCGAACCCGCCGATGCCGCGGATCGAGAGTCGCAATGGCTGAAAAATGTCCACCTTTTGGGGCAGACTCCCGGTGAACGACGAGGACTCAGCCCCCACCGGGAAAGTTATAGTTAATTATATAAGTTAACGCGCGTGGGTGGGGTTGGAACGGTGAAAATCGCCGATTTCTTTGGACGGCTTCTCAAGTATACTTTCGGCCGCACAGGCATAAAAAAACCCCCCGTTTTGAGGCGGGGGGCCTAATCCTGATCCGGAATTCGGGGTGGGGGTGCACAAAGGAGAGTCCGAACCAGGTGCTACAGAGCGAAACCATAGCCCGGTGATTTCGCCCCAACAACGAAAGCCCGATAATCGTAGGGTCGTCACAGATGGGCGGGTCGAAAACCAGCATTTTGACTGGCAATACAGGGATGAGTCGGTTCACGAACAGAATTGCTTTGCGCCTCATCGGCGCGCGCCATCGGCTCCCTGGCCAATGAAAAAATAAATCCATGGCAAAAGAAAAACCCTGGAGTGGGCGTTTCACCGAATCCACCGACGCGGCTGTCGAGGCTTTCACCGCCTCGGTCGAATTCGACCAGCGCCTGTACGTCTACGACATCATGGGTTCTATCGCGCACGCGCAGATGCTGGCAAAAGTGGGCGTGCTGACAAAAAAAGAGAGCGACACCATCGTCAAGGGCCTGAAGGACATCGAGGCCGAGATTGATACCGGCCAATTCGAATGGAGCGTGGCGCTCGAAGACGTCCACATGAACATCGAGGCGCGCCTGATCCAGCGTATCGGCGAGACCGGCAAGAAGCTGCACACCGGCCGCTCGCGCAACGATCAGGTGGCGACCGATCTGCGTCTTTACCTGCGCGATGGGATTGATGTCGTGACGCATTCCCTCGGGCAATTGCAACAAGCAATACTCGATCTCGCCGAGCGCGAGGCGGGATCCCCCATGCCCGGCTTCACGCACCTGCAAGTGGCGCAGCCGATTACTTTTGGTCATCACATGTTGGCGTGGTTTGAGATGCTGGCGCGCGATGCTGAGCGCCTTCAGGACTGCCGCGGGCGCGTGAACGTCATGCCCTTAGGCAGTGCGGCACTCGCCGGCACCAGCTTTCCCATCGATCGCTCCTACACTGCGAAACTGCTCGGCTTCGAGGCCCCCTCGGAGAATTCGTTGGATGCCGTCGCCGACCGCGATTTTGTAATTGAATTCGTCGCGGACGCGGCGCTGATCATGACGCACCTCTCGCGCATGGCCGAGGAGCTGGTGCTGTGGTCATCTGCTCAGTTTGGTTTTGTCGAGTTATCGGATGCCTATTGCACCGGCTCATCCATCATGCCTCAAAAGAAAAACCCAGACGTGCCGGAACTGGTGCGCGGCAAGACCGGGCGCGTGACTGGGCATCTGGTGGCGCTGCTGACGCTCATGAAGGCGCAGCCGCTGGCGTACAACAAGGACAACCAGGAAGACAAGGAACCAGTGTTTGACACACTCGATACCGTGCTCGGCAGCCTGCGTGTATTCACCGGCATGATTACGTCCATGAAGGTCCGACGCGATCACCTGTTGCGCGCGGCGGTCATGGGCCATGCCACCGCCACGGATCTTGCCGATTATCTGGTGCGCCAAGGCGTGCCCTTTCGCGACGCCCATGAAATCGTGGGCAAGGCCGTGCGGCTCGCCCTCGACACCGACCGTGACCTGTCGCAAATCGACCTCGAGGAGTACAAAAAGCTCAGTCCTGCCATCGGCAAGGACGTTTACGGGGTGCTCACCGTGGAAGGCTCGCTCAAGGCTCGCGATCATCTGGGTGGAACCGCGCCCTCGCAGGTCAAGGCCGCGATCAAGCGCGCCCGCACGCGCCTCAAGAAATCCGGTCCCTGACCGGCCCCGAAGCCTGGTTCTGCCATGGATACCCTCGAAGATCTCCGCCAACGCCTGCGCGGGTTCGCGCGCGAGCGTGACTGGGAGCAGTTTCACTCGCCCAAGAACCTTTCCATGGCGCTGATCGTCGAGGCCGCCGAACTGGTGGAGCATTTCCAGTGGCTGACGGAGGAACAAAGCAAGCAATTGCCGGAAAAAACCCTGCGCGAAGTCGAGCAGGAGATGGCGGATGTCTTTATTTACCTGAATCGCATGGCTGATCTGCTCGGGATCAACCTGCTCGATGCGGCCCGCCTTAAGATCGAAATGAATGCGAAGAAATACCCGGCGCACGAAGTCCGCGGCAAGGCGGATAAGAGATAACTGACACTAAACGCACTGTACTTACCTTGGCCCGATCCCTCCCGGTCGATCCGAGTGGGGCGACAAGCCGCGTTCGTGCATCGGTCCCCGGTCGTCCCGGCGCCATTTCTCTTTGAACTCCTGGCGCTCCTCTGGCGACATGGCCTGCCACTTCGCGCGCAGCTCGGCGCGCCGCTCAGGCGGTAGATTCTTGAACCATTGGGCGCGGCGGCGTAGCCGCTCCTGCTGCTCCGGCGGCAACTGGCGGAAACGCTCGTAGCGCTGGCGCGCTCGCTCGCGCTGTTCCGGTGTCAGCTTCTGCCAGCGGGCGAAGCGTTCCTTCGCCTGTTCGCGCTGCTCGGGCGTCATGGCTTGCCAGCGCTTCACGCCTTGTTGCAGACGCTCACGCCGCGGCGGTGGCAGGCTGTCCCAACGTTCCTGGAAGGGTTTCAGTACTTGCTGTTCCTCGGCGCTGAGCTGATCCCAGTTAAGCGGCGCATTGCCTTCCGCCGCCATGGCAAACAAGGGCCACCACAACAGCAATCCGAGTATCAACTGTCTATTTGGTTTGATCATAAGGTGCTTCCTCCGGCCATTCCGGGAGCAATCCGGCATCAATCGCGCTCAATACTTCTTTTCCAGAATCGCTCTGCGTTTCAAGGCTTCCTAAAAATTCGATCAGCTCCATATCTGGTGTTTCCGGCTTGTCTGCCGTGGCCGCCGCCAGGGGCAGCGCCAGCGCAAATCCAACGAACCAGGACTTAACCGGCATTCGCCTGGTGCTCGAGCCATTCATAGAATTCCAGTTCGACAAAGAAATCAGGGGTTTCTTTTCCCGCCAGCAACTCTATGTCGCCGACGCCAGCCTGCAAAAGTTGGCCGTTCGGAGCCGAGAACCACAGCAGGCCGGCCACGGTGAGTACGATCCCGGCGGCGGCCATTCCGCCGACCGGCAACAGCCATCTAGGTTTGAGCTTCGCCAGTGAGCGCGATCCTTCCTCGATGGCCTTGCGGCGCGCGGCGCGCAGACGTACCACAGCGCTGGCGTCGAGATTTTTTTCTGCCTCGTCAAGTACGGCTTTCGCGCGATTTAGGAATTTCTCTTCGGTTTCCATGGTTACCAATGCTCCTCCAGCTTTTCGCGCAAGGCATGTACCGCGCGCGAGTAATGTGTCTTGACGCTACCTTCCGAACACTTCATGGCGCTCGCGGTCTGTGCCACGTCCAACCCTTCCCACACCCGCAGCAGAAAGGCCTGCTGTTGGCGCGCCGGCAGTTTATGGATCGCCGACTCCAGCGCCGCCATTGCCTGTTTGTCCTGCAACTGGCCCAACGGATTCGGGCTGCGGCCGTCGGCAATATTCTGCAGCGGATCGTCCTCGTCCTCATCGGCATGCTTGCCGAACCAGACGCGGAAACGATTACGTACTTTTTCGCGACGATGCCAGTCGGTGATCCGGCTTTGCAGGATGGTGTGAAACAACGGTCCCCATTCCTGCTCACCGCGGTTAGCGTAACTTCGGACCAGCGTCAGCATGGCTTCCTGCACGATGTCGTGGGCATCGTCGGCATTGCCGGTGGCAAGCCGCGCCATCAGGAAGGCGCGCCGCTCGACGAGGCCAAGAAAACGGTCCAGGGCGGGCAAAGACTCCAGCGGAAATTCCTCTAAATATTTGTTTACCGCCGGCCCCAACAGCCTCATGTTTCCATTCGGGTACCCCGGGGATCGGGTCCGGCTTCGGGCCCGTATCATCGGCCATCACCGCCCGGCCTGCCAGCTTTAGGGCCATTTGCCCTGGATACCCTCGATACAACGCTTGAGGCCCCCTGCGGTTGACGAAGGGAGGGGGTGGGTTTGGGGAAGTCCGGCCGGGATGGTAAAGTTTCCCAAAAGACGCGGTGAAGACCACCTGTTCATAATGGTTGTGGGGTAGGCGACGTGCAAACAGAGAAGAGGGTTCCTTACGATATTCTCGTGAATGGGGATCGGCGCATGGTCGAACGTCGTCAGCACGAACTTGACCGGCGCGGCGTCCTGCGCTGGGATCCGATCATGCGGGAACGGCGCTTCGAGAAAGACCGACGCCGGACTGGCGCCGTCAGGCGAGAACGGTAGCTCCTCAAACCCGCCAGAAGGCGGTCAGCATGTTATCGGGGGAAGTCGGGAGCGGAAACTGCTCGCGGCGCATGTTATCGAGCGTATTCGAGATGCGCCCAAAGTCCTGGTGCAAATGCCAGTACACCTTCCGTTGCTGGGGATTCATTTCGCAGTCCGCACATCGCCAGTAGGCGCTGCGGCCGTGCGCCATGTAATAGTCGAGTTCACCGCGCGCCGTGAGGCGTTCGCGGAAAATCCCGCTCATGAACAAGGTGTATTCACCGAGATGCCGCAGAAAAAATCGTCCGCGGCAAGCGGTCTCGCCATGTGCTTTCTGCCATGCCTCGAGCATGTCCACGAGATATTCGACGGGTTGGCCGTCGGCATCCCGCAAAGCATAAAATTGTCGAACCTGCGCAAAGCGGGCCAGGATGTCGCTGACGTAATCGACCGTGGCCGGTTCGGCGATTCCGTGGAGGTGAAAACCATGATTCACCTGATGCCGGAAGAATTGGTAGAGCGAAGGCAACCGCATCATTTACCTCCTGTTGAAACTTGGACCGGAATAACACAGCGCCGGTTCTTGCGTTGACTCCCTAACCGCGCCGCGTATCATCTTGCGTCGCGGTGCGCGGGGTATCTCGTGGCAAACGAGCCTCTCTCATTCATTTTAGACAATCAAAGAGGGGCGTGTAGGAAGCTTTAGGTGCCGTGGGAGGAGTGGTTATTGACTCGTGCCGGATATCGCTGCCGTCCGATCCCGACCTCCGGTATTCAATAATGGTATGCCTGAGCCGAAGGGATAAAATCGCGAGGGATTAAAGAGGGATTAAACCAGTCATTCGAGACCTAATGGGCACCTTTGTCGGCTATAAGTGCAAGTTCTGCCAGTACGAGGAAGCCAGTATCGGCGTGGGCCGCGGCAAGGCCGACATGCCGTTTCTGGCGCTGTACCGTTGCAATCACTGCCACTCCATCGGCAGCACCTGGGTGCAGGAGGGGAAAATACCGCGCTGCGCCCATTGCTATGACGACGCGATAACCATTTTGCCGGACGACACCCGGCGCGTGAACTGTCCCAAATGCGGCGAGCCGGCGGTAATCACGCCAAAGGAAGGTAGCTGGGATTAAGCCTCAGTCGAGGTCGATGTCTTGGCCTGACTGCTCGCTGACCAGGCGCGAAAGTTCACTCATCAATTCTCCTCCGCTCTGATCATTGATCCAACGTCCCTCAACCAAGCTGTAATGAAAGCCGCCGGATTTGGCGGCAACCCATATCTGACTGGCTGCGCCCTGCTTGTTAATAATAATCTTCGAGCCATTTTCAAACTCGAGCGTGAGTATTCCCCCCGCGGCCTCGAAGTCGATGTCCGCGCCACTCTCCTCGATAGCCTGTTCGATATGCAACAGGGTATCAGTGACTTGTTTGTCGAAATCGGATTCGTTCATGGCGAAAAGTCGATTTGGCAATCACGGACATGTTAGCGAAGCCCGTGGCTGCTGAACAGACGCGCCGATCTGATATGATCCCACGTTAAGTATGGGAAAGCGGATTCTCGTCTTGGGAGGTAATGGCATTTTGGGCCGGCGCATCAGCCGGGTCATTGCCACGATACCATCCGCCGAATGCGTCATCGGTCATCACGGCCTCTTGAATGCAAGTAGTTCCGTCGAGGCCAACATAACCACGTTAACGGTGAACCCTCAGGATCCTGCCAGCCTGCGGCAAGCGCTCGACGGTGTGTTCGCCGTGGTTAATGCGATAGGGACAATCCCGGCGCACGATTACACCGTGGCGGAGACCTGCGCGGGACTGAGCATAAATTACATTGACCTCGCGCAGGTGCGTGCTTACGTAGAGGGCATCTCGCGCTTGAACCGCCGCGCACTTCAGAAGAATTGTCAAATTGTCAGCGGTGCGAGTGTTGTCCCGGCGGTGTCGGCGGCTCTCATCGACATGCTCACCCATGAGTTCGATCGTATCAGCGAAATCCATGTCAGCTTCTCCCCTGGCTATATGCTTCCCGGAGGCGAAGCCACACTGCGCACGGTTTTGACTACGGCCGGGAGTTCATTTCGCCTCAAGGAAAAAGGGCGCTGGCGTTACGCCTACGGCTGGAGCGAGTCGGAAAAAGTAATTTATCCGAAACCGGTTGGCAAGCGACGTGTGTACTTGAGCGATGTCCCGGACCTGGATCTTTTCCCTCCGCGCTATGGCGCACAGACGGTAAGCTTTCGCACTGGGCTGGGACTAAATTTTTTCAATCGGGGATTGTTTCTGTTGGCGAGGATGCGGCGTTGGGGCTGGATACAAAATCTGCCCTGGTGGGCGCCAGGATTGATCGCCACCGGACGTTTGTTTCGTAATATCGGCAGTACCGCGGGCGGCATGCGAGTACTGGTGCGCGGGCGTC
>JAOTWF010000023.1 GCA_029863005.1 Gammaproteobacteria bacterium | reverse complement strand
TTCAGCTGAGGTTCCTGCTGTCAATGGGGTTAGACTTGATTGAATGTGCTTTGGCGAGGTTAGTTCTTAACGCCGTAACTCATCCGTCAAATGCTGTTGGTGTTGTAGTGGAAGCGGCAGCGCAGTCATGTATAGAGATAACCTTCGCGTAGCCGTGCGGCGAATACGAATTTTCCAATAGCATTTCGTGAAATATAGAGTTCAGCCTCTTCCTTCATGTCGGAATTAGAGTAAGCTAATCGCGACCACCCGGTTGATTTTATTATCGTCGTGGCATTATTGGCTTCGATTAGTTGTGGATGAAAAATTTAATTGTCATACCCCATCTTTGGAAGGAGAACAGTCATGGTTGACCTCCCGCAGAACGAACCGGCAAACCCCTCCCGTCGCCGCTTGTTACAGGCCACCGGCCTTGCCGTCGGCGCGCTCACGCTACCTTCGCTATTTCAAAGTGCTGCAGCACAAGCCGCACCGTCGAACATCATTCTGCGCGCGATCCCGAAGTCCGGCGAAAAAATCCCGGCGATTGGGCTTGGCACTTTCTTGACCTTTGACATCAAGCCCGGCCAACCGCGCGACCACCTGCGTGAGATCCTGAAGCGTTTCTATGAGGGGGGAGGGCGCGTGATTGACACCTCGCCACTTTACGGCATGTCGGAGGTGAGTGTTGGTGATTTCGCGACTTCGCTTGGCATCACGCGCGATCTTTTCATCACCAACAAGACCTGGGCCACCGGCCAGTGGTTAGGCGATGACAGTCAGGCACTGTCGCAGTTGCAACAATCGATGGAGCGGCTGTGGCGCGACAAGATCGACGTCATGCAATGTCACAGCCTGGTGAATGTGCCGGTGATCGTGAAGATCTTCAAGGAATGGAAGAAGGAAGGACGCATCCGCTACTTCGGTGTCACGCATCACGAACTGCCATATTTCGGCCCGTTGACCCAGTGGGTCGAAAAAGGCGAACTCGATTTTGTCCAGGTACATTATTCAATCCATACGCGTCTGGCTGAGGAACGCATTTTGCCGGCGGCACTGGACAAAGGTGTGGCGGTACTGGTCAACATGCCGTTCGAGAAGGCGCGCTTGTTTAAAATCGTCGAGAATCAGCCGTTGCCCGGATTCGCCAAGGAGATCGGCTGCAAGAACTGGGCGCAGTTTTTCCTCAAGTGGGTGATCTCGCACCCGGCAATAACCGCCGCCATTCCCGCGACCACCAACCCCGATCACCAATCGGAAAACATCGGTGCACTGCGCGGCCCGTTGCCGGATCAGGCGATGCGGACACGCATGGTGAAGCACATGGAAACCATTCCCGGGTTCGACAAACTCGCGGAGATGCCGCCCTATCCGGGCAAAACATTCGTCGGCGTCGTCAAGCGCTAGCCGATTGCTGACAAAATAAAGTTAGCGCGCTTTAGATCAGAGGTAACTTAGCGACGCAACCCATCCGTCAGGTGCGGCTGGATGCGGCGCAGCATTTCTGCGTGGATTTTGGGATTGCCGGCGATGATGTTTCCGCTCTCGAGAAAATCCTGGCCCCCGGCAAAATCACTGACCATCCCACCTGCCTCTTGCACGAGCAGCGCCCCGGCCGCCATGTCCCAGGCATTCAGCCCGATTTCCCAGAAACCTTCATAGCGTCCGCAGGCGACATAGGCGAGATCGAGCGAGGCCGAGCCGGGGCGGCGGATACCGCTGGTGTTCAGCATGAATTCCTTCAACATGGCAATCCACGCCTCCATATGCTCGTGAGAACGAAACGGGAACCCGGCCCCGAGCAGCGCGTATTCCAGCTCATGGATGCGGCTGACGCGAATTCGGCGGTCATTCATTTGTGCACCGCTACCGCGCGAGGCGGTGAAGAGTTCATTGTGCGAGGGATCAAAAACCACCGCCTGATCCAGTCGGTCTTTATGTCTCAGCGCGATCGAAACGGCGAATTGGGGGAAACCGTGCAGGAAATTGGTGGTGCCATCGAGAGGATCGATGATCCATACAAAATCATCCCCGGCATGTGCGCCTGTTTCTTCGCCGAGGATGCCGTGATTTGGATAGGCCGCGCGCAGGACGCGAATGATTTCCTCTTCCGCCATCCGGTCCACTTCGCTGACATAATCCTTGAGCCCTTTGCTCTCGACCGTCAGGCGTTCCAGCCGATCGGCATGGCGCATGATGATACTGCCCGCGTTGCGTGCGGCCTTGACCGCCATGTTGAGCATGGGATGCATAGAATTCCCCGGATTGTTAAATGAGCGAAGTGAAGCGGGTGTGGGCCGGCATTGTAATCGGCTGCCACGCGGGTTGAAAGTGGAAATCTGCGTGTAGAATAGACCGCTCAAAAATAACACAAGCATGGCGCTTTCCAACATTCGCATTGTGCTGGTTCGCCCGACCCACCCGGGGAATGTCGGCGCGACTGCGCGCGCCATGAAGAATATGTCTCTGCGCCGCCTATATCTGGTGGCACCAGAAAAATTCCCAAGTTCCATGGCCACCGACCGCGCCGCCGCGGCAACCGATGTATTAGAGTCCGCAGTTCTCTGCGCCTCGCTGGATGAGGCCATCAAGGATTGCCACCTGGTGATCGGAACCACGACGCGTTCGCGCCGGATCGAATGGCCCACCCTCGACCCACCCACCGGTGCGCGCCGGTTGGTGGAGGGGGCCGGGAAGGGGCCGGTGGCGTTATTGTTCGGTCAGGAACGTACCGGATTGCTCAACGAGGAACTTGATCGTTGCCATGCCATGGTGACTATCCCGGCCGACAAGGAGTATTCCTCGTTGAATATCGCGAGCGCGGTGCAGATTCTGGCCTATGAGCTATATCGCGCAAGACTGGTTGAAGCAGTGACACCCAGGGTAATGGAGGGGCATGAAGGCCGGCCGGTAAGTCAGGAGGATATGCACCGCTTCTATGAGCATCTGGAAAAGGTGCTTCATCAAGTCGGTTTTCTGGATCCGGAAAATCCGCGGCTGCTGATGCGGCGGCTCATGCGGCTGTTCAATCGAGCAGAATTGGATGATAACGAGCTGAACATATTGCGTGGCATACTTACCGCTATTCAGAAATACCATGATAAATCTTGACTAAAATGATCAACAATATTTATAATTTTTGAATCAGGACATTATCTCCCATGCTTAAAAATCTGCATGAATATCTGGAGAGCGTTTTTCAACGCGACCCGGCCGCGCGCTCCACGCTTGAGGTGCTCACCATCTATCCGGGTATTCATGCGCTGATGTTCCACCGCATGGCGCACCGACTGTGGGTCTGGCGGCTACGCTGGCTCGCCAGGATGCTATCCCTGCTGGGGCGTTGGCTGACAGGCATAGAAATCCATCCCGGGGCCATAATCGGGAAACGTTTTTTTATCGACCACGGGATGGGAGTGGTGATCGGCGAAACCGCTGAGATCGGTGATGACGTCACCCTATATCACGGTGTGACCCTGGGCGGAACCACATGGCGCAAGGAAAAGCGCCATCCGACGCTGGGAAACAATGTGGTTATCGGGGCCGGCGCCAAGATTCTGGGACCCATTACCGTGGGCGATAATGCCCGGGTAGGTTCCAATTCCGTCGTGGTTAAGGATGTCCCCGCAGGCGCTACCGTGGTAGGTATTCCGGGGCGTGTCATGGGAGCGAGAACACCTGATGATAAGTCCCAGCAACGGGAGGCGATGGCCAAGAAAATCGGCTTTGATGCCTATGGCCAAAGCCAGGACATGCCCGACCCCGTGGCCCATGCCATTGATCTCATCCTGGATCACATGCATCTCTCCGATCAGAAGCTGAAAATACTCTCTGAAGCCTTGGAAAAGGCCGGGGTCAAGGTCAATCTGGATATGCCTCGTCTGGATGTCGAAAACCTTGAAAATCCCCCTGCGACACCCCCTCCACATGGAGATAACCCCAAAGAGAATAGTTGACTGAATACATCAAGTATGTAAAATTACAAGAGTATATAAACAGTGTGGGAATAAATCTTATGAAACTCACAACGAAAGGTCGTTATGCCGTAACAGCCATGCTTGATTTGGCGCTTCGCTATGACAAAGGCGCGGTTACCTTGGCTGAAATCGCCAAGCGTCAGGGCATCTCGCTGTCTTATCTTGAACAACTTTTCGCCAAGCTGCGTCGTAGCGGTCTGGTCGATAGTGTCCGCGGTCCCGGTGGCGGTTATAACTTGGCCATGGCGCCAAACAAAATCTCGGTGGCGGAAATCATAGTAGCCATCAACGAGAATATCGATGCTACCCGTTGTGGCGGCGAAAAGAACTGCCATGGTGACGAAACTTGCCTGACACATCAGTTGTGGGAAGACCTTAGCGTCCGCATACATGAGTTCCTTAACGGAATTACCCTGGGCGATCTGGTCACCAAGCCGCATGTACAGGAAGTCGCAACGCGCCAGGAAGGCAGGATGCAGGCCGTGGCAAACTCCTGACCGCTCGGTGAGGTCGGGGCTGCCGGTTTATTGAATAGATGTGATCACAGCGCTTGTTGGCAGATCGGGCAGGCGATGCAGGCCGTTGACGCACAGCACATATAATGATTCTTTGAAGTTCTTTAATTCTGCCGCATGACGGTCGATGAGATAAAAGGAAAGGAATGATTTGGAGATGACGCAAAGATTATGAAGAAGCCTATTTATCTGGATTACTCTGCCACCACGCCAGTGGATCCGCGCGTGGCGGAGAAGATGTGCCGCTATCTGACATTGGATGGTGGATTCGGCAATCCAGCGTCGCGCTCGCATCCCTTTGGCTGGCAAGCCGAGGAGGCGGTCGAGGAGGCGCGCGCCCATGTCGCGGCGTTGCTCGGCGCCGATCCCAAGGAAATAGTTTGGACGTCAGGCGCCACCGAGTCCGATAACCTTGCGATCAAGGGCGTGGCGAATTTCTATGGAAAGAAGGGCAAGCATATCGTTACATGCAAGACCGAACACAAAGCCGTGCTTGACACCTGCCGGCAGCTCGAGCGCGACGGCTTCGAGGTCACCTATCTTGATCCCGAACCGAACGGTTTGGTTGATTTGGAAAAACTTAAAGCTGTGATCCGCCCGGGCACCATCCTGGTTTCGATCATGCACGTGAACAATGAGATTGGCGTTATCCAGGATATTGCCGCCATTGGGAAGATCACGCGTGAGCGTGGAGTACTGTTTCATGTGGACGCGGCGCAGAGTACCGGCAAGGTGCCGATCGACGTCAATGCCATGAACGTGGATCTGATGTCGGTTTCGGGTCACAAGACCTACGGTCCGAAGGGGATCGGCGCATTGTATGTGCGGCGCAAACCTCGCGTCCG
Source organism: Gammaproteobacteria bacterium (assembly GCA_029863005.1). Lineage (GTDB taxonomy): Bacteria > Pseudomonadota > Gammaproteobacteria > Acidiferrobacterales > Sulfurifustaceae > Sulfuricaulis. The sequence continues at coordinate 23,815 of JAOTWF010000023.1, read as the reverse complement.
TCTCGAAGCCCAGATACACGGTGGCGGACACGAGCGCGGCATGCGTTCCGGCACTCTGGCCACGCACCAGTGCGTCGGCATGGGTGAGGCCTACCGTCTCGCCAAAGAGGAAATGGCATCGGAAATTGAGCGGATCCGCGGTTTGCGCAATCGCCTGCTGACGGCCCTGAAAGATCTTCCGGAAGTGTATGTCAACGGTGATTTGGAGCATCGTGTGGCACACAATCTGAACATGAGTTTCAATTTCGTGGAAGGCGAATCCTTGATCATGGCACTTAAGGATATCGCGGTGTCCTCGGGTTCGGCCTGTACCTCGGCGAGTCTCGAACCTTCGTATGTGTTGCGAGCGCTGGGGCGCAACGATGAATTGGCGCACAGCTCCATTCGATTCACCATCGGTCGCTTTACGACACAAGAAGAAATCGATTACGCCGCTGGCCTGGTAAAGGATAAGGTTGCGAAACTGCGCGAACTGTCACCTTTGTGGGAGATGCATCAGGAAGGTGTCGATCTCAGCAAAGTGCAATGGGCGGCGCATTAAGAGCGCGAAATGAATTTGGTAATATTCAGGAGACACAACCATGGCATACAGTGATAAGGTATTGGATCATTATGAGAATCCGCGAAACGTGGGTTCTTTCGACAAGAGCGACTCGAAGGTGGGCACCGGCATGGTCGGCGCACCGGCCTGCGGTGACGTCATGAAATTACAAATCAAGGTCAATGAACAAGGCATCATCGAAGACGCCAAGTTCAAGACCTATGGTTGTGGCAGCGCCATCGCCTCGAGTTCGCTGCTGACCGAATGGGTCAAAGGCAAGTCCATCGATGAAGCCGGCAAGATCAAGAACACCCAGATCGCTGAAGAACTCGCTTTGCCGCCAGTGAAGATTCATTGTTCGGTGCTGGCGGAGGATGCCATCAAAGCGGCGATTTCGGATTACCAGACTAAAACCGGCAAAGGCTCTAAGGCCGACGCTGCTTGAACGTGAGCGCGTCACGGAATGTATCAAACATGGCTATTACTCTGACCCAGGCCGCCGCGGAACGTGTGCGGAAATTCATCGAGAAGCGTGGTAAGGGCGAGGGCTTGCGTCTGGGCGTGCGGACATCCGGTTGCTCGGGAAAGGCCTATGTCATCGAATACGCCGACAAGATCGAGCCCGATGACCATGTCTACGAAAGTAACGGCGCCAAAGTGATCGTGGATGCCAAGAGCCTCATCTATCTCGACGGCACTGAACTTGATTACACTCGTGAAGGCCTGAACGAAGGTTTCAAGTTCAACAATCCCAACGTCAAGGACTCCTGCGGCTGCGGGGAAAGCTTTAATACCTGAAACGGCGAGTGCCACCGGCATGCGCGCTGCATCGGGCAAAAATTATTTCGAACTCTTTGGTCTGCCGGTATCATTCGATGTCGATGCCGACGATTTGACGTTGCGCTACCGTGAGCTCCAGCGTCACGTTCATCCCGACAAATTCGCCAATGCCTCAGATCAGGAACGGCGCCTGTCTTTGCAGATGACGGCACTGGTCAACGAGGCTTTCCAGACGCTAAAGGACCCCGTACGACGCGGACGCTATCTTTTGGACCTGCGCGGCATTGATATGGGCGAGGAAACGGATACGGCGATGGATCCGGCGTTTCTCATGGAGCAAATGGAGCTGCGCGAGAATCTTGATGAGATCAGACAGGCGGATAACCCGGGAAAACAGCTGGCGGAGCTAGCGAACCAGATCGATCAGCGCATGCTGGAAAAAATCGTTCAGCTTCGTGGTGCGCTCAACCTGGATTCCTCGAAGGAAACCAGCCGCGCGCGAAATCTCGTGCGCGAAATGCAGTTTCTGCAGAAGATGCATCATGAGATCGATAATCTTGAGGAAGAATTGACCTGACACCGGCATTGCCGTCACCGCCGAGTGCACCCATTTATCAATAGTTAAAGATCATGGCACTCTTTCAAATCAGTGAACCGGGACAATCCCCCGCGCCCCATGAGCGACGTTATGCCGTGGGTATTGATCTTGGCACCACCAACTCGTTGGTCGCCTGCCTGCGCAATGGTGTGGCCGAAACCCTGCCGGATGAAAGCGGCCGTCACTTGCTGCCCTCTGTGGTGCACTATCGCTCAAATGGCAAGGAGCCGGTGGTGGGGTATGAGGCCGTGGCTGTTGCCCACGAAGACCCGCTAAATACCATCGCTTCGGTGAAGCGCCTGATGGGACGTGGCATCGAGGATGTGCGCCAACTGGGGAAATCCCTGCCTTATGAATTTATTCGGGGTGACACGGCGATGTTGCGCCTGCGCACAGTCGTCGGTGAACGCACTCCGGTGGAAATTTCCGCTGAAATTCTGAAGAAACTGAAAGCGCGTGCCTCGGAATCCCTAAGCGCTGAGATCACTGATGCCGTCATTACCGTGCCGGCTTATTTTGACGATGCGCAGCGCCAGGCGACCAAAGACGCCGCGCGCCTCGCCGGGTTGACTGTCCTGCGATTGTTGAATGAACCAACGGCGGCCGCGATCGCATATGGCCTGGATAAAAATCCACAGGGCGTATATGCCGTGTACGATCTGGGGGGCGGGACCTTCGATATTTCGTTGCTGCGACTCAACCGCGGAATCTTCGAGGTCATCGCAACAGCAGGTGACTCAGCCCTCGGTGGCGACGACATGGACCACGCAATTGCCGAATGGATCATGCAACAAGCCAATATTGCCGATGACGCCGATCATCGTCAGATGCGCCGCTTGCTGCGTGACGCGCGCGTTGCCAAGGAAGCCTTGACCCGGTCCGAGCGCGTTTCGCTTAACATTGATTGTGGCAAAGGCAACAGTTGGCAGGGAGAATTGAGCCGTGATCGGTTGAATGCCTTGATCGATTCCCTGATTGATCGCACCCTTTCTCCCAGCCGACGCGCGCTGCGCGATGCCGGTGTCACAACCAGGGAGGTCGATGGCGTGGTGCTCGTGGGTGGGGCGACACGAATTCCACGCGTGCGCGAAAAGGTAGCGCAATTCTTCGGACGTGAACCGCTGGCAGACATCGATCCGGACAAAGTCGTTGCCCTCGGCGCCGCGCTTCAGGCCGATATCCTGATCGGAAACAAGCGTGAAGAGGAAATGCTCCTGCTGGATGTCATTCCGTTATCTTTGGGAATTGAGATCATGGGTGGGATGGTGGAAAAAATCATCCGCCGTAACACGACGATTCCGGTATCGAAATCGCAGAACTTCACCACCTTCAAGGACGGTCAGACCGCGCTGTTGATCCATGTGCTGCAGGGCGAGCGTGAACTGGTATCCGATTGCCGCTCGCTCGCGCGTTTTGAGCTGCGCGGTATTCCACCCATGACGGCCGGTGCAGCGCGCATCCGGGTTACATTTCAAATAGATGCGGATGGCCTGTTGAGCGTGTCGGCGCAGGAACAGACCACGGGTGTTGCGAGCAGCGTGGTGGTCAAACCATCTTACGGGCTGACGGACAGTGAAATCGAACGTATGTTGCGCGAATCCATTATGCACGCCAGCGCCGATGACGTGGTGCGCAAACTCCGTGAGCAGCAGATCGACGCCGATCGTCTGATGGAAGCTGTGCGCGCCGCGCTGGCGGCGGATAGTGCGCTTCTGGAGGCGAAGGAACGGTCCGATATCGAAGATGGCCTGAAAAAACTTGAGGCCATGCGTAACGGGGAAGATGCCGAAGCCATCAAACAGGCCATCAAATCGCTCGATCAGACCACCCAAACATTTGCCCAGCGGCGAATGGATGAAAATATCCGCAAGGCCCTCGCCGGTCACAAACTTGAGGAATTTGATGCCGCCCGGGACAAAACGCCATGACGCGCCTGAGATTTCTGCCGCACCCTCAGATTTGCCCGAAAGGCAAAACCATTGATGTGGAACCGGGCACCAGCATCTGCGATGCGGCCCTGAATGCCGGCATCCCCATTGAGCACGCTTGCGAAAAGGCATGCGCCTGTACCACCTGTCATGTGGTGGTGCGTGAAGGTTTTGACAGCCTTGGCACTGCCGAGGAAAAGGAAGAGGATCTGCTGGATAAGGCCTGGGGCCTCGAACCCGAGTCACGGCTCAGTTGCCAGGCCAAAGTTGGCAACAAGGACTTGATAGTTGAGATTCCCAAATACACCATCAATCTGGTTTCCGAGCAACATTAGAGGAGCTGACCATGGGGCTTAAATGGACCGACACCCGGGAGATTGCCATCGAGTTGAGTGATAAATTTCCTGAAGTGAATCCGATGTCTGTGCGTTTCACGGATCTACTCAAATGGGTGATGGAACTGGAGGATTTTGATGATAAGCCCGAACACTCGGGCGAAAAAATCCTCGAGGCTATCCAGATGGCCTGGATGGACGAACACGGGGGATAAGCGCTCGAAGCGGTGGAGACTTGTCGAAATACCCTCTTTTTCATTGTCTGGCCGCATGTCTGACGCTAGACTATTACTCGGGGACGGGATAAATATTCAGTCGATTCCTGAGCTTGCATCACTTTGTTTGTTTAACACCGGAAATGGCAGGCAGGAAATTGTTCCGCGGGCAAGCCCGTAAACGCTGCGATAGGTTGTAGAGGATCCGTCTTGTCTATTACTGATAAAACCAATTTGCTTAGCCTGGATCGCTTGGCGATGCAGGAATATTTCGTTGCTTTGGGCGAGAAGTCGTTCCGTGCCACCCAGGTCATCCAGTGGATTCACCAATATGGCGTGGATGATTTTGACGCCATGACCAATCTCAGCAAGGAGTTGCGCGCGCGCCTGCGGGAGGCGGCCGAGATTCGCGTCCCGGAAGTCATAGAGGACCAGACGGCGGCCGACGGGACGCGTAAATGGCTGTTACGGCTCGACGACGGCAACGCCATCGAGGCCGTTTTCATTCCCGAAGAGGACAGGGGCACGTTGTGCGTGTCCTCGCAAGTTGGTTGCACCTTGAATTGTTCTTTTTGTTCCACGGGCCACCAAGGTTTCAATCGCAGCCTTACGGTGGCCGAGATTATTTCACAATTGCTGGTCGCCAATCGTGCCTTGGAGCGGGATCCCAAGGGTGAGCGGATCATTACCAATGTGGTGCTCATGGGCATGGGTGAACCGCTCCTGAATTATGACAATGTTCTTCCCGCGATGCGCCTGATGCAGGATGATTATGCTTATGGACTTTCGCGTCGGCGGGTGACGCTATCCACGGCGGGTGTGGTGCCGATGCTGGATCGGCTGCGCGAGGATTGTCCGGTGAGCTTGGCGGTATCGTTACACGCCCCCAACGATCTTCTGCGTAACGAACTGGTCCCACTGAACAAAAAGTATCCCATCGTTGAACTGTTGGAGGCCTGCCGGCGTTATTGCGCCGATTCACCGCGCAGCCGCGTGACATTCGAATATGTGATGCTGGATGGCGTCAATGACAGTCAGGCTCATGCGCACGAACTGGCGAAATTGCTGCAATCTGTGCCTTCCAAAGTCAACTTGATCCCTTTTAATCCTTTTCCGGAGACCCGCTACCGTCGTACTCCCCGGGAGGCAATTGATCAATTTCGAGATGTCCTGGTCGCGGCGGGGATCACGACCATCACGCGCAAAACCCGTGGCGATGACATCGATGCGGCCTGTGGCCAGCTTGCCGGTCGTGTACAGGATCGCACACGCCGACGCGAACGTCTGGCGATACGGGCGGTTCGGGCATGAGCGTGCGTCGGTTTTTTTCGACACTTGTTTTGCTGTCCATGATTATTTCCGGCTGCGCGTCCACGGCGGAACGGCAGGCAGAGCAGGCGAAGATATCCAAGAAGGCGGAAACCCATGTCCTGCTTGGTTCAGGTTATCTTCAGCGTGGGCAGCTGGAAGTTGCCAAAGAGGAGTTGGAAAAGGCGCTCAAGGTATCCCCGGATTACTCGCAGGCCAATAACATCATGGCGGTATTGCAGTGGCGTCTGAAGGATTATGACAAGGCGGACAGGTATTTTCGCAAGGCTTTGTCCAGTGATGATAGCAATGCCTCGGCGCAGCATAATTATGGCGCGTTTCTCTGCGATCGCGGGAAAATTGATGAAGGCTTGAAATATTTTGATGCGGCCATCGCCAACCAGTTGTATTCCTATGCGGCTGAGGTCAATTTGAATGCCGGTGTCTGCCTGATGAAGAAACCGGCGCCGCAGGCGGCAGAGAAATACCTGCGCGAGGCGCTGCGGATCAATCCGAATCTTTCCGGGGCGCTGTATCAGATGGCCAAAATCAGCCTGGACATGGGCAAAGCCATATCGGGACGCGCTTTTATAGAGCGCTATTTCCAGGCGGCGGAGGACACACCGGAAAGCCTGTTATTGGCTGTGAAGATCGAACGCATCCTTCGCAACAAGAATGCCGAGGCCAGTTACGCCATCCGGCTGCGCGGAAAATTCCCCACCTCACCCGAGGCTGAACAATTGGCGGCCATGTCAGCACCGAAGAAGAATTAGTTAATGGAAAACACCCGATCGAATCCTGACAACACATCGGCGCCAAAATCTGGCCCGGGCCGTCTGCTGCGACAAGCGCGCCTGGACCTGCGGCTGGCGCCGGAAGATGTGGCCCAAATCCTGCATTTGTCATCGAAACAGATCACGGCCCTGGAGGCAGATGATTACCAGCATCTCCCGGGACCGACATACGTTCGGGGTTATATTCGCAGTTATGCGCAACTGCTTGGATTGGAGCCGGAGAAAATGGTTGAGGCCTATAACAGCCAGATGAATGCTTCCAAGCCGGTTTCCTCCCCGTCCTTAACGCCACCACAACAAATTAGCAGCAGCCATCATCTGGTAAAAGCCGCCAGTGTGGGGGTGGCTGTAGTGGTGTTGGGGCTGGTTTATCTCTGGTGGCAAAGCGAGAATGAATCCCGAGATATATCCCCGGCGCCTGCCATCAATGGCCAGACGACCATGAAATCTCCTGAATCACCGAAGAGTCCGGGAGACAAACCAGCTACCACGGAATCCCTCGGTGGGCCTGGAACCGGAGAGACGTTATCTTCGACAGCCGCACCTGTTGAGACTGCGACCGGACCGACAGCGGTACCCAGCGGTCAGTTGACTGTCTCCGGCATGACTCTGAATATTTCGCCGACAGAACCGCCAAAACCGGTTTCCCCGACGGTCCCGACACCCCCTGAACGGGTCACGATGCGTACCCGGCGAGCGACGGAAATTCCTGCGGGGATTCCCCGGTCCCGCATGATCCTGCATGCCGTCCAGGAATCCTGGGCAGATGTCCGGGACGCCCGGGATAACAGGCTGTTATACGAAAATGTCCCGGCAGGTCGTCGCATCAGCATCGAGGGGGTGGCGCCGTTCAGCGTCTTTGTCGGCAATGCCGATGGTGTGCGGGTAGAATTTAACGGTAAGAATTATGACGTCAGCCGACACAAGCGCGGACAAGTGGCACGCTTTACACTAGGCGGAGAAACGGCGGTGAGCAATTAATGTTTGGCGAAAATCCCATTAAGCGGCGCAAGAGCCGGCGCATTATGGTCGGACGCGTCGCCGTTGGCGGTGACGCACCCGTCAGCGTGCAGAGCATGACCAACACCGAGACCACGGACGTGGCCGCCACGGTTGCGCAGATTCAGGCGCTGGAAAATACCGGTGCCGACATTGTGCGCGTCTCGATTCCGACCATGGAGGCTGCAGAAGCCTTCGGCAAGATCAAGCAACAGGTCTCGATCCCTTTGGTCACGGATATCCACTTCGACTACAAAATCGCGCTGCGCGTGGCTGAGCTGGGCGCAGACTGCCTGCGAATCAACCCGGGGAATATTGGCCGCGAAGACCGCGTGCGCGCCGTGGTGGACGCCGCCCGGGATCGCGGGATACCGATTCGCATTGGCGTTAACGCCGGTTCACTGGAAAAGGATTTGCAGAAGAAGTACGGCGAGCCCACGCCGGAGGCCCTGGTCGAATCCGCGTTGCGTCATGTAGAAATACTGGACAAGCTCGACTTCCAGGATTTCAAGGTCAGCGTCAAGGCCTCGGACGTGTTCATGGCCGTGGCCGCCTATCGGCAACTTGCCACGCAGATAGAACAACCGCTGCATCTCGGCATCACCGAGGCGGGTGGCTTTCGATCCGGTGCCGTCAAATCAGCTGTCGGCCTTGGCATGCTACTCGCGGAAGGAATCGGTGACACCATTCGTGTCTCACTCGCGGCCGATCCAGTCGAGGAGGTGCGGGTGGGCTTTGACATTCTGAAGGCGCTGCATATTCGCAGCAAGGGAATTAACCTGATTGCCTGCCCCTCCTGTTCGCGCCAGGAATTTGATGTAATTGGCACGGTGAACGCTCTGGAGCAGCGTATCGAAGACATCCGGGAGCCGCTTGACGTGGCGGTCATCGGCTGTTGTGTAAACGGACCGGGGGAGGCCAAGGCGGCGCAAGTCGGATTGGCGGGTGGTAATCCAAGTCTGCTGTATATCAACGGCAAGCCGGATCACAAAATCACCAATGAACAACTGGTCGATGAAATCGAACGCGTGATTCGCGAAGAGCTGCAACGACGCCAGATTCAGGGCGACACCACGCCGGACAGAAAAGTTTTTCCCATCAAGCAGACCGGTTGAGGGGACTCCAGTGAGCAAGGCCATACAGGCCGTACGGGGCATGAATGACCTGCTTCCGGAAACGGTTGAACGCTGGCAGTTGGTTGAAGCCACGGCACGCGATGTTCTTCACGCCTACGGATACCGAGAAATTCGTCTTCCCCTCCTGGAGAAGTCGGAGCTTTTCGCGCGATCCATCGGAAGTCAGACCGACATCGTCGAAAAAGAAATGTACAGCTTCGAGGATCGCAACGGAGACAATCTCACGCTACGTCCCGAGGGCACGGCCGGCTGCGTTCGCGCCGGGATCGAGAATGGTTTCCTGCACAACCAAATTCAGCGGCTGTGGTATGCCGGTCCCATGTTCCGTCACGAACGACCGCAGAAGGGTCGCTACCGGCAGTTTCACCAAATCGGGGTGGAAGCTTTCGGAATCGATACCCCGGATCTTGATGCCGAGCTTATATTAATGTGCGTCAGGTTATGGAAGTCGCTCGGATTGGAAGGCTTGACCCTGGAACTCAATTCGCTGGGTACGCCAGAATCCCGTGCCACCTATCGAGCCAAATTGACGCGTTTTTTGAAGGCGCGGCGCGATCAACTTGACGAAGACAGCCTGCGCCGGCTGGAAAAGAACCCGATGCGAATACTCGATAGCAAGAATCCAGCGATGCAACCGGTCATTGCCGAAGCGCCGAACCTCCACGACCATCTGGACGAAGACTCGCGCACGCATTTTGACCGGCTCGGCGAGTACCTTAAGGAATCGGGTGTTGCCTACCGTATCAACCCACGGTTGGTGCGCGGACTCGACTATTACACCCGCACTGTGTTCGAATGGACTACGGACCGGCTCGGCGCGCAATCGGCTGTCTGTGCCGGCGGGAGATTCGACGGCTTGGTGGAACAACTCGGCGGCCGGCCGGCGCCGGCAGCAGGTTTTGCCATTGGCATGGAACGACTGGTCGAATTGCTCGCGCGCCAGAGTCCCTCCCCGTCTTCAGGTGCGCCCGAAGCTTATCTGGTATTGCTGGGTGAATCTGCCGGAAAACATGGTTTACGCCTGGCGGAGTGCCTGCGTAACGCCGGCCTGCGGATCGAGTGCCATTGCGGGGGAGGTGGGCTTAAGGCACAGCTTAAGCGCGCTGACCGCAGTAGGGCGCGTTTTGCGCTCATGCTGGGCGACGAGGAATTGCAAGATAACACGGTCACCGTGAAAGACATGCGTGGTAAGGATGTCCAGGTATCGGTGCATCAAGATGTGTTGATTGATTTTCTGAATGAGCGAACCGGAAGGAGAGTAAAAACTTGAGCTCGTACACTGAGCAAGAAGAACTGGAAAGACTCAAGGCATGGTGGAAAAACTATGGCAGTTCCATCATCGTCGGCATCCTGCTGGGCGCCGCCTTTCTCGCCGGTTTCCGCTTCTGGACAAAATATAATGAAGAACAGTTACATGCCGCCGCCGAGGTCTATGAACGCATGTTCCAGAGCTTTCAAGGAAACAATCCCGCTGACGCACAGCGCCTGGGTGAATCACTGGTCAATCAGTATGGCTCCACGCCTTATGCCGGGATGGCTGGATTGCTGCTTGCCCGGTTGCTTTTCGATGCCGGTGACACTGTCAAAGCCCGCCAGCATCTCCAATGGGTATTGGACAAGGCCGACGATGCGGCGGTCCGGCACGTTGCACGTCTGCGTCTGGCACGCATTCTTTTTGATGCCGGTGACAAGGAGGCGGCACTAACACGGCTCAATGTAAAGAACCGTGCAGGGTTCGAGGCCGAATATGAAGAACTTATAGGGGACATTCGTTTGGCCCAGGGACAGCGTGAGGCCGCGCGATCAGCCTACAGCGAAGCGCTAAATTATGTAAACACCAGTTCTCCCTATGCAGCCATACTAAAAATAAAGCTCGATGATCTGGGGCCGGAGAAGGCTTCATGAAAATAACGGCAGCCATCCTGTCCTTTCTGCTGTTTCTGTCCGGCTGTGGCGGAAGCAAATCCGTGCGGGAAGAGCCGGCGAAGCTTCTGGATTTTGCTCCAGAGATGCAGGTGAAACAGCTATGGACAGCGGATAGCGGTGCCAGCGCTGTTAAGTCTGCGGTGGTATTGACACCCGCAATGTATGACAACGTGGTCTATACATCCGATCCCAAGGGACGGGTGCGAGCGTTTTCCATAACCAACGGACGCGAACTGTGGGAAACGCATGTGGGCCGTCCGGTGACAGGAGGGATCGCTGCGGGAGACGGCCTCGTCATCGTTGTGACCAAGAAGGGGGATGTGATCGCGCTCGACCGGATAGATGGCAAGCAACGCTGGACCAGTCAATTATCGAGCCAATCGCTGGTGCCGGCGGCCGTGGCGGCCGGTGTGGCAGTGGTGCAATCGGTCGATGGCAAACTCACTGCCCTGTCGACCTCTGATGGAAGACGGTTATGGAGGTATGAGCGTACTGAACCACCGCTCAGCCTGCATGGAACGGCTAGGCCCGTGATTGTCGCCGATGCGGTGCTGTCCGGCTTCGCCAGTGGCAAGGTGGTTGCCGTCCATATCGAGAGTGGCAAACTTCTTTGGGAGTTGCCGGTGGCGCAACCACAGGGACGTAACGAGGTGGAACGTCTGGTCGATGTTGATGTTTCACCGGTGGTCATTGGCAGTGTCCTTTATGCCGCCAGTTATCAGGGAAAGATTATTGCCCTGGATGCGAAATCCGGACGCCTCTTGTGGTCGCGGGAGGTCTCCACGTTTACCGGCATGGATACGGATTCAAAGAATATCTATCTCACCGACGACCGCAGCAACGTTATGGCGTTTGACTTGCGCACCGGGGCAAGCGTCTGGAAACAGGAAAAACTGCGGGCGCGTCACTTGAATGCCCCGCGTTACATAGAAGGACTGGTGGCTGTCGGGGATTTTGAGGGTTATGTTCACTGGCTGTCGAGTGAAGACGGTCACTTTGTTGCGCGCTACCGGTTTGGCAGCAGCGCTGTCCGGTCTCAGGCGCTGGCGGATAACGACAAACTCTACGTGAGCAACCAATCTGGTGATCTGGCGGCACTCCAATTGGTAAAAAACTGAGGAAAGTTGGAGCCACCAGGACGCGAGTAAAATCAAATCTTAATAAGACTTTATCAGCCGCAAATTCTCAAACAGATAAATATTTACCAGTGGTATAGAAAATTGATGTAAAGAACCGAGACGCGAGGGTCCCCGGAAAATGCCAATAAACAACCTCACTGCTTGGTGCTCTGTCTACTAAATCCAAATGAAACCCGTTATCGTACTGGTTGGCCGGCCCAATGTCGGCAAATCCACCCTGTTTAACCGGTTGACGCGCAGCCGCCGTGCGCTCGTGGCAGATGTCCCGGGGTTGACGCGCGACCGGCAGTATGGCGATGGACGGATGGGAGACCGCCCTTATTTTGTCGTTGATACCGGTGGTGTAGTAACTGGATTGGATGCAATTGTGAATCGAGGGGATGTTTCCTCCGGTGTTGCCTCCCAAGTACGCACGGCCTTGGCCGAGGCCGATGCGATAATCCTGATTGTCGATATGCGTGAGGGCATGCATCCCGTCGATCGGCAACTGGCTACGGATTTGCGCCGGCAAGGGAAAACGGTGTGGGTAGCGGTTAACAAGGCAGAGGGAATTGATGCTGATACGGCAGTGGCGGAATTTTATGCGCTCGGATTCGGCGATCCGGTAGCTGTCTCCGCCACGCATGGAGAAGGGGTTACCGATCTGATTCAGCGCGTGCTGTCTCAATTGCCCCTGATCGAGGAAGTCGACCAAAGTGGCGATACACCGCGAATTGCTGTGATCGGCAAGCCCAATGTTGGAAAATCCACACTGGTGAATGCACTGCTGGGGGAGGAACGCGTAGTAGTGTGTGATGAACCAGGCACCACACGTGACAGCATCTACGTTCCAATCGAACGTGACGGGCGCCATTACGTCGTTGTTGATACAGCCGGCGTGCGCCGGCGCGGGCGGATCGATGATCCGCTGGAAAAATTCTCGGTGCTCAAGACACTCCAGGCTATTGATGAGGCGAACGTGGCCATACTAGTGATCGACGCGCACGCCGGCGTGGCCGAGCAAGACGCCTCGCTGGCAGGGTATGCGCTGGAGGCGGGCCGCGCGCTGGTGGTGGCCGTCAACAAATGGGATGCGGTGGAAGAATCTGACCGCGATTGGGCCAAACGCGAACTGGAACGCAAATTGCCGTTTTTGGATTTTGCCCGCATTCATTTTATATCCGCGCGCCGTGGGACTGGGGTGAGCGATCTTTTCCGTTCGGTGGACGAGGCCTATGCTTCGGCTCACCGGACCATGACAACCCCCAAACTTAATCGCGTTCTGCAAGCGGCCGTAACGGCTACGCCACCTCCCCTTATTCATGGCCGCCGTGCCCGTCCCAAATATGCCCATCAGGGCGGCAAGAATCCTCCCCGGGTGGTGATACATGGCAACCAGGTGACATCCTTGTCCAAGCCTTACCGCCGCTATCTCGCCAATGCGTTTCGCAAGGCCTTTCATCTTATTGGCACCCCGGTGCGCGTGGAGTGCCGCCAGGAGGAAAATCCGTATCACGGGAGAAAAACCGGCAGAAACCGACCGAAACGCCGGATTGCGCCTCGACGCGCGTGAAATTTAGTGATCTATACTAAAAAAGTAGTTTGATATCCAAGTAAAACGTCGAGTTAATCGCAAAAAAGACGCGGCCTCGGGTTCAGGGGCGTGACAAGGTAGTTACGTGAGCGCATTTCATAAGAGTTCCCTCCGGTCAGGATACCGACTGGCTGAATACACCATCGAATCGGTTCTGGGCCATGGTGGCTTTGGAATCACCTACCTTGCGCACGACACTGCGCTCGGCGCCCAGGTGGCGATCAAGGAATATCTCCCGCACGAAATCGCCGAACGTGAAAACAAGACCCAGGTGCTCCCGAAACCTGATCGCGATGCGGTTCGTGATTATCAACACGGTCTGAAAAATTTTGTGAAGGAGGCGCGGGCGCTGGCGCGCTTCAAGCATCCCCACATCGTGCGGGTATTGCGTTTTCTTGAGGCCAACAATACGGCCTACGTGGTCATGGAATACGAGGAAGGGCAGAGCCTGGCGGATTACCTCAAGCGCAACGGCCCGCGGCTCGACGAACCCACGCTCCTTCGAATATTCATCCCGATCTTGAATGGGCTGCACGCGGTGCATGAAGCCGAAATGCTGCACCTCGATATCAAGCCGGAAAATATTTACCTGCGCAAGGACAGCAGCCCCATGTTGATTGATTTCGGTTCAGCGCGCCAGGGGACGGTGCATTTGCATAAGGTGGCTTTGACCCATGGGTATGCTCCGGTGGAGCAATACCCAGACAAAGGCACGCCGGGCCCGTGGACGGATGTCTATGCCATCGGTGCCTCCATGTATCGGTGTGTGACAGGAAAAAAACCAGACGAAGCGCTGGACCGCTACGAGGCCATACTGAAATATCAGGTCGACCCTTTGAACCCGGCGACCAAGGCGGGAGGAAATTCCTATCAACGGCAGATTCTCGATTGTATCGACTGGGCTATGCAGGTCTATGCACGTGACCGGCCACAATCGGCGCGGGAATTCCAAGACGCTCTTATGGGAAAAGGCCGGTCGCGTTCGATAACCACCAGCCAACCTGCCTCGTTCAACCGACCGACTTCGAGGACTATTTACCGGCGTCCTCCGCCGATCTCGTCTCGCCATCGGAAGCGGGATTCAAGTTCAATCGCCGTTGGCTTGATGGCGGCAGGTTTCATGGTCGTCAGTCTGGTGGTCGCTGGTCTCGTCTACTGGTCAGATATAAAGGTGCATTTCGGCCAGTTCGAAAAGAATCCAATCAATCTGGGGCCGCCATCCGATACAGCGCAAAAAACCCGTGCTTCAACAGCCACGAAGCCGGTCAATATGCCGGCAACAAATCCTTTTACCGCGGCAACTTCGGTACCCAGCGAATCCGATCCAAAGCAAATGGTATTCGCCAGCCGTTTCCCTTCATTGTTGGCAAAATCGATTTCAGGTCATGAGGATTGGGTTCAATCAGTGGCCTTTTCCCCAGATGGAAAATGGTTTGCCTCAGCCGGTCTCGACAAAACCATCCGGCTTTGGGTCACGGCCACCGGCACGGCACTGGGCACCTTGCGCCAGAGTTATGCCGTGAATGCCATAGACATTTCCCCCGACGGAAAGTGGCTGGCATCCGCCGGTGATGATGGTACCGTGAGATTGTGGGAGACTAAATCGGGTACCCCGCGTGGGGCACTGAGCGGCCCGGGTTATGCCGTCTATGCCGTGAGTTTTTCACCGGATGGGAAGCTGGTCGCGACGGCGGGTAAAGATCGGGTGGTGTTCGTATGGGATGTAGCCGACGGAAACCGTGTGTATACCCTCGAAGGACACACCGGGGACATTTATGCGTTGACCTTCTCCCCCAATGGCAAATTCCTGGTCTCTGCCGGCGCAGACAGGACATTGCAGGTTTGGAATATGACCCATGGCCGTGAAGCGTTCCGGATGTCCGGCCACAAGGACAAGATCTTGTCGCTGGCTTGGTCGCCCGATGGGAAGTGGCTGGCGTCCGGAGATGCCGGCGAGGCGATACGGTTATGGGATGCATATACCGGAACTTATTTGCGCACCATAACGAACAATCAGGCCATCCTGACGCTGGCCTTCTCTCCCAATAGTCGTTGGTTAGCAGCCGGTCTCGCCAATAAAGTGATATCCATATACAACGTCAGCGATGGCGCCGTATTGCAAACGTTGAGTGGTCACCAAGACCATGTTCAGTCCCTGGCCTTCTCGCCCTATGGAGATTTTCTGATTTCCGGCAGTCGCGATAAAAGCGTTCACCTCTGGAAAACAAAATAAAGTTTCCTTACGGATCACCCAACTGACCAGGAACTGGCCATGTTATTTATTGCCCGCTTTTCAATTGCTCGGGAGGAAGAGCTCAGGATCGACCCGACTGTTGTTCAGACTGACGGTCCAGTGCAGATGTGGCCCGGTCACCCGTCCGGTCATGCCGATTTCGCCGATTTTCTCACCGGTTCCCACGCGTTTCCCACGTTCGACCAGGATACTGCTCAGGTGGTTGAACATGCTGACCAGTCCCTGGCCATGGTCGAGGAAAATAGTTTTGCCGTTGAAGAAATAATCTCCGGATTCCACCACGATTCCCGCCAGGGGGGCGACCACGGGGGCGCCGGTGGGTGCGGCGATATCAATACCACTGTGCGGTTGACGCGGTTTATTATTGAAAAAACGGCGCAGCCCAAAAATACTGCTGATGCGTCCCTGCACCGGCAGTTGGAATTGCAGCGATTTCAGCGGCAGGTCTGACCAAACGGTGAATGCAGCGCGAATAATTTCCTGCTCCCGCTCTATGCGCATGAGATCCTCCGCGGAAGGCTCGACCATGCGCCGGTCCTTGATGAAGAGGCGCTGTTCAGCATAGGTCTTGGAACGCACTTCGAATGGTATTTCGCGCTGCCGTCCGCCGATGTCGCTGACGCGTATGACCTGCCTGCCGGGGGAGAGCGACAGCGGCAGACCGACTACCGCCCGCCAGCCCCCGTCATGGGGGACTAACAGCACACGCTGACCTTCGTAGTACACGAGTGGCGCGGGCTCGGTTTCCGGGGCGACCGGGACGATGGCGATGCCACCGGGCACCGGATTTTCCCGTGGCAAAGTTTCCGCCTCCACGGACAGGCTCAGCATCAGTGCCATCAGGAAAGAGGTACTAATCTTCACGGGTTTTTTCCACGACACACTCAAGGCGACCCCGTGAGAGCCGGGCCTGCACCCGTTCGCCGGTCCTGATCCTTGTGGCATCCGTTACGATGGCACTGGTATCGGCGCGCTGCACGATTGCGTAGCCACGCTCCAGTGTCGCGAGCGGACTCAGGGCATGCAGTGTCTGCATGCGCTCGCGCAGTCTTGCATGGCCCAATTCCATGCCCCGCTTCATGCCCGAGACGAGGCGCGCATGCAAATGCTCGTTTTCCTGCTGCAATGCGTGCAACCGGGACCGGGGTGTGTGCTGGAGCAGCAGCGCCATTGCCGCCAGCAGTTCCGCACGCGCGTGGCGCAAGCCCGTGGTCTGGGCCAGAAAAAGGCGCTGGCCGAGTGTTTTCAGGCTTTGTTGCATGAGTACGATCCGGTGGCGCGGGTGCACCAGCCGCGCCACCAGCCAGTCGACATGCTGGTTCCGGCCGCGGAGCAGGCCGTGCATCGACGTAAACAGGCGAGTTTCGAGGCGCTCAAATTGTGCGAGCCACTCCTGCTGGTCCGGACTCAGCATTTCGGCCGCCGCGGTGGGTGTCGGTGCACGGGCATCGGCCGTCATGTCGGCAATGGTAAAATCGGTTTCGTGACCGATCCCGCTGACGATGGGGATAGGGCAAGCATGGATCGCGCGTGCGACCGCTTCTTCGTTGAACACCCACAAGTCTTCGAGCGAGCCGCCCCCTCGTGCCAGTATCAAGGCATCGCAATCTCGCTGATCACCAGCAAGCTTTATGGCGGTGGCGATTTTTTCTGCTGCCCCCGCTCCCTGCACTGGCACCGGGTAGACCAGCACCGGAATGGCCGGGAATCGGCGGCGTAACGTGGTCAGGATGTCATGCAGCACCGCACCCGAAGGGGAGGTGATGATGCCGAGGCGGCGCGGGAGCCGCGGCAGGGATTTCTTGTGGGCGATGTCGAACAGGCCTTCCTGCGAAAGGCGTTGCTTGAGCACATCGAAGGCAAGGCGCAAGGCACCTTCGCCAGCCTCTTCCAGGTATTCAATAATAATCTGATAGTCACCGCGGCCTTCGTACAGGCTGACACGGGCGCGCGCCAGGATGTGCAAGCCATCTTTGAGCGTCAGGCGAAGCAGGCGTTGATGTTGGCGGAAAAAGGCACAGCGAACCTGTGCCTGGGCATCTTTCAGTGAAAAATAGACGTGGCCCGAGGCGGGGCGTGAAAGGTTCGAGATTTCACCCTCTATCCAGAGAGGAGGAAAGCCTCCTTCCAGCAATAACTTGGCCTCACGATTCAGCCGCGAAACGGTATAGATGTCACGTGCTGGGATGGTGGCGGGGGAAGGCTGCTCCATTTCCAGAAACATAACCTCATTTATAGAAAAAACAAAATTATCCAGCGTAAAACGACATGGCTGGCAATAGATTTCGTGGCAAAAAAAAGCCGGGCAATGCCCGGCTTTGTATTTTATATCACCTGGAATCTCAGGGGATCTTGGTATCGGGATTGGCGTTGTCTTTTGCCTGTTGTTGCGCCAGTTTCGCTTCTTGCAACGCTTTCTTGGCCAGTTTCATGGCTTTGTCGTATTCTTTTCCGCGCGTGCCCCGGTCGCTGGCTGCAGTGGCCGCCGCCATGGCTTCCTTGGATTCTTTCAGAAACTTTTCCGTGTGGAGCCACAGGAAACCTGATTTTTTGGCGAGTGTGATTTCATTTTCTGCCTGGGTGGCAAGGTCATTGTATTCTTTCTCGTTGACGCCACTGGCGCAGCCGACGATTGCCAAGGATATGGCACCCAATAAAAGCGTATGTTTCATACTTTCTCCTCCTGTGCCTGACTGTGTCAGTTTCGCGGCGGACTATATGTTATTTTAAGATTCTGAGCCCATTTTATTAGCGGCCAGATCCCAACCCCCCAAAGACATCCTGCCGCCGCAAAACAGGCAATTTAGGGGATTATACTATTGATTTGGCTACACGAAGATTAGGGAAAGCTGCTTCAACAGACAGCTTTTATTCTCCCGTCAATCATGCCGGATCAACAATAGTCGTAGAACGATAAAATACATTTGCGGCGGCGTCAACCCAAATGCTGGTTTATCTATTTATGGTGTCTTGATAGCCGTAACGGGGTGAATGGGCCCACCCGTTTGCGGATTTTGGGTCGATCACTATAATACGGCATGCGAATTGCCCAGGAAGCCCTCACATTTGACGATGTCTTGCTGCTTCCCGCGCATTCGAGCGTCCTGCCCAGGGACGTGGATCTGAAAACCTCCCTGACACGTACTCTCAGCTTGAATATTCCGCTGCTGTCGGCTGCCATGGACACCGTGACAGAAGCGCGTGCCGCCATCTGCCTGGCTCAGGAGGGCGGTCTCGGCATCATTCATAAGTCCTTGAGCCCGGACCGCCAGGCGGACGAGGTGCGCCGGGTCAAAAAATTCGAAGCTGGCATCATCAGCAACCCGATCACCGTGACACCAGATACCACTATTCGTAATGTGCTGGAACTCACGCGAGCCCATCACATTTCCGGCGTTCCGGTGACGCAGGGCGATAAACTCGTCGGCATCGTGACCAGTCGTGACTTGCGTTTTGAGACACGTTACGACGAGCCGGTGTCGCGCATCATGACGCCGCAGGAAAAGCTGGTGACGGTCAAGGAGGGGGCGGCGCGTGACGAAATTCTGAAACTTCTGCACCAGCACCGCATCGAAAAAATCCTGGTGGTGGATAACAAGTTCGGCCTGAAAGGGCTGATCACGGTGAAGGACATCCAGAAATCCACTGAATATCCGCGTTCGGCCAAGGACCAGAAGGGCCGCCTGCTTGCCGGCGCTGCCGTCGGCGTGGGGCAAAGTACGGAAGAGCGCGTCGAACGGCTGGTCGAGGCCGAAGTGGATGTCATCGTCGTCGATACGGCGCATGGTCATTCAAAGGGCGTACTCGACCGGGTGCGCTAGATCAAGAAAAAATATCCTGACACGCAGGTCATCGGCGGCAATATTGCCACGGCCGAAGCGGCAAAATCGTTGCGTGAGGCCGGAGCTGATGGCGTAAAAGTTGGCATCGGCCCGGGCTCCATCTGTACCACGCGCATGGTGGCCGGTGTTGGCGTGCCGCAACTCACGGCGATTGCAAATGTCGTGGGGGCCCTCAAAGGCTCCCAAATCCCGGTCATCGCCGACGGCGGAGTGCGCTATTCCGGAGATATCGCCAAGGCGCTGGCTGCCGGGGCGCATACGGTGATGATCGGAAGCTTGCTGGCCGGCACTGACGAATCACCCGGGCAGGTCGAAATCTATCAGGGCCGATCCTATAAATCCTATCGTGGCATGGGCTCACTCGGCGCCATGGGCGAGGGATCGAGCGACCGCTATTTCCAGGAAGACTCACGAGGCGACAAGCTGGTACCCGAAGGAGTTGAAGGTCGTGTCCCCTACAAGGGGCCGATGATCAACATCATTCACCAGCTCATGGGCGGCTTGCGCTCCAGCATGGGTTATACCGGTTGCGCCACGATTGAAGAGATGCGCACCAAAACCCAATTCGTGCGCATCACCAACGCCGGCGTCCGCGAGTCCCACGTGCACGACGTGATGGTGACCAAGGAAGCGCCGAATTATCAGCGAGAGTAGGTTGGCCGCGGAGTATATGAGCGACCCGCATTCACAGCGAATTCTTATTCTCGACTTCGGATCCCAAACCACGCAGCTGATTGCGCGGCGCGTGCGTGAGGCCGGCGTCTATTGCGAGTTACATTCCTGGGATACCCCGGTCGAGGAAATCCGCCGTTTTGCCCCGCGCGGCATCATTCTCTCGGGTGGGCCGCAATCCGTGACCCTCACGGAGACCCCACGCGCCCCAAAGGAAATCTTCGACATGCAAATCCCCGTCCTTGGCATCTGTTATGGCCAGCAGGCGATGGCGGCACAGCTCGGTGGTAAGGTCGAGGCGGGTGACAAACGTGAATTTGGTTATGCCCGGGTGCGCATGCATGGACATTCCAAACTGTTCCACGACCTGCGGGACGAGACGCAAGACACCGGCGCGGAATGGTTGCACGTGTGGATGAGTCATGGTGACCGCGTCACAGAGCTGCCTCCGGGATTCAAAGTGATTGCGGAAACGCCGGCGGCACCGTTTGCCGGCATCGCCGACGAGACACGCGGATATTACGGCATCCAGTTTCACCCCGAGGTCACACACACCACCCAGGGTAGGATCATCCTGCAACGGTTTGTACACGATATTTGCGGCTGCGCTTCATTGTGGACACCGGGCAACATCGTTGAAAGCATGGTCCAGTCGGTGCGCGAGCAGGTCGGAAAGGATGAAGTGTTACTGGGGCTGTCGGGGGGCGTGGATTCCTCCGTGGTCGCGGCACTTCTGCATCGCGCCATCGGCAATCAGCTGACCTGTATTTTCGTGGACAACGGGCTGTTGCGCCTGAACGAGGGCGATCAAGTGATGGATACCTTTGCGCGTCACATGGGCGTCAAGGTTATACGGGTGGATGCCGAGAATCGTTTCCTTTCAGCCCTTAAGGGGGTGGCCGACCCGGAGAAGAAGCGCAAGATCATCGGTGGCATCTTCATCGATGTCTTCGAGGAAGAAGCGGCCAAGATAAAAAATACTCGCTGGCTGGCGCAGGGAACCATTTACCCGGATGTGATTGAATCCGCCGCAGGCAAGACCAAGAAGGCGCATGTTATCAAGTCGCACCACAATGTTGGTGGACTGCCCGAGAAAATGAACATCATGTTGCTCGAGCCGTTGCGCGAACTGTTCAAGGATGAGGTGCGCCGCATCGGCGAGGAGTTGGGACTGCCGCACCAGATGATCTACCGTCATCCTTTTCCCGGGCCGGGCCTCGGCGTACGCATCCTCGGTGAGGTGAAAAAGGAATATGCCGATCTGTTGCGCAAGGCCGACGCGATATACCTCGAAGAATTATATCGCCATGACCTGTACGAAAAAGTTAGCCAGGCGTTTGCGGTGTTTCTTCCGGTGAAATCAGTGGCCGTGCTGGGCGATGCCCGTGCCTACGATTACGTTATCGCGCTGCGCGCGGTCGAGACGGTGGATTTCATGACGGCCAACTGGGCACATCTCCCGTACGAAACTCTGGGAATCATTTCGAACCGTATCATTAACGAGGTGCAGGGCATCTCGCGCGTGGTTTATGACATCTCCGGCAAGCCGCCGGCAACCATCGAATGGGAGTGACAACCACGGAAGCGGGTGACGAAGCGTTCATGCGTCGTGCACTTGAGCTCGCGCAACACGCGGAAGAAGCCGGTGAAGTTCCCGTCGGTGCTCTGGTGGTGCTGAACGATGACATCATCGGTGAGGGTTGGAATCAGCCAATTGTCGCGCACGATCCCACCGCCCATGCCGAAATCGTGGCCTTGCGCGCGGCCGCAGTCCGGATAAAAAATTATCGATTGTCGGGTGCCACCCTGTACGTGACGCTCGAACCCTGCGCCATGTGTGCCGGTGCCATCGTTCAGGCGCGCATCACCCGTGTGGTGTATGGCGCCGCTGATCCGAAGGCCGGTGCCGCCGGCAGTGTTTTTAACTTACTGGAATCCCCTTCATTGAATCACCGGGCGCAAATCACTGGCGGCATCCTCGCCAGGGACTGCGGGGAAAATCTTAAGTCATTCTTCCAAGCGCGGCGATAAGTTCAGATGGCAGGAGCCTTGAGATCGAGTGCCTTTGGCTTTTTGTTCGCCTTTTCTTCCTCATCAAGTTTCACCAGCACGTCGTAATACGTCCGTATGCGATTGACGAAGCGGACGGGCTCCATCCCGCGGGCAAATCCATATTTGGTCTTGGGATACCACTTCTCATCGGCGAGCCACGGCAGGTGATTCTTGACGTCGTTCCACTTGTTCGGATCATGCCCCTGTTTCTGGGTGAGGATGCGCGCGTCTTCCAGGTGGTTGATACCGACGTTGTACGCCGCCAGTGCCATCCATAATCGGTCCGGTCCGGTGATCCCGGGTGGCATGCGCTCTAACAGGCTTTTGAGGTAACGTGCCGCCCCTTCAATGCTTTGCGCGGGATCTTGACGGTCTTTGATCCCTAAGGACGCGGCGGTATCCTCCGTCAGCATCATCAATCCACGCACCCCGGTGGGAGAGATGGCTTTCGGATCCCAGAAGGATTCCTGGTAACCCAGAGCGGCCAGCAGGCGCCAGTCCAAGCCGTTTTCCTTGGCTGCTTGTTCGTACAACAGTTGAAATTGCGGAAGCAATGAGCGGATGCGGACCCTGTAGACACTGAGGTTGATGAAGTTTGATTTAACCGCCGGCCCATAATAACGGTCGATGATCTGAGCCAGCTCACCGGAGGCGTGGCTTTTCTCAAAAAATTTTACGGCCGCTTCATGCAGGCTCTGGTCCGGGCCCAGGGGGAAAGCCCACGCCAAAGATTCAGGAATCTGCATTGAAAAGGCCACTTGCAGGTCCGGAAAGTATTGCCGGTCCACCGCGACGATGTTCGAATCCGCGATGGTCAGCTCGAGCAGCCCTTCCCAGACGGTTTCCAGCAGTTCCTCGGTATCCTTGTCGACTTCATTCCACTTGAGATCTGGGTATTCCTTCTGGAGTGCACGCAGTCGTTCGGCGTAACTCGTGCCAGACTGCACCTCGATCTGACGGCCGATCAGTTCCTGGACATTGGCGGGGCGTTCCGTTCCAAGCCGATATACCACCTGTTGGCGGATTTCCTGATAGGGCGGTCCGAACCGCACCAGTTTGGAGCGCTCTTCGGTCACGGTAATACCGGCGGCGGCTATGTCGGCCTCACCTTTTAATAAACGTGGCATGATTTCGTTGAACTTTTCGGCGACAACGAATCGCGGGTTCACGCCGAGATGACGGGCAAAGCTTTTGACCAAATCGTGTTCGAATCCGGCTGTGCCTTCCGGAGTTTCGAAGTAAGTAGTGGGGCTTGAGCGCGTCAATACCACCAGTTCGCCAGAAGCAATGACCGCTTTAAGTTTGTTTTTTTCAAAGAATGAACAGGACAGCACCCAAGTGGAAAGTAAGACGAGCAGGAGGATGCAGCCGCCAGATCGCCATGCGGCATGAAACGGATTGTTCCGTGGCGCTGTCGGGATAAGACCCATAGGTCTAAACTAATGCAGCCGAAACAACTTGTCACGCGTAGTCCGGTGTGGCTGAAATAATGCGTGCTGATATAATGCCGCCCTCCGGAGAGGTACCGAAGCGGTCATAACGGCGCTGACTCGAAATCAGATGGGCGGAAACGCCA
Organism: Gammaproteobacteria bacterium; assembly: GCA_029863005.1. Classification (GTDB taxonomy): domain Bacteria; phylum Pseudomonadota; class Gammaproteobacteria; order Acidiferrobacterales; family Sulfurifustaceae; genus Sulfuricaulis. Next base: position 147 of record JAOTWF010000023.1, on the reverse strand, counting down.
CGGGGGTTCGAATCCCTCCCTCTCCGCCAGTCAGTCAGCCGCAAACGGCCCTTTCTCTGCCAATCGGAGAAAGGGCCGCTCTTCACCGCCGAATTACGTGATTCTCTCTCGGGCGTGTCTGGCACCTGACCGTTATGAGCCAGGTAT
>JAOTWF010000022.1 GCA_029863005.1 Gammaproteobacteria bacterium | reverse complement strand
GCATCCTCTCGCTATCTGTTGTGGAATAAGCCGTTCTTGGTGACAGACTGGGCAGTCATCGAACAGTCGCCAGGTGTGCTGAAAATGGGAATGCGAGCCACGGTGTGGGTCTGTGAGGACGGGAAGACGCCGCCCATCGTGGATTGGCAACCACCCCGTAAGAATTAAAGGAGACGCAGGGATTACAGCTTAATCACACTCGGTCATCTTTGGCGTCATTCGCTGCCCGCTGCCGGAGCTGGCCGAGAGGAGTTGCGAGCATTTCTGGCGCTAACATGTCTTGACTTGGTTGCGCCCTTTCTTTTTAGCCACATAAAGCGCGTCATCAGCATCCGTTAACAGCGCTTCAATGCTTTTATCGCCGTCCTTGCAATTCGCCACGCCAAAACTGGCGGTAATTTTAATTTTATGCCCATCATTGGTTACCACAAGATTTTCTATTTCGGATCTTAAACGTTCTGCCAGATTTGCAGCGTCTTCAAGACCGGTTTCAGGAAGAACAAAGGAAAACTCTTCGCCACCCATACGAGCCACAATGTCTATCTCCCGAACCAATCTTTGTAATGGTTCTGCTACTGCCTGTAAAACCTTGTCACCAATAGAATGACCATAGTTGTCATTGATCATTTTGAAATGATCAATATCCATCATTATCACTGAAATAGGGTGTTTAAATCTTTTTGACTGTTCAAAAATGCGATTACCTTGTTCAAAAAATGCGCGTCTATTTTTTAGCCCGGTTAAATCGTCTTTTAGAGCTAGTTCATCAGCATATTTTTTTGCAGCCCTTAATTCTTCTTCAACATGCATTTTTTCAGTGATGTCAGTGGCTATTTCCAATCGCACCAAGCGTCCGTCAATCCAGCGAATGGCTTGATCCCGGCACTGATACCAGCGTTTGTTCACCGTATTTTGAAATTCCCAGACATAAACCTTTTTGGGCACACCGAATTCGTCAAGCAGACGGTTGTTCGTACAAAAAGAACAGGGACCAACCTGATCAGTCTGTAGCACTTTCCAGCAGGTCTTGCCTTGAATATCTCCCCAAATAGATCTGCCGTATTCATTGACAAACAAAAGTTCATAAGTCTGCATGTCGGCCACATAAACCAGGGCATCAAGACTATCGAGAACAGTCGCTATACCGCGATAGGTTTCTTCGGTGAGGTTGATCCCTTTGTCATCCATCTTTTTAAGCATTAGCAGAGGCTCAGTTGATGCACGGTTAACTGGTGCTGGTTTTGTCTATAACAGTCACATTTTAAGTATAGATTTTTTGAATGATTTCGCCTGTCGCGCCCTGCCTCCGTGTATCAATTCAGATTTACGTCCATTTATAGCCGGTATATACCTATTTGTTTGGGCTGCCGCGGCGGGATGTGGCAACGGGCGCAAGATGAACGGCAAATAATGGCTGTTAGCTGACCGTCAGGATCCGAGCCAAAGCAGACGTTCGTATGTGGCGCACAGCCGGGGGTGCCCTTAAGATAAATACAAAATACCCCGTCTTCACCGTATAACGCTGATGAATATTATTATGTGCTTGTGCCGAAACAGATTTGTCCTGCTCATCCTTAGTGTCTTTGTCCTGCTCATGGGTACATTTACCCAGGCACAGGAGAATTACACCAAGGCACGCCAGGCCATGATAAAAGAAATTGAAGCGGATGCCCGTATTACCAGTTTCTATATCAACAAAAAAGAATTCGACCCGAAAGTCATGGCTGCCATGAGTAAGGTACCCCGCCATGAATTTGTCCCTTGGCAAGAGCGTCTTAGTGCCTATGCAAACCGCCCGCTGCCCATCGGGCATGGGCAAACCATCTCGCAGCCTTACATCGTCGCGCTCATGACAGATCTGCTAAAACCCGAGCGACAACAAAAAGTGTTGGAAGTTGGCACCGGCTCGGGTTACCAGGCCGCTATCCTGGCGGAACTGGTGGCCGAGGTGTTCACCATCGAAATCATTGAACCTCTCGGCAATCAGGCCAAGGAGCGGTTGAAACAACTGAATTATCGTAATGTCACTGTGCGTATCGGTGATGGTTATTACGGATGGGAAGAACAGGGGCCCTTTGATGGCATTGTCGTGACGGCGGCCAGCAGCCACATCCCGCCACCCTTGATCCAGCAGCTAAAGCCTGGGGGGCGAATGGTGATCCCGGTGGGTAGCCGATTTATGGTCCAACAACTCGTGTTGGTGGAAAAAGATGCCAAGGGAAATGTCACCACCCGTCAAATCTTACCGGTCAGGTTTGTGCCATTAACCGGCAAACACTGAACGGGCAGACATGGCCGCATGATGGAAAACAAAAAGCCACCACCCTTTTATTCCATTGCTTTACTTTCGGCCTCTTCACTGGCGTATGAAGTATTGTTAATGCGGTTGTTTTCCATTATCCAGTGGCACCACTTCGCCTATATGATCATCAGCCTGGCCCTGCTCGGTTATGGCGCCAGCGGCACGTTCCTGTCACTTACCGCTCACCGGCTGTTGCCGCGTTTTCCCTTGGCCTATCTCGGCAACGTAGCCATGTTTGGCTTGTCAGCGGTTGGCTGTTATCTGATCGCCCAGCAAGTATCGTTCAATCCCGAGGAAATATTATGGGACCCTAATCAGCCGCTGCGGCTGTTGCTGATTTATTTGGTGCTGACTTTGCCGTTCTTTTTTGTTGCCAATGGCATTGGCTTAGCGCTGACCCATTATCGTGGTGAAATAACCCGTGTCTATGCGGCCGATCTGCTGGGCGCCAGTATTGGCAGCCTCAGTATTGTCCTGTTGCTTTTTTTGGTCTATCCCGCCACCGCGTTGCAAATCCTCGGGACTTTAGGCTTTGCGGCTGCGGCCTTGGCCTCGTGGGAATTAAAATATCAGCCGCGACGAATCGCCCTTGTTCTTATCCTGCTCTCATTCACACCTCTGATGTTACCCGCTGGCTGGCTGGCGCTGGCCATCTCACCCTACAAGGGGATGAACCAATCCTTGCAAATCAGTGGCACCCGAATCATCGATGAGTATTCCAGCCCCTTGGGGCTGATCAGTGTGATGGAAAGTTCACAGATACCCTTGCGCCATGCACCGGGATTAAGCCTGAATGCCAGCGGTGAACCACCGTCCCAACTCGGTGTATTTACCGATGCCGATGCAATGACTGTCATTACGGCGCACACGGATGAGCGAGACAAACTTTCCTATCTGGACCAAGTCACCTCTGCGCTTCCTTACCATATAAATAAACCAGAAAAGATTCTCATCCTCGGTGCCGGCGGTGGCGCCGAAGTATTACAAGCAAACTACCATGGGGCAGGGCACATCGATGCCGTGGAACTCAATCCACAAATTATTGATTTGGTGCGTGAGAAATATAAAGACTTCGCGGGCGGACTTTATACAGCCGCAAATGTGGATGTGCATATCGCCGAAGCCCGAGGTTTTGTCAGCGGCAGTGCTGAGCGCTACGACCTGATACAGATCGCGTTATTGGACTCCTTCGGCGCCTCTTCGGCAGGGCTCTATTCCTTAAGCGAGAACTATCTCTATACCGTACAAGCGCTACAGGAATATCTCGCTCGCTTAAGTCCCGGTGGAATGCTTGCCATCAGCCGTTGGATCAAATTGCCACCCCGTGACACCTTGAAACTGTTTGCCACCGCCGTGGAGGCATTACGCCAATCGGGAATAGATGAATCCGGGAATAGACTGGTACTGATCCGTGGCTGGCAAACCAGTACCTTGCTGGTAAAAAACAGCCCATTCAGCGAAAAAGAAATCCTTGGCATCAAAAAGTTCTGCGAGGCACGTTCCTTTGATACTGCCTATTATCCCGGCATCACGGCGGCTGAAACCAATCGTTACAATGTCCTGGCAGAGCCTTACTTTTTTCAAGGCGCACAGGTCCTGCTTAGCGATGAAGCGGCAACCTATTTACAGAATTACAAATTCAACCTGCAACCGGCCAGCGACGACCAGCCTTACTTTTTCCATTTTTTTAAATGGGGCGCATTAAATGAAATTCTTGCCCTGCGCGGCCAGGGCGGCATGCCGTTGCTGGAGTGGGGCTACCTGATACTTATCGCCACCTTGATCCAGGCACTCATCGCCAGTGTGGTATTGATCCTGCTGCCATTGTTGTTATCTCGGCGCCTACTCAATAAAAAAACAAAGAATATTAGCCATAGCCGGATAAGCGGCTACTTTATTGCACTGGGACTCGCATTTTTATTTATCGAGATCGCCTTCATCCAGAAATTCATTCTATTTCTACACCATCCTCTCTATGCCACAGCCATGGTTCTTGCCAGCTTTCTCCTCTTCGCGGGGCTCGGCAGCGCCTGGTCGCAGCGTTATGCCAATCCGCAGTCAGATAAAAACGGCGTAAAGGGGGCTGTCACAGGAATTATATCGGTAGGGCTGCTTTATCTTCTGGCGCTCGGGCCATTATTTTCCATGTTGAACTGGTTGCCGATTTTCATGAAGGTTATCATTTCAGTTCTTCTGATTGCTCCTCTGGCCTTTTGTATGGGTATGCCATTTCCATTGGGAATGGCACGATTGGGTAAGGCCGCGCCTGCTTTTATTCCCTGGGTGTGGGGCGTGAATGGCTGTGCCTCGGTCTTAAGTGCGGTGATAGCTACTATTCTTGCGATCCATTTTGGATTTACAGTGGTGGTGATATCGGCGTTGATGTTATATGGGATGGCGATGTTGGTTTTTAATGGAGGGTGGGGTAAGGAGTAGCTCATGGACTGGCACTTTTTCTGAAATAAGAAAATTAAAAGAGACGGAGGGATTAAAGCTTAACCACACACTATCATCCCCCGGCATCCCTCGCCGCCCAGGCGCCACGCCACACTTCGAGATGCGGGACGAGACAGACCTATTGACCTGAATTTTTTTGTGGCATTAGCGCACTAGCGCGCATCCCTCTTGGACTCGCAGGCAAGGGGCGTAACATAGTGGCCAAGGAATAAATGCTCCAGGAGGTGCGCGATGAGTCATCCGTTCGACGTGTTGCCAAGCATTCCGCTAAAACCCGGCTCGTCGTTCGGCCCCGAGACCAAACCGCTCGCGCATGCTCACCGCGACAGTCCTGCTGTCACGGTCATGACCGATTTCAGAACGGTGACGCCTGTGACAATCGACACCGAGATACCCATCGACCGCGCGCTCAAGAAGATGAAAACCGCGGGCGTACGGCTGCTGTTCGTTACCAATGATGCTTACGAAATTATCGGGCTCATCACCGCCAATGACATCCTCGGCGAGCGGCCGATTACATATACGCAGCAAACGCGCATGCCGCGTTCCAACATCACGGTGGCCGCGATCATGACGCCGCAACGTGGAATCCAGGTGCTCGATGCCGCCACCGTGCAAATGGCAACGGTAGGCGACATCATTGCAACCCTGCATGCACTCGAACGCCAGCATGCACTCGTGGCGAAAATCGACGAGGAAACACAGGCGCAAACGGTGATCGGTATGTTTTCCACCAGCCAGATCAGCAAGCTGCTCGGCCAAGACGTGATGCAAGGCACCCCGCCCGCCCACTCGCTCGCCGAAATCGTAGAAAAGATCAGTTAATTAATAAAAGTGGGCAGAGGAATTCAAGCTAAATCACGCTTGGTCATCCTCTGGCATCCTTATGAGCATCACAAGGAGCAAGGTGTTAAAAGAAGTAGTGGTCACGCCATTTTCCATAAGAAAACCAGAGGAGATAAACCATGATGGTCGCCCGTTGGAGTATCGATGCGAAGTTCGGATACAAACAGAATGTGATTGACCTGATGCAGCGTTGGTTGCGGGATATTGCCCCGCAAGTGGGGCTCAATGCCGACAAAATCCGGTTGCTGACCGGCTCCGTCGGTGCGCTGGAAGCCACCGTCCAGACGGAACATCTGATCAAGGACCTGAGCGAGCTCAACCAGGCCTGGGACAAGCTGGCGACGATCGCCGCGCACAAGCAATGGAGCAAGGATCTCGAACCCCACGTGGTTTCCGGGACCAGCCGCTGGGAAATTTACCGCATCTTGTAATTTATTAAAGGGGGAGCGATTAAAACTTAATTACTCCCCATCCTCTCCCTCAAGCCCGCTGATCCCCGCCCAGCCCGCGAAACATTAGGGTCAGATCACAGTTTTCGATAATATAACCCATAACTGTGATGTGACCCGCATTTACGGAGGAAATCACCCGATGCCTGTTCTCAGCCGCCGGACCAGCGAGCTCGGTACCGAAAACGCCTTTGTGGTTCTGGCGGAAGTCAGTAATCTCCAACGACAAGGCAAGGACATCATCTCGTTCTGTATCGGCCAGCCCGATTTCCCCACTCCGGTTAATATTCAGGAAGCGGCGATCAAGGCGATTCGCGAGAACAAGCACGGTTACACTCCCTCTGCCGGTATTCTTGAGCTGCGTGAAGCGGTGGCCCGGGACATTGGACAGCGACGTGACATTCCCGTCAGTCCGGACGATGTGGTGGTGGGCGCGGGAGCCAAACCCTTCATTGCCTATAGCATTCTTTCTGTTACGGATCACGGCGCGGGCGATGAGGTAATCTACCCGATTCCCGGATTTCCGATCTATGAATCGCAGATTCGCGCCCTGGGCGCGGTGCCGGTACCGATCCCGTTGCACGAGGCACGCGGATTTAATTTCGAACCGCGCGAGTTGGAAACCCGAATCACGCCGAAAACCCGGCTGCTGATTCTCAATTCACCGCACAACCCAACGGGAGGAATCATCCCGCGCCCGGCCATGGAAGCCATTGTGGATATTCTGCGCCAACATCCGCAGGTGTGGATTTTCGCCGACGAAATTTATTCGCGCCTGGTGTACGAGGGGGATTTTGTCTCGATCGCGCAATTTCCCGGGATGCCAGAGCGCACCATCATTTGTGACGGCGCCTCAAAAACTTGGGCCATGACCGGCTGGCGTCTGGGCTACGCGGTGAACAAGACATTGGCCCCCGCCTTCGCCCGCTGGGTGACCAACACGGAGTCCTGCGCCTCGCACATCAGCCAGTGGGCTGCAGTCGAAGCCATCAGTGGCCCGCAGGACGCTGCCAATAAGATGCGCGAGCATTTTCTGGAGCGCCGTAATTTGATTGTTAATTTGCTCAACCAGGTGCCGGGGGTAAGTTGCCAGAACCCGGGTGGGGCGTTTTACGTCTGGCCGAACGTGACCGAGGCCTGCGCGCTGATCGGCGCCAAGGACTCGGAGGAATTCCGCTCGCGTCTGCTGAACGAAGCCGGAGTCGCGGTTCTGGCCGATATTCATTTCGGTTCGCGCGTGCCGAACGAAGGTCAGCACATTCGATTCAGTTACGCCGCCTCGCGGCAAGCCATTGAGCAAGGGGTCGCGCGCTTGGCGGAATTCATCCGTGCCAATACCCGGGTCAGGGAAAAAGTCGTTAAATAATATACTCCCCGGCGTCCCATGCCGCCCAGTAGCGGAATAACAGGGGGCGGATCTCGGTTAATTATCAAATGAACTCGAAAGCATGGTTTGTGTCTTATTGTTATTCTTTAATTATTACAACAATATTCGCAGGCAATGATGAATAAGATTATCAAAGAGATAAAACTCAAGGCCAAAGACATTCCCTGTACCGGATGCGCCGAGGACATGGAGATAATACTTCGTAATCAAGAGGGGATCCTTGAGGCAAAGGTCGATTACGGCGAAGAGATCATTCATATCAAATATGACCCCGAGGTGATAGAGCGCACAGAAGTAATACACGCCGCAAGGAGAATCGGGGATATCAGCAAGATCATTTCTGAGCAATAACTTTTGTCAATTCCCAGAGTAAGGTGAGTTATCTATTTCAGGTACTCTGATCCCCTGATATTCACACCCGCTTTGCACTGTAAGCCACGAACGGCAAACCGACAATGCTATGCACGCTTCCAGAATGAGCAAATAACGGAAGTTGGTCTAACTAAAGTTTTTGAAGTAGGAGCTAATGAATGAACAAATCACATGGAAAGCTTGCCATTCTCCCGGCGGTTGTTGTCACGGTGAACCTTCTTATCACGCCTGTTGTGCACAGCGCACAAGCCGAGCCCGCCGTGCCCAATTACAGCGAAAAAGTCAAAGAACTGGAGAAGATACTGTCCGCCCCTAAAAATGCGCCAAAGATAAATGAACATGACAAGGCCGTGATGGAAAAGGCCGCCATGGACCTGGTCGCAGAAATGCCGAAGCCGGGCATTCAAGTTGGCGCGAAAGCACCGGATTTTTCTCTGAAGAACCCCTATGGCAAAACAATCAAGCTCAGCACCTTGCTGAAAAAAGGCCCTGTCATCCTTACGTTTTATCGCGGTGCCTGGTGCCCATACTGTAATCTGCAATTGCACCAGCTCAAGCAGGCGTTGCCGCAGTTCAAGAAACACGGCGCGTCACTGGTCGCGATCACGCCGCAAACGCCCGACAAGTCGGTAGGTCAGTTCAAACAGGATGGCTTCCCCTTTGAAGTACTGAGTGACATGGATTACAAGGTCATCAAGGCCTACAAGTTGTTGTGGAAAGTCCCGCCTGAACTGGATGCCACTTACAGACGTGCTTATGGTTTGAGTCTTGAGGCGTTCAACGGCCCAGGTCGCCTTGATTTGCCGATCCCCGGCACTTTTGTCATCGATCGGGCCGGGATCGTGCGCGCCGCTTTTGCCAATACGGATTGGAAGAAGCGCATGGAACCGGTCGATATTCTTGCTGCTCTGCAGAAATTGCCAAAGAAGTAATATGCGGGCAATTGGACCGGACACAATTGATACTAAGAAATAGATACTTTTCAACTGGTACACTCCAGCAATCGAGTCCGGTCCTATTGGTACTGAGGAGAAAAACGTGAAGAACTTATTGTTTGCACTCGCCGTGACCATTCTCATGGGAATTACCGGTTGCACCGTTCAGGAAAAGCCCACCCCCGATACCTTCATCAATGTGCCAGTGGTTGAGTTTGGCAATGAAGTACCAGCAAAGGGAGAATTCATTCTCTACTTCCCGGCCGGGAAGCCCATCCCGGTGGTAGCCTCGATCAAGGGCAATGCCCTTTCTCTAGAAGCGGAAAATACATTGATCTTCAAGCTGAAGAACGACATTTATGCCTACAGAGACTGGGTAAGCTTTGATCGCAAGACATGGGTATCGGGTGGCGAGACCATTGATTTCAACCTCGAAGTCAAAATACCCGGGCCCACTCATCCGAAACCGGGAGTTATGAAACTGCTGATGAACCTGAAATGATTTCCCTGACAGCGTGAGGGGGGTTTCGATGGCCGTGGAGTTCTGGTTCGAATTCTCAAGCACTTACTCTTATCCTGCCGCAATACGCATTGAGGCGCTCGCCCAATCGGAAGGCGTACCCATCATCTGGAAACCGTTTCTGTTAGGCCCCGTCTTTCGCGCACAAGGCTGGAAGGATTCTCCCTTTAACCTCTTTCCGGTGAAAGGACGTTACATGTGGCGCGACCTGGAGCGAATCTGTGAGAAACTTGCGATCCCGTTCCGACGCCCCTCGCAGTTCCCAAGTAATGGACTGCTCGCGGCGCGCATTTCCTGTTGGTTTGCGACGAAGCCTTGGGTTCCAGAGTTTGTTCGCTCCGTGTACCGGGCGAATTTCGCTGAGGATCTTGACATTTCGAGCGCCTCGGTGCTGGAGAGCCGCCTCGATAGCCTGGGTCAACCGGGAGCCGCATTAATCCAACAAGCGCAGTTACCCGAGAGCAAAGAGAAACTTCGCGCCCAAACAGAAAATGCCATTGCACTCGGGATCTTTGGAGCTCCGACGTTCGTAGTCGGCCCTGAACTGTTCTGGGGAAATGATCGGCTTGAGGAGGCTATATCCTGGTACAAGTCACATCAACAAGCGGGCGCGGTCAAACAACTCACTTAACCGGACTTAACCGCGGCGCGGTGACGCAGTCTGTTAATTAAATCGTAATTAAATCGTCAAATGACTGCTGCTGATGATTAACCTACCGCCTATTTCATGATGCTTGTTTGATGTTGTCGTTAGTCCTTTGCGCAACTGTTACCCGTTTGGCAACTGTTTTGCGTTTGTTTCTTCGAAAATATCTCACATTGTCGGCAGCGGTGGGGAGGAGCTCCTCATTGTGCGGAGAGGATTCGATTAGCCGCATCGCTTTACCGAAGGCAAAGGCAGCCAAGATTCCGGCAACAGCCCATACCAGCAGAATCACAAGAAGCGTATTAATGCCCATACCTTACCTCCTAAGTAATAACCACCTCATTTCACAATTCCCCAGAATCCCCTTGGTTGCAACTATTTTGGTGGCTATTCCGTCATTAACGGTACCTGTCCACTGACGAACGGTTTGTGTCAAAACCAAACAGACAAGTCCGCATAGCCTGCCTGAGCTGTCTCGTGCGGTCCGTTTTTCGGGATCATTTTTACTGTTGTTGCCCAACAATCGGCTCGAGCCGTCGCACTAGCCAGCGTGTGGTTCAGCCAAGGTGTTGAACGTCCGCTTTCGAGAAAATGCTATCGGCTGCTCTGGCTGATAGCAGTCATCGGTGAACGCCTACTGCCGACCCATTGCGGACGTTCGAACAATCCAGAATACCGCGGTATGTCCCTGGGCCTCCATTGCCTCTATATGCGAATCTGGCACAGCTTTTGCTTTAGGTAATAGACAACCAGGGGCGCTCACGGCGCAGTTTCGTAGCAAGTCCGCGTGCCATTTTGTTACTTGTTCACAAGGTGAACAAAAATCGATTCTTTCGGGGTGACCAGTGGATCAAGAAAATGAAGAAAAAACGGTTCTTATAGATGTTCGTGTTAAACCAGACGCCAGGTCAGGTCGACCAGCAATGCCTTGTATCGCGCACTCCTTTGGTACTGCGGCCGGTGTGACCCATTGGCTTTCCACCAACAAAGAGTTTCTCATCGGACGCTCCCCGGAAGCCGATGTTTGCATTCCAGATCGACTCGTCAGCCAACGACATGCCCGCATGATTGTTTGCCCCGAGGGCGCGGTTTTCATTGAGGACCTGGGCAGTACCAACGGCACGTATGTTAACGACGAGAAGGTCATGCGACGCGCACTCCGCGACGGCGACGAAGTTCTGCTCCTCCCGGACTACAGACTGAAGTTCTGCTACCAGGTAAACGCTATAACCGAAGCAGCTGAAAAGAGCGAGGCGGAAGCAACCCAGGATGCCAAGACCGGGAATGTTGCAACTCTAGACACCCGGGCCTGTAATTACACCAGGAAAGAAATACTCATTCAGATCGATCAGGATTTTATCCAGGCCAAGAAACAGAACGAAGATTTGGCACTGCTCATGGTCGCCATAGATGGCTTCGCGAAGATCAATCAGATACACGGACAGGAAGCTGCCGCGATGGTGCTCCGTGAGGTCACGAAGGTTGTCAACTCCGTGCTGCGCCGGGAAGATGTTTTGGCCCGGTACAACAACGACACATTTGTAATACTCCTGCATAAAATGAATGAAGCAGCGGTCGTAGTGCTGTCTCAGCGTATCCGCCGCAGCGTCAAATATCACCATTTCATCCACGCGGGTGAAAGGATCGGCGTGACCGTCAGTCTCGGTATCGGTTGCCTCACGCGGAAAATGAAAAGCGCGATGAACTTGATCCAGCAAGTTCAGGCTTACCTGGACAAGGCCAAGAGCGTGGGACCCGACACTGTCAACGGCAGTCAAAGCATCTGCACCATTTTCCACCAGATCGGGAACAAACGCGTGGCTTGAGGTAAGACACCGCAAATGCCATGACAAATGACGACGATACTAACAAGTCTGAATATGAAGGTCCTGAACGTCGTAACAGAGCGCGGCGCACAGACAAGGACCGCCGCGATCGCATCCGATGGGAGCTGGAAAATCCTATTCGCCGCAAGAGTCCGGGGCGCCGCACGCTTGACCGAATATATTACTTGTTGGATACCAAACGATAAGGCGCTGCCATCTTCCAGCGGGTAATGAATATGCCACGAACCAATTGTCTCGAAACTGATTCGATAAAGAGGTATCCATGAAGCTATGGCGCATGATGCTCATCAGCTTGTGTGTGCTGCTCTCGGCATGTGCCAGCACGCGCGATTTCTACGAAGCGGTCTACAACACGCTGCAGCTTCACGCCGAGGTCAATAATCTGCCGGATAATGCACCATTTCTAAACCGCCCCGTGAGCTTTCAGCAATACGAAGCTGAACGTGAAACGCTCCTCAATTCCCAGGGCAAATCAACAAAGAGCCCACCGGAGTTTTAGGGCTGGCAATATAGGTAAGTCATGGGTTGTCGGAAGCCCCCATCTCGGTGGACCTCTTCTTTCTGAATACAATCGAATGTCTGCTCGGGACCGTAAACCGACTGCCTGTTTCATGGCGCCGTTATGGATCCGCACAATAGTTACCTCCCTGGCGCCTGCTTTGTGTCTGTTTCTTCGAAGAGCATAAAAGGATTCGAGTGAACCTGCCCCGATTTACTTCACCGTAACGAGTATCTTTCCCGCGGCATGTCCCTGTTGGCTATAGGCATGAGCCGCTGCCAGCTCCGCCAGCGCGAAAGTCCTGTCTATCACTGGCCGCAGTTTACCGGCCTCACAGAGCATGCGCAGCTGGTCGAGATCGGCCGCGCGCGCCTTGACCATGGTGAAGCGTACGCGCCGCCGCGACACAAAAGGCAGCAACAAGGCCGTGCTGACGCGGCTGAAGGTCGGTAGGGTGGAAACGACCACACCGGCCGGTGCCATGACCGCGAAAAAGTCACGCAGCGGCGCGCGTACGATCAGATCCAATACCAAGTCGTAGGGCCGTTCGACGGTTAATTCCTTGCGCAGGGTGTAGTCGATGACAACATCGGCGCCGAGTCCGCGAACGAACTCTGCGTGTTTGCCGCTGCACACCGCGGTAACATGGGCGCCGTGGTGCTTGGCGATTTGCACGGCGAAATGACCGACGCCACCGGCCGCGCCCCCGATCAGGACATGCTGGCCAGCGGCGATGCCACCCAGGTCACGTAGCGATTGCAGGGCCGTGAGCCCGGCCAAGGGAAGCGCGGCGGCTTCCGCTAAGGGCAGGTTGGCCGGCGCTTGTGCCGCCGCTTGTTCTTCGACCACGGCATACTCGGCGCAGGCGGCGCCGAAGCGCACGCTTGCCATGGCGAACAGGCGGTCGCCAGGCTTGAAGCGGGTCACTTGGCCGCCCACCTCGACCACTTTGCCGGAGATGTCAGCGCCGGGGATGGACGGGAACGGCACCGGTCGGTACAGCAGTCCCTGGGTGCGGCGCAGTTTCCAGTCCACCGGGTTGACGGATGTGCCCGCCACCTTCACCAGCAGCTGCGTGGCCGTTGGGCGCGGGGTCGGCACCTCCGCGGCCATGATCTGGTCGGGGCCGCCGAAATGGCGATATTGCATGGCGCGCATAGCTGCTCCTTGTTGGGCCCGCTTGTCATGATTGGCCCTCATAAGTCGAAATCAAAGGGGCCTGTAAAAAAATGGGGACAAAGAAGGAGGAAACAGTGCGTCATCAACGACAACATGTGTTCACCGGGAGTCCTTACGAATCGAGGATCGGAATGTCCCGTGCCATCCGTGTCGGCGAATCGATTGCCATCAGCGGGACGGCGCCCCTGGGGCCGGACGGCAAAACTGTCGGACACGGCGATCCGGAGGCCCAGGCACGCCGGTGTTTCGAGATCATTCGTGAGTCCCTGGAAAAGCTCGGCGCCGGTCTCCCAGACGTTGTCCGCACCCGGATCTATCTCACTGACATCAGAAACTGGGAGCCCGTGGCGAAGATCCACGGCGAGCTGTTTCACGATGTCAGACCAGTCACCACCGTCGTGCAGATCGTGGCGTTCGTCGATCCTGACTGGATGATAGAAGTGGAAGCCGATGCGGTGGTCTAGGAACGATCACTGAACCCGGCGTCTTGCGCCGCCAGAGTGCTGATCGCCGCCCAGTCGAGATTCTCCCCGCCCTGGGCGAGTAAGGTCAGGAACCGGTCACGGATCAGGCTCGCCAGCGGCATCGGCACGCTCAGTTCCTCGGCAGCGGCCAGTGTCAGGCGAATATCCTTCTGCCCGAGGGGTGCGGCAAACCCTGCCGGCTCGAATTCTCCACTGACAATCAGCCCACCGTAAACTTTGTAAATAGGTGCACTGAATATGCTGGAGGTCAGCATCTCCATAAACTGCCTCCGGTCGACACCGCCCTTGCCGACGAGCGCCAGTGCCTCGCCCATGGCTTCGATCGCCGACGCGATCAGGAAATTGCCGCTGAGCTTCACGAGGTTCGCGGCCTTGGGACTCTCCGAGAGCACGTAAGTTTTCTGGCCCATTGCCTCGAAGAGCGGCGTGGCGGCTTTGACCGCGGCCGGATCACCACCGACAATGATATTGAGCTGGCCCGCCGCTGCCGCGTTGGGGCGGCCGAACACCGGCGCCGAGACAAAACGCTGGTCGGCTCGGGCATGGGCTTGCATCAGTTTCTCGGACAAGGCGACGCTGATCGTGCTCGAGGATATATGTATGGCACCCGCTGGCAGACTCTGAACGATGCCATTCTTTCCGAACGCCACGCTCTCCACGGCCTCGTCATTCGCGAGCATGGTGATGACTGCCTCGCCTCGGCACGCGTCCGAAACTTGGGAGGCGGCCTTCGCGCCCTGCTTGAGCAATTCAGACGCCTTGTCCGGCGTGCGGTTATAAACCGTCACTTGATGGCCGACCTTCAACAGGTTGGCCGCCATGCCGACGCCCATGCGCCCCAATCCGATAAAGCCGACATTCATGTTATTTCTCCTTGAGAAAGTGGGGGACAAAAACACAATCAACGCTAACTCTATTTTCGAATTTAAGCTAATTAAAGGGGCAAGGCTCAATTTATTTTTGTTAGACTCATGTTTATGAATAAAAAGTAATAATGGTTTAAAAGGCCAGGAGCATGAATAGAAAAACCGAAGTCTGGCCCGCTGGGATCCAGGAAGTAGGTCAGAAAGCCCAAAGGTCGCGCGCCGTGACGGCTCGTGATATTGAGTTGTTCACTGACATCAGTGGTGACCACAATCCCCTGCATTGCGATGAAGCGGTGGTCCGCGCCACCCGTTTCGGCGGTATCGTGGTCCAGGGTGGTGTCACCAGTGCTATCCTGAACGCGGTCGTGGCCGAAGATCTTCCTGGCCCGGGCACCGTGTTCTTGCAAGTCAATTGGAGCTTCAAGGCGCCGGTGCGACCCGGCGACATCATCACGGGCGAAGTGAAGGTGACGAAAGTGCGCGATGACAAACCCATCACAGAACTCGAGACTCGCGTGTTCCTCGCTGACGGCACCGTCGTCCTAGGCGGCACCGCAGTGTGTTACACATTCCCCATTAACAAATTCCAGTAAACCTGTGGTTGCTCGCCTGCGAGGATTTTTCCAGCTCCTTCCCGGCAGGCTGAGCTAGTTTGCTATATCTTCTCGTTGACTCCAATAATTAACGAATAATTACAGATGGTTATTCGCCAAGGACAAGGATCCGGCGCGAATTAAATACCAATATCACGGACCTTTTGGCACGTTTTCTGCACCATTTCCCCTGATTTAATTTGAAGACGATATAAGCCATGACAAAGAAGCTATGGCGCATCATGCTCATCAGCTTGTGTGTGCTGCTCTCGGCATGTGCCAGCGCGCGCGATTTCTACGAAGCGGTCTACAACACGCTGCAGCTTCACGCCGAGGCCAATAATCCGCCGGATAATTCGCCGTTTCTAGACCAGCCCGTGAGCTTTCGCCAGTACGAAGCCGAACGTGAAGCGCTCTTTAAATCCCAGGAAAAATAGACAAAGCTGTCACCGGAGTCTTAAGGGCTCGCAGTATCTGTAAATCATTCGTCTGTGGTGTCCAACCAGAGCCGTGAATGGTCTCGCCGCTCTTTTTAAGCCCTTCTGTGACAAAATTCCTTAGCCTGTAACTTGGTTTCTGAATATCCCCTTGCTGTCGTTGACTTCCCGCGGGGAGAGGCTTACGCCATACGGCAGCTGTCGGGTACCACCTAACCTCCCGAAAAATAAGGGCTTGCATCAAGTTGCCGCCTGAATCAGTTTCGCCCCAATTCGCTGCTCCCCTGTCGGTCGTTCCGCAATCCGGAACTTCTATATTTAACGGGGTCGGAGAGATTTTTAATTAATCATGCGTCCCTTTTAATATTAACGTGAGGCATGAAGCCGATAGAGCCCTTATAAACAGGAGATTTACCATGATTAAGTCTTCCAGCGCTGTCATTCTTACTGTGTTCGCTTTCCTGAACGCCGCGAGCGCTGCACAGCCGGGCCCCTATGCTGGCCAGGAGCAGCGAGAGATCAAGGCATTGTCTTCTGACGAAATTCAGAGTTACCTCGCGGGCAAGGGAGCCGGTTTTGCCAAGGCCGCCGAACTAAATGATTACCCCGGCCCGGCACATGTGCTGGAGCTGGCGGATTCACTGCAACTAAGCGAGGAACAAAAGACGCGCACGCAATCCATTTTTGACGCCATGCAAAAAGAAGCGGTGCGCCAAGGCAAGGTACTGGTTGAAAAAGAGCGAGAATTGGACCGGCTGTTTGCGACCGGCAAGGTAACCGAAGACAGCCTGCGCGTAACGATCAGGGAGATTGGAGCGTTGCAGGCCGAGGTGCGTCGAGCTCATCTTCAGGCCCACCTTGAACAACGAGCGGTTCTGACAAAGACGCAAATCGCCAAATACAATGAACTCCGCGGCTATGCCTCAAAGAACGGCCAAACGCATGGCGGGCATTCCCATGGCCATTAATACCGGTATTGTTCTATAAGGGATACCACGATGAGCCATGGTACGATTATAAGAACAAAAAGAGCGTTTCCCGTTAATCGATAACACCGGTGATCAATAATCTTAAGGGAAACCCAAACCCCGCACCGGCAGGGAGGTGACGACGTGCTAAGCGTCCACGTACGGTCGGCATGGAGATATAGAACATGAAGCTTCCACGCACTGTAATTCTCTTTCTATTATTGTTCGTTACGCCGATTTTGTCGGCATCGGATTTTGCCAAGGAAAAGCGCTGGGCGGACGAAATTGCGGACTCGCTGGTCGAGGGCGACGTTACGTGGCTGCAGGCTGGTGAGCACCGGTTTCTGGCGATCTATACCATGGCGAAAGGGGACAATCCGAAGCGCGGCATCATTCTCTTGCACGGAACAGGCGTTCACCCGGACTGGCGTCAGGTGATATATCCGCTGCGTACGGGTTTGGCCGCACGCGGCATGCCGACGCTGTCTCTCCAGATGCCCGTCCTGCCCAACGAAGTCCGGGGAAATGACTATGAGCCCCTTATCGCGGATGCCGACCCGCGCATCGAGGCGGGTGTGAAGTTCCTGAAACAACAGGGCGTCAAGGAGGTCGTGCTTATCGGGCACAGCCTCGGATCAGTCATGGCGGCGCATTATCTCGCCGGCGGGGCGCGGGACTTCAAGGGATTTATCGGCGTCAACATGGATGTTTACGATAACAGTGACGAGAGGATTGATATGTTGGCATTCCTCCGTCGCATCCACATCCCGGTGCTGGACCTGTACGGGAGCATGGCGGCGTCATCATCGCTCAATACCGTGGACTTGCGGGCCGAGGCGGCGAAGGCATCCGGCAACAAGCCCTACCGGCAAATCAAGATCGAGGGCGCCAACCAATTGTTCGACGGCAAGGACGAGGTGCTCTTGGAAACAGTGTCGAAATGGCTTTCCACCCTGAAATAATGTGCCACTGCCAACATCGGATGACGCCAATTAGTATGTCCTAACCACTGGAGGCAACATGAAAGTTTATGTATTTGCTGTCGCGACCGTGACGGTGGCCCTCGTGGGCGCGCTGGCACAGGCCGCCCCGACCACGGTCGTTCTCGGGACGGCCACTGCCGGCGGCGGTTTCGAACTCTATGGCCGGCACCTGGCCGAAGTGATCTCGGAAACCGATACCTCATTGAAGATCGAAACACGCCCCACCCGTGGCAGCGCGGAAAACGTGCCGTTGCTCGAAGCCGGCAAACTCGACATCGGACTGGTCGAAGGCAATGTCGCCCACGCGGCCTTCGAGGGCGTGAATCAGGAGAAGACCAATTTGCGGATCGTGGCTGCCATGTATCCAGGTCCCGGAATGTTTGTCGTGCGAAGCAATAGTCCGTATCACACGATTAACGATTTGAAGGGCAAGCCAGTTGCTTTCGGGACCCCGGCCTCGGGCCTGACAAAGCTCGCGCGCGATGTGCTCGATGGTTTGGGGCTTTCGCCGGAGCGAGATTTTCAGGCGGTATTTCTGGACAAAGCCGATGAAGGCCCCACACTTGTGCTGGATGGGAAAGTCGTCGCCTTGTGGGGCGGTGGTCTCGGCTGGCCGGGTTTTACCAAGGTGGCCGCGGCGCCGGGTGGGGCACGCTTCATCGTCCCGGATGCGGATGAGATAGGACGCATCCGGGCCAAACATCCGAACCTGCGCCGTATGACTGTACCGGCCGAAACTTATGCGGGACAGGAGGCACCGATCCACTCGGTGGGACTGTGGTCATTTGTACTGGCGCGCGCCGATTTGCCGGATGAGGTGGCTTACCGATTGGCGCGTGCCGTGCATCGCGGCGAGGCAAAACTGGGCGCGCGTCTGGCGCAGGGTCAATACACCACGGCGGCCAACACGGCGAACGAAACGCCGCGTGCCGAGCTTCTGCACCCCGGTGTCGCACGCTATCTGCGTGAGATTGGTGCATTACGCTGACTCTGTAGATTGGCCATGTCATGAAGGACACTCAGTTGGTCGGTTACAGCATCGGAGTAGCCGTAATCAGCGATGTCTTCATACGATAGGTAAAATCCTGAAATGGGCTGGTTCAAAGTTATCGATAGTCCAAGACGCGATCAAACTCCCTGCATGGTGGAATTGATCTCTATACCTCTATAGACTGCGCGTCCTGCATTTATTATTACGCTTCGAAGCCGTTTCTATTCCATGCAAACCGCGCGTGAAATATTTTCCTACCGCAAATATTGGGCAAAGCGCTTCGGGCCAGCGACGTTCCTGCCCATGTCGCGCGCGGAGAGGGACGAGCTTGGCTGGGATTCCTGCGACATCATATTAATCACCGGTGATGCTTACGTGGACCATCCGAGCTTTGGCATGGCCATCATCGGGCGCGTGCTGGAGGCGCAGGGCTTTCGTGTTGGGATCATCGCCCAGCCGGACTGGAAGAGCGCCGAGGCCTTCAAGGCCCTGGGCCGGCCGAATCTGTTCTTCGGCATCAGTGCCGGCAACATGGATTCCATGGTCAACCGTTACACCGCTGATCGCAAGATCCGCTCGGACGATGCCTACACCCCGGGGGGCATGGCGGGCAAGCGCCCGGATCGTTCGGTAATCGTGTACGCCCAGCGGGCACGCGAGGCTTATGGCGATGTACCTGTTATTGTCGGCGGCATCGAGGCTTCGTTGCGGCGCATCGCACATTACGATTACTGGTCCGACAAGGTGCGCCGCTCAATCCTGTTGGACGCCAAGGCCGACATGCTGGTCTACGGCAACGCCGAGCGCCAGGTGGTCGAGATCGCGCACCGCCTCGCGACCAAAGAGCCGATTGAAAAGATTACTGACATTCGTGGCACCGCCTTCATTCGCAACGGCCTGCCGGAAGGCTGGACCGAGCTGGATTCCGCACATCTGGATACGCCCGGCGCATTGAATCCGCCAATGAGTCCCTATGCGACCGAAGAAGAAATCCGCATCTCGCTTCAGCCCGGGACAGTAACAGAGGGAGAGAGGACTGCTTCGGTTAATGTAGTGCAGTTTCACCGGCACACGTCGAAGCTGGATCGTGAGAAAACCGTGATCCGGCTGCCATCATTCGAAAAAGTAGCGAGCGATCGGGTCCTATACGCCCATACTTCACGCGTGCTGCATCTCGAAACTAATCCCGGCAACGCCCGCGCTTTGGTGCAGCGCCACGGTGAACGCGATCTGTGGCTCAACCCACCGCCGTTGCCACTGAGCACAAAAGAAATGGACGGCATCTATGAGCTGCCGTACCAGCGCCTGCCGCATCGGGTCTACGGCAAGGAGAAGATCCCGGCTTACGAGATGATCCGGTTCTCCATTTCCATTCAGCGCGGTTGCTTCGGCGGCTGCACCTTCTGCTCCATCACCGAGCACGAAGGGCGCATCATCCAGAACCGCTCGGAGGACTCGGTGATCCGCGAGATCGAAACCATCCGCGACAGCGTGCCCGGCTTCACCGGCGTGATTTCCGATCTCGGTGGCCCCACGGCCAACATGTACCGCCTCGCCTGCATGTCGCGCGAAATCGAATCGGCCTGCCGCCTGCCTTCGTGCGTCTACCCCGGCATTTGCCAGAATCTCAATACCGATCACTTGCCGCTGATTAAACTATACAAGCGTGCGCGTGAGTTGCCGGGTATCAAGAAAGTCCTTATTGGATCGGGCGTGCGCTACGATCTCGCCATTGAATCTCCAGAATACGTGAAAGAATTGGTCCAGCATCATGTTGGTGGGTATCTCAAGATCGCGCCTGAGCATTCACGCGCGGGGCCGCTGTCGAAAATGATGAAGCCGGGGATGGGGTCGTATTACAAATTCAAGGAGCTATTCGACAAGTATTCGAAGGAAGCCGGCAAGGAGCAATATCTCATTCCCTATTTCATCGCCGCGCATCCGGGCACGACCGACGAGGACATGCTTGAGCTCGCTCTGTGGCTGAAGCAAAACGGCTTTCGGGCCGACCAGGTACAGGCCTTTCTGCCAAGCCCGATGGCAAGTGCGACCGCGATGTACCACTCCGGAAAAAATCCGCTACGCAAGGTGACGAAGACCAGTGAAGGAGTGTATGTCCCGAAGGGATTAAAACAGCGCCGGTTGCACAAGGCCTTCCTGCGTTACCACGATGCCAATAACTGGCCGATGTTGCGCGCGGCACTGCGGCGCATGGGACGCGCCGATCTGATCGGCTCAGGCAAGCACCAGCTCATCCCTTCGTATCAACCGGTCGGCACCGGCCAAGGGCACGAGGGCCGGCACGGTGGCAAGCGCTTCGCCACCCAACACACTGGCCTTCCGCGATTTGCCGATAAAAAAACTGCCACGCGCCAGCGCGGCGCGAAGCGTCCTCCCCGGACTTTGCATCCCGGAAGCCCCACCGGCACCGGCAAGCGGCATGGAAGATAGCGCTTGACAAATCTTATATTTGGGAATATTTTCCCAAATATATGGATTCCTCAGAAAAACTTAGCCAGGCCCTTACATCCGCTCTTTTCCGGATCTTGCGTCCGCTAGTACGCACGTTATTGCGTAACGGTATGTCTTTCAAGACTTTTTCAGACATTGCCAAGCGGGTTTATGTAGAGATTGGAATGGACGAATTCAGCATCCCCGGAAAAAAGCAAACGATATCAAGAGTTTCCGTGCTGTCTGGCCTGACGCGCAAGGAGGTCCAGCGGATTGTCAGTGAGGGCGCCGAAGCCAAGTCCGTTTTTCAAGACCACTACAACCGGGCGGCCCGGGTGATTGCTGGCTGGGTCCGGGACCGGGAATTTGCGGACACCAAGGGCAACCCACAGCCGCTGGCACTCGAGGGCGACAAAGCCAGCTTCAGTGAGTTGGTCCGACGCTACAGTGGTGACGTTCCGGCACGCGCGGTGCGCGACGAACTGCTTCGGGTGGGCGCCGTCGAGACCATCGAGGACGGCCGCCTAAATCTCCTGTCCCGGGCATACATACCGCGCACCAGTGACCTCGACAAACTCGACATCCTCGGGACTGACGTGGCTGACATCATCGCCACGATCGACCACAACCTGCAGCATGGTGCCGGCGACCCTCGGTTCCAGCGCAAAGTGATGTACGACAACCTGCCGGAAGAATCAATTTCCAAATTCCGTACGTTAAGCGCGGAACAATCCCAGAAATTGCTGGAAACACTTGACCGTTGGCTTGCAGAGCAGGACCGCGACGTTAACCCAGCGGTTCAAGGTAGCGGACGCAAGCGCGCCGGTATTGGCATTTATTATTTTGAGGAAGATTTGGCGAAACCGCCAGAGGAGAAGTGACATGAGTTTCAGGATCTTGAAAAATTTATTCACCGTGCTGACGATGCTCTTGGTGCTGATTGCCTGTGGCGGCGGTGGAAGCGGCGGCACTCTTGCCAGCGGCGGCACCGGTGGTACCGGCGTTAGCTTCGGCCCGGTAACCGATTTCGGCAGCATTTTCGTTAACGGCGTGGAATTTTCTACCAGCGGCTCGACGATCCTGCGCGACGATGTCTCCATTAATGAGAACGAGTTGCGCAAGGGCATGATCGTCGAGGTCGAGGGCTCGATCGCAAGTTCCACCAGCGGCACTGCGACAACCGTGACGGTGGAGGAGGCGGTACGCGGGCCAGTGGAGTCAAAGTCCGGAACGGCCGCCGCAGGCACACTGGTGGTGTTGGGGCAGACCGTGCGCGTCGACGACACCACCCTGTTCGACAACAATGTCCCGAATTTTGGGTCCGTGAATCCCGGTAACCTGCTGGAGGTGCACGGCCATCGCCTGTCGGACGGCACGATCGCGGCAGGCTTCATCGAGCGCAAGACCGCCCCCATCGTTTTCACAGTGCGCGGCACGGTTACAGGCCATAGCGCTGGGGCGCAGACATTCACGATCGGGGCCCTGATGGTGAACTACAATGGCGCGATCATCAATGACATGCCCGTGCCCTCGGGCAGCAACTGGGACAACTTGTTCGTCGAGGTGAAGGGAACCAGCTGCTCAGGAATTAGCCCGGCGCCATGCGGCACTCTGACTGCCACCAAGGTCGAACCGGAAGGGCTGGCCATAGCCAATGCTAACCAGGCGGAGGTCGAGGGCTTCGTAACTGCACTGGTGTCGACCTCAGATTTCACCCTGAACGCCATGCGTGTCCTGATCACCGGGTCAACCGTGTTTTCTGGCGGACTCCAAAGTGAAATCGTCGTGGGCACCAAGCTCGAGGTAGAGGGCAGTCTCGCTGGCGGGGTGCTGACAGCGACTAAAGTCAAGTTCAAGGAGAGCGTCCGGATGGAGTCGAACGCTACCGTATCGGGTTCGACCATCACGCTGGAAGGAATTCCGGGCATCACGGTGACAGTCAATGCCTTCACCGCGTTCAAGAACACAGCTGCCACGTCTTCCAACCTCGCCCCCCTGAACAACCGGAACGTCCGACTCCGTGGCCGCGCCTCGGGGACGGCCTTGGTGATCGCGACGGAAATCGAGGACCGCGGTCCATCCGACTTGAACAGCGATGTGATCCTCCAGGGTCCAGTCACCAAGGCAGACGTGACCAACTCGACATTCAAAATCCTTGGGGTCACAGTGGATACCTCCAGCCTTGACCCGAACAACGATTTCAAGGATTTGACCGATAACTCGATCAGTCCTGCGGCGTTTTTTAACGCGCTCGCGCCCAATGGCGGGCTCGTGAAGGCGAAAGGCAGGTTACCCGCGGGAGGGAATGCGCTGGCGGCCGGCACGTTGCGGGAAGTCGAGCTCGAAGATTGACACCTCAGTCTCCGAGGAGAACGGTGGCCACCTGGCCGCCGTTTTCATCAGCGCTTACATTTCATCGCGTGTTGTTCAAGCGGCGCGACGTCTCTCATCTTTGAAAGCCTTGCGCAGTTGCTCGCGAAACTCCGGCGTGTCTTTGTGGCCGTGGACGCTGACGGCATGCTGGATCGCGACTTCCAGAAGCTCGTCTTCGCTGTCGGCGAAAATGGATACGCTGCAATTCGTATCACTGGGATACTCACGGCAATCAATATATTTCCTGGACAGGGACTCCTCCGTTCTGGTTCTCGGTAGAAAAGTAATGCGGGAATGACTGCTAAAGCAAACCCAGAAGTTGACAAGGCGGGTCGGATATCAAGCTATACCCCTCGATCAAAATGTGTCAAGCCAGCTAGCCGGGGAAGAATGAAATCCGTGAGACAGGACCGCGAGATAGAACAGCGAAAGCAGGGTTTATATTCAGCCAAAACGTGAGAGTGTCAGACCATCCTGATCAATTTCCGGGCGCTGTCCCGAGACAAGATTGGCAATGAGTTTTCCGGAGCCGCAAGCCATGGTCCAGCCGAGGGTGCCGTGGCCGGTATTGAGGTAAAGATTTTTGTAAGGGGTGGGGCCCAGTACCGGTGGATTGTCCGGCGTCATGGGCCGCAAACCGCACCAGTACTGCGCTTTCGCGGGATTGGTCGCGCCGGGGAAAAGATCCCCGAGCACGTGCGAGATGGTGGCGAGCCGCGATGGCCGAAGGCTCAGGTCGTATCCCGCAAGTTCCGCGGTGCCGGCAGCGCGTAGCTTATCGCCGAGGCGCGTGATCACCACTTTGTACGTTGCGTCCGTCACGCTGCCACCCGGGGCCGCGGCAGTATCCGTGAGGGGAAGGGTGACGGAATAACCCTTGACGGGATAGACCGGCAACCGGAGGCCGAGAGGTCGCAGCAGCAACGGCGTGTAGCTCCCACAGGCCAGCACATAGGCATCGGCGGTCATTTCTCCCTTGTCGGTGATTACACGAGTGAGGCGGTCTCCATTTTTTTCCAGCCGTTCGAGGCGGGTGTTAAACGAGAACACCACGCCTTTGGCGATCGCGAGGTTTGCGAGCGATTGGGTGAATTGGAAACAGTCACCCGATTCGTCGCCGGGGAAATGCAGACCGCCCACAATTTTATTCCGTGACGCGTGCAACGCCGGCTCCTGCACGAGGCAGCCGGTGCGGTCAAGAAGCTGGGATTCTATCCCCCACTTCCGGAGCATCGCGATAACTTTTCCCGCTTCGTCGAATTCGCGTTCCGTGCGGAACAATTCGAGGACGCCGGTCAGATGTTCATCGTAGATGATTTTGGTTTCGTGGCGCAGTGCCACGAGGCATTCATGGCTGTAGCGCGAAAGCCGCAGCATGCGTTCGCGGTTGACGGCATAGCGCGCAGACGTGCAGTTGGCGAGCATATTAAAGAGCCACGACCACATTGCCGAATCGAATCTTGGACTGAAGACCAGCGGCGAATGCCGGTGGAACATCCATTTTATCGCCTTGAAGGGAATGCCGGGCGCGGCCCAGGGCGTGCCCGCGCCCCACGATACTTGGCCGCCGTTGGCGTGACTGGTTTCCATTCCCGGCGCTGGCTGGCGCTCCACGACCGTGACCTCATGACCCGCCTGCCTAAGATACCAGGCGCTGGTGACGCCGATTACACCACTGCCGAGGACAAGGACTTTCATGGAAATGATAAGGTTTCCAAAAAAGCTTACTTTGGTCAGGAAAGCCAGGTCGTGAAAATATTCACCGGCTCACGTGCGGTGCGGTAATTGTTCACCGGTGCTTGCGTATCGGGATAGCCGAGCGACATGCCGCAGACGAGCGCGCGGGAGTCGGGCACATTGGCAAGTTTACGAACGATATCGGGATATTCCGCGATGGAGGCTTGCGGACAGGTAGCGAGTCCGTGCCCGATGGCGGCGAGCATGACATTCTCGATGAACATGCCGATATCGATCCACGAACCTTTTTCAAGTGAACGGTCGAGAAAGAACAGCAACCCCACCGGCGCGCCGAAGAAGGAGTAATTGTTGTTCCAGGACTTCAGGCGCGCATCCTTGTCATCGCGCCCTATTTTTAGTGCCTGATAGAGCGCGAGCCCGCAGGCGACGCGCCGCGACTTGTAGGGCTCATTCCACACCTTGGGATAATACGAGTAGTCCGGATTTTCTGGGTGCTTGGCTTTTCGCTCTTCCAGCAGCGCGGTACTGATTTTCCGTTTAGTTTCCCCCGTCAGCACAACGACTTGCCATGGCTGGGCATTGGTGCCGGAGGGCGCCCAGCGTGCTGTATCGAGGATCGATTCGACCGTGGCACGGTCAACCGGTTTGTCGAGATACGCACGCGTCGAGGCACGCTGCTTGATCACATCGAGGACATCCATTGGCCATCTCCTGGTCTCAGATCGTGGATGTCGTAATGTAACCCGATTACGTCCGCGGAAGAATTCCTGCCACCGGCGTTAACGACGTTCGGGCAGGGTGGCCAGTTCCGGCACCGTCAGGCCATGACGGTTTTGTGGCTTGGCCAGCAGCAGTTGTGCGTCGCCCAGTGCGCGCTCAGCAAATCCGCCCTCGCAGTAGCACAGGTAAAATTCCCACATTCGCAGGAACTCCTCCGACACGCCGAGCTGGCGCACGGCATCGGCATTGGTATACAGATTTTCGCGCCAATGCCGCAGGGTCGTCGCGTAGTGCGGTCCGATATCCTCGAGGTGCACGATTCTCAGATCAGTGGCGCGCGCCACCGCATTGGCCATCGCCGACACCGACGGAATGCAACTGCCGGGGAATATGTATCGCTGAATGAAATCGACCGATTTCCTGGCCGCTTCATAACGCTGGTCGGCGATGGTAATAGCCTGCAGCAACATCAGACCGTCCGGCTTGAGCAGCGCGCCGCATTGGGCAAAAAACGTCTCGTAATATTCGTGGCCGACCGCCTCAATCATTTCAATCGAGACCAGCTTGTCGTACTCGCCGCGCAGATCGCGATAATCCTCCCGCAGCACGGTTACGCGATCGGAAAGGCCTGCCTGCGCAATGCGTTCCTGCGCCAGCGCATGTTGCTCGCGCGAGATCGTGGTGGTGGTGACGCGGCACCCGTATTGCGCGGCCGCGTGCAGGGCGAATCCGCCCCAGCCGGTTCCGATTTCGAGCACGTGATCGCGCGGGCCGAGTGCGAGCTTACGACAGATGCGATCGAGCCGGGCGCGTTGCGCCTCGGCCAGCGTCATGCCGGGGCGCTCGAATATCGCCGCGGAATACATCAGGGTCTCGTCCAGCATCAGCCGGAAGAAATCGTTGCCGAGGTCGTAATGCGCGGCAATGTTGCGCCGGCTGCCGTCGTGGCTGTTGCGGTTCATCCAGTGAAAGAGTTTGCGCGCCGGCGTGGCCAGCCGCGCCAGTCCGGTTTCCATGCCATCCAGCACCTCGCGGTTCTGGATCAGGAGACGCACCAGCGCAGTGAGATCGTTGGCGAACCAGTAGCCGGACATGTAGGCTTCGCCGGCACCGATACTGCCGCCGAAGACGATGTCGCAGTAAAAACGGCTGTCGTACACGTGCACGGTGACTGACAGCGGGCAGCGTTCGGTACGCTGGCCGAAGCGATGCACTTCGGTGCCGTCGACAATGTCGACCTGACCGTGGACAAGTTGTTTCAAGCGTGCCAGCAGGATACGTTTTGCCAGATCTTCAACTAAGGCTGGCTTGGAAGAAAGGCCGGCTTGTGCATGTGTGGCAAATTTTGCGTACTTGATGTTCATGAGATCTTCTCCGGGCGGCTGTTTTTCAGGTCGGCACCTGGGGACTTGGCCGGGTGCGAATGAAAAGGCGTGCGCTTGAGCCACAGCCGCAATGCCTGCCAGTAGATGCCGGCAATGACTGTGGCGGTCATGAACGGATAGCGTGCCAGCGCGCTGGCCAGCGCCACTCCGCTGATGTCACGGCGCGTGAGTGCCAGGGTGGCATCGAACAGTTTGTTCCTGGCCTTGAAGTTCTCCATGTGCACGGCCAGCGTCGCGCCCGGGGACGTGAAGCGCCAGTCGTAATCAAAGGCCATGTCCATAAAGGGCGAGACATGAAAATCCTTGGCGAAGCGGTAGCGATAATGGCCTCCGCTCCCGAGATTGTCAGCCTGGTCCAGGACATAGGCATGACGTTCGCCCCAGGGCGTATTGGTGATTTCCGCCACGATGGTCTCGACCCGCGACCCCGTGTGATCGAAGCAGTAGTAGAAGCTCACGGGGTTGAAGCCGTAGCCGAAATAGCGCAAATGCGTCAGCAGGCGGATCGGACCGGCGGGGCGGCGCCCGGTTTTACGTTCCACCAGGTCGGCGACCGCGTGCTTGAGCGGCACCCGTTCGTCGCCGAGATAATCTGCGCGCCGGAACCGGGCCAGCGCCGGCCGGCGTGTCGACCACAGCCAGCGCCCGCGAAATACCGACTCGATCTCGTCGAGATCGAGATAAAGCATGAACAGCCGGTAACCGAACGCGTGCGGCCGTGGCGCACGCCGACGGTGTCTAACCCGCCCTTCGTAAATCGCGCTGTGCATCGGATTTCCCTTCATTAAAGTGTTCGAGCGCAGCCAGTGCGCTGACAACGCCGTCTTCATGAAAACCGTGACGCCAGTAGGCGCCGCAGTAGTAGGTGCGCCGCGCACCGTTGATCTCGCCCTGGCGTGCCTGTGCCGCCACCGAGGCCGCGGTGTATACCGGGTGATGGTAGGTAAGGCGCCGGATGATGCGATCGGGCGCTATCGCTTCGGAGCGATTCAATGTCACGCAGAAGGTAACCGGTGCTTCGATACCCTGGAGGATGTTCATGTTGTAGGTAACGGCCGCACGGCCGCGCATTTCCGGCAGCACATGGTAATTCCATGCCGCCCAGGCGCGCCGGCGCTGCGGCAACAGCCGCGTATCGGTGTGCAGCACGACTTCGTTCTGCTGGTAGGGGATCGCACCCAGGACTGCGCGTTCCGGCGCGGTCGCATCAGCCAGCAGACGCAGGGCCTGATCGCTGTGGCAGGCGAGGAACAGGGCATCGTAGCGCTCAGGTTCGCTGCCGCGTGCCTTGACCATGACGTGGGTTGGATACCGCTGTACCCATTCAACTGGCGTATTCAGGCGTACGCGGTCGCGAAACGGTGCTGTCAGCTTGTCCACGTAGCGCCGCGAACCACCATCAATCACCCGCCACGTGGGGCGGTTGCTTACCGAGAGCATTCCGTGATTGTGGAAGAAGCGCACGAAGAAGCGCGCCGGGAAATCTAGCAGGCGTTGTGGATCGGCGGACCAGATGGCCGCGCCCATGGGGATGATGTAGTAATCGATGAATTCGCGCGCAAAATTTCCATGGGCAAGATATTCGCCGAGCGTCTGTGATGCGGCCGCGGGTGTGTCGAGCAGGCGCGGCGCCTCGCGATTGAAACGCAGAATTTCGCGCAGCATGCGCCAGAAGCGCGGCCGCAACAGATTGCGCCGTTGCGCGAACAGGGTGTCGAGCGATGTACCGTTGTATTCCAGCCTGGTTTGTTCGCAGCGCACGCTGAAGCTCATGTGACTCGGCCGGCTCGCCACACCCAGTTCGTCGATCAGCTCGATGAAACGGGGATAGGTCCAGTCATTGAAGACGATGAAACCAGTATCGACGGCATACGCGCGATCACCGACGATGACATCGTGCGTATGGCTGT
>JAOTWF010000021.1 GCA_029863005.1 Gammaproteobacteria bacterium | reverse complement strand
CACAACGGAACATCGAGTTCGTCAGGCGGTTTCTGGAAACGGAACATATCCCCGTCGTCCGCGAGGACTTGGGCGGTTTCCAGCCGCGCCGCGTACTGTTCGAGACGCACACGGGAAAAGTTTTCCTCAAGTATCTGGGCAAGACCGAGGCCGAACGCACGGCTGAGGAAGAAATGGTGTACCTGATCAGTTTGAAGAAACAGAAGACCGATGGGGATGTCACGCTATTCTGATATGCACAATCAGAAAATAATCAAGGTTCTCATCATTGATGACTCGGCGGTCATGCGTCAGGTTCTGACGTCCGTGCTGCAACATGATCTGGATATCCAGGTCGTCGGGACGGCACCCAACCCCATTATCGCACGTGAGAAAATCAAATCACTTAAACCGGACGTTTTGACACTCGATGTCGAAATGCCGGGCATGGACGGCATTACTTTTCTTGAGAAACTGATGCGACTGCGTCCCATGCCGGTGGTCATGGTCTCTTCCCACACTGAAAAAGGTGCAACGGCAACTTTGCGCGCGCTAGAACTTGGCGCCGTCGATTTTGTTACTAAGCCGTACGGCGGGATACGGCAAGGCATGACTCTGGAACTGATGGAGGAGATTCGTGCCAAGGTTCGCGCAGCGGCCAATGCCCATTTGCGTACTGAGGCGAAGATGCCAGCGGTCAAACCCATCCTGCCGCAGATGTTTTCATCCATGCAGGAATGCCGCAACGGGATTATTGTCATCGGCGCTTCGGCCGGCGGCACGCAGGCCATTACCGAAGTCTTGGCGAAATTACCGCGGAGCACGCCCGGTATTGCCATCGTGCAACACATGCCGCCGAAATTCACTGCATCATTTGCTGAGCGGCTCCACAACCAGTGCGATCTCGACGTAAGCGAAGCCAAAAGCGGTGACCGGCTCAAGCCGGGTGTCGCCCTGATCGCCCCGGGCGGTTATCACATGTCCATTACGCGCGCTGCAGGCGGATATGCCGTCCGGGTCTACCTCGATGAACCGGTAAAGCGCCATCGCCCTTCGGTCGATGTCTTGTTTGAATCGGCGGCAAGCGCTGCCGGTAAGAACGCGATGGGCATCTTGCTCACGGGGATGGGCAGTGACGGTGCTATGGGCTTGCACGCCATGAAGCTGGCCGGTGCCAATACCATCGCTCAGGATGAAAAAAGCTGTGTGGTTTTCGGGATGCCGGAACAAGCGATCCGCCTTGGCGCCGTGGGCCAAGTGGTATCGCTCGACCGTATCGCCGACGCTATCAATATCTGGTCGCGGCCGGAGAGCAATTCGGACAAAATTCCCCAGCAGGACATATCCGGATAGTCCAGCATTTACCCATCGGGTAAATCTGCTTCAAGATAAACAGCATTAATCATAGGATGGGAACGAATCCCTTCCACCACTTCACAATTTCCGTTGTAATATCCCCCATGTTTGCTAAAGGTGCAGTGCGACAATAACGCGTTATCCAATGGGTGATAGTTATCCCACCAATTCGCGGTTATAGCTATGGGGCAGGGACGTAGGGTATAAGGGAACATTCTGCTTATAAGCAATTGCACTAATGAACTAGGTAAGTCTGAAAGCAGGGAGTTGCACAATGGCTAAAGGACTAGCATGACTCAACTTCGAGTCGTATTGATCAAGCCGAGCAAGTATGGCATTGACGGTTCAGTGGAGCGTTTCAAGAAGGGATATCTACCAAACGCCACACTGTATCATATTGCTAGCCTGACGCCGGAGAGAATAGGGAATGTAAAAGTTGTTGTTCACATCGTGGACGAGTACGTGTGGACAGACCTCAGTTATTTACAGTGGCTGCACCACGACTCGAACGTTATTACGTTGTTGGCGCTTGTCGGTGTCCAATCCCACCAGTTTCACCGCGCACTCGACCTTGCTGCTTACGCCCGCCATAATGGCATTCTGCATTGCATAATCGGCGGACCACATCCCATGACCTGCGATACCACTTCTCTTCAGGGTCGGGGGGTTAGCTTCGCCTTAGCAGAAGCAGAACTTATTTGGTACCAGATTCTGGAAGATGCCCTGGCAGGAGAATTGCGGCCCGTCTACGGCGCTGATCACCGCTGGGCGGAACAGCTTCCGAATGTCGTAATCAATCCCCCCAAGCCGGAAGAACTTGCACGGTATCGAGCTCCCTTGCTTGGCCTTTATCCCGTTCGCGGATGCCCATACCAGTGTAATTACTGTTCTGTGATTAAGATCTCAGGCAGGCAAGTTCGCAGTCCGAGCATCGAAAGTACCCTAGAAAGCTTACGGCGGGCAAAGCGCGCAGGTGTTAAATTGATCATGTATGTGTCCGACAACTTCAATAAATTCCCTGAAGTACGGGAACTATTGCATGCGATGATCGATGAACGATTGAACCTGCAGTTTTTTTGTCAGTGCGATACTCAGGTTGCGAGTGACCCAGAACTGATAGAATTGCTGGCACGCGCTCGTTGTTACGAGATGTTCGTTGGCGTGGAATCATTTAACCGCAAGACACTTAAGGAAGCAGGAAAATATCACAATCACCCACGCCAATATGCAGATATCATTCAGCTGTGTAATGTGGCAGGGATACGACCGCATTTTTCCAACATTATCGGGTTCCCCGGTGACGACGAGGAAGATATTCAGCATCATCTAGAAATTCTAAAAACCGTACATCCAAAGGTTGCGTCTTTTTTTATCCTCACCCCCATCCCGGGTACCGAGCAATATGACACCTATCGCAAAGCAGGGTGGATCACTGAACTGAATTTGGATCGATTTGATGCGACTTGTCTGACTTGGCAGCACCCGCATCTAACAGCCAAGCAGCTCGAGGATCTGCTTTATCATTGTTATGTGAAATACCATGCTTATGTTCTCAGAGCTGGAGGGTTATCCGACGATGATCGGGGGATAGCCCTTTTCAACCGGTATGCAGCCGCATCGCGGATGCATCCGATGGCAGGTGGAATAGATCCATTGCGGCTGGACACTTTGATAGACTATGCTGCTCTGCGCCGGTCGGTTTACGACATCGATCTTGCGCCGCTGCCGGATAATCTTGTGCTTTCCGGGTACGATGAAAGCCTCAACCGTCGAGTCAGATGGAAAGCAAAATTTCCTGTAGATATAGTATCCACATGACTGTCATGTGCAACAATAGCTTGGTCAATCTATGATTAACCCAACTGGCAAATAGCATATCCATGAACACTAACGTGCAACAACGTGTAGTTAAAGTTATTTCTGAGATTCTTAATCGAGAAGAAAGCGAAATCAGGTTAGACACCTCCCTGCTTAATGACCTTCAGGCCTCATCGCTTGATCAAATGTCCCTTTTCGTCGCACTGGAAGATGAATTTCAGAGCACAATGCCACCTGATGAGGTGACTGGGCTTGATACCGTCAAGGACATCATTGAGTTCATCGACAGGAAACTCGAACAAACCATTCCAACATGAACCGGCGTGTTGTGGTCACGGGCGCCGGCGTTGTCAGCTCCCTCGGCATTGGCGTGAATGAATTTTGGTCCCACTGTCTACAGGGGAGGTCAGTGGTCGCAAGCATACCGCGTAGCTGGCATAACTACGCCGATCTGCGTTCACGGATTTGGTCGCCTCTTCCTGGCATTGACTCCGAAACTTTGAGGGTGGCGCGGGCGGAACGACTGCAACTCGATCCGGTTACCATTTTCGCGCTTGGTGCCGCGCGGGAGGCCATTAAAGACGCCTGTTTTACCATTACCCCGGCAGGTGAACGTTCACGCAACTTCGTATTGTCAAATGCAGACAGCGCACAAACCGGAGTCTTTTTTGGAACCGGACTTGGGGGTGCGTTCACATTTCTCCAAAACCATACCCACCATCTCTTGCGCAATCCACGCGCCGTTCTCTCGGAATATGTAGAGAAAAAGGCCCCAGCCGAGAGCCGGGAAATGCTGAAAAGCGTTGTCGAACAGTTAAGCCATGGGATCCGGTTCAATCCATTCGAAGTATCCATGGTCATGCCGAACGCCCCGGCAGCGGCGGTGGGGATCAAGTATGGTCTTACCGGCCCGAACGAAACCTTTTGCGTCGCTTGCGCCTCAGGCACCGTGGCAGTCGGCAATGCTTATCGTGCAGTACGGGACGGCCGTGTTGAAGTTGCTGTCAGCGGCGGTTGTGAATTCTTTGGGGATGAGCATGGCCATATTTTCCGAAGTTTTGATGTGTCAGGGACGCTCGTGCGTGATTGTGATAATCCTGAAACGGCAAACCGCCCATTCGACGAAAAGCGATCGGGATTTCTATTCAGTCAAGGTGGTGCCGCTGTGCTCGTACTGGAAGAAATTGAACATGCCCGGCGCCGCGAGGCGGCGATCATCGCGGAACTCGTCGGTTTCGCTGAATCTTTTGACGCACATTCCATGATGAGCCTGGCCCCGGGTGGAGAACAGATCGAACGCATGCTCTACGCGGCTCTCGCTGACGCCAAACTCAAACCGGCGGATGTCGATTATGTTAATGCCCATGGCACCGGAACACGAAACAATGACGAGATTGAGGCCCAGGTGATCGACCGGGTGTTCGGGAAATCCGTCCCTGTCAATTCCACCAAATCGCTGCTCGGCCACACAATTGGCGCCAGTGGTGCCTTTGAGGCGATCGTTACCGCCTTGACTCTGCGTGACGGTAAGACACACATAAATAGAAATCTTGAAACGCCTGCACATGATCTTAACTTTGTACGACGCGTCAAGGATTTTGACCCGGAAATCGGTTTATCACAGTCTTTTGCCTTTGGCGGCCATAATGCGGCTGTGGTGATGCGCCGGTATACCGACTGAGTCGATTAACCCACTCTACATTGCCGTACGTGTCATTTGTGCCAATTCGCAAGTGTTTCCGCCAGTATTAGTCTGCATGCTCATTCCCCATGGCTATCTTAGACGCGCAGGAACGAGTGCGGTTAGTACACTACTTTAAATTCATTTCGGCTTGTTTTTTTGCATATTGCCAGTGATACTAGTTCGGCGTCAGGGGATTCCCGGTTACCGCTGACAACAAGCTACACCGGCTTAGGATGGAGGGAGAGCGGCAGAATGGATGCCATGCAGCATTTCAGTACGGGCTTTGCTCAGGATGTCTATCGCGATTTGGGCACACGATACGATCCGGAACAGCGAGCCATGTGGTGCTACATGCAGCCAAGTTTCCGTCCCTGCTGTACCCCCGAGCTGATCTCTGAATTACAGCACTTCTATCAGTTCGTCAGACAGAACGTCACTTCTGACCGAGAAAGCGGAATACACGATGGTATCCGTTTTCTTGTTTTGTCATCGCGCATACCCGGCGTATTTAACCTCGGTGGCGATCTGGTTTTGTTCCTTAAACTGATCCGTTCGGCTGATCGGGAAGGCCTGTACCAATACGCAAAATCTTGTATCGACTTATTGCATATCGGCTATCACATGCCGATAACCACCATTGCCCTGGTGCAGGGCGATGCCTTCGGCGGGGGGTTCGAGGGTGCACTGAAATGCCGTGTATTGATTGCGGAACGGCAGGCACAGATGGGATTGCCTGAAATCCTTTTTAATCTTTTTCCGGGAATGGGCGCCTACAGTCTGCTCGCTCGACGCCTCGACCCGGTGCGCGCCGAGCGACTGATTCTGAGTGGCCGTATGCATTCGGCAGAAGAGCTATTCGAAATGGGCGTTGTGGATGTGCTTGCCGAAACCGGGCAGGGTGAAGAGGCTGTGCTGACTTATATGAAAAAACATGGTCGCGCGCACAATGGTTACGAGTCCATTCATAAAATTCGTCAGATTTATCACCCCATCAGCTACGATGAGCTCATCCGAATAGCTGATATTTGGGTGGACGCGGCGTTGCAACTGAACGAGAGGGACCTGCGCATCATGGAGCGAATAGCGAAATCGCAGGAGAAGCTGGCTGTGCTACGGCCCGGCACTGCCGAAGTAAAACAGCTCGCCTGAACCGGATAGTTCCCTGACAAGTCTGGGAAGGCTCTAAGATAGTTATCCTACAGCGCGTCGCCTCAAGTATGCCTGCAGTTCGTAACGGGCGGATTCATATTGTGTAACCAGGTCATGCATCAGCGAAGTGGATTCCTTAAGCAGGGTTTCTTCCTGCATTTCACCAATTACGGTGCAGGCATCATAGAGCGCCTGTGCCCCGACGCTGCCCGCACTGCCTTTTACGGCATGCACCAAATCCTTGAAATCCGCAAAGTTTTTCTTCCTGAGAGCGGTTTTCATTTCATTGAGCATTGTTTCTGTGTCCTGCAGGAAACCGTTAATAAGATCAGGGATAAACGATGAACGCTTGCCCATGATTTCGAGGCTGGCGAGTGTGGCGTCGTTCAACACATGGCCAGAAGGTAAGGAAGCTGCTGGCGTTACATGAGCCGTTGTCGTTTCTCTGATTATCTTGTCCGCTGCTTTCATCTCCCGTTTCGGCGCGATACGTTCAATCTGATCGAGTAATTTTGCTGGATCAATCGGCTTCGTCAGGAAGGCATCTACACCGGCTTCCCGGCATTCGTTCATTGCCTCGGTAGTGGCATTTGCCGTGAGAATCAGGAAGCGGATGGGTGAATCCTTGGGGGCGGAAAACCTGTGGATCTTCACCACTTCCAGGCCACTGACGACTGGCATTTGCATGTCCAGGATGACGATGTCGAAGGATTCCTTCCCCAAGGCTTCCAGCGCCTTCTCACCGTTCGCGACCAGAACCGGGCGATGCCCCGCGCTTTCGAGAATTTTACGAATGACTTTCTGATTGGTGGCATTGTCTTCTGCAACCAGAACCTTGAGCTCGGATTTCCTGATCCCGGCATGCCGCTTGTAACGGTCATTCAGCAGGATGACATCTTCGTTTTCATAATTTTGTGCAATGATGCTGGCATGCAAGGCGTTGAAAAGTAGCCTTTTTTCAACCGGATTTTCCAGCACGTACGAATAACCGGCCTTCAGATACTCCTCCGCGGACTTGTTGTCTCCCTTTTCACGGATCAGCACGTGCGAGATATTGGTCAGCGTGGATTCCTTACAAGCCGCCATGATGAATTGCAGCGGATACATGTCCAGTCGCTGCTGGTCCAGCAACACCATGTGAAAGGGATGGCCGCTGTGGGCGGCGTTAACCAGGAGGGCAAAAGCCTGAGCGGTATTTTCTGCCATGGTCAGTTCGACTTCCCAGATCTTTAAATAACCCAGTATCACTGAGCGGTTGCTGGTGTCGGATGAGATCATTAACACCCTTGTATCTACGAGCTTTTCTACATTCGCAAGCATTTGCGATGAGAGAGCTTGTTTCTCGAGCTTGATCGCGCACCAGAAAGTCGACCCTTCGCCAGGGATGCTATGCAAGCCGATATGGCCACCCATGAGTTCCACCAGTTGTTTGGCGATGGCGGTGCCGAGACCCGTGCCACCATACTTCCGCGTGGTGGATTCGTCTGCTTGTTTAAAACTTTCGAAAATCCGGGCTTGCGCTTCGAGTGGAATGCCAATACCTGTATCAGTTACTTCGATACGTATGGTGGCGCTATTCAAATCTTCGCCAAGTAGTCTCACACGAATGTCTATTTCGCCATGTTCGGTGAATTTGATGGCATTCCCCACCAAGTTGATCAGAATCTGGCGTATGTGAAGTGGGTCACCACGCAAGAGATAAGGAGTCTCAGGCGAAATATGCACATAAAAAGCCAGGCCCTTGGTATGCGCCTGTGGCGCCAGCATTGTCGCAACACTGTTAACCAGTCCGTGCAAGTCGAAGTCGGTGGCCTCAAACGTGAGCTTGCCCGATTCAATCTTGGATATATCCAGAATGTCCTCAATGAGCGTGAGCAATGTCCGTGCTGAGGCATGAATGGTTTGCGCGTAGTCTTTTTGATCTGGCTGGAGCGAAGTCCCCATCAGCAGATGACTCATGCCAATAACTCCGTTAAGGGGCGTGCGTATTTCGTGACTCATGTTAGCCAGGAAAAGGCTTTTCGCTTGATTGGCTTCTTTTGCCTGCGCGATTGCTGCATGAAGTTGACGGGCCAGACTTGCCACATATATGGGTAACACAATCAGGGCGATCAACAATCCAATGCCCAGGGTGGAGTGAGCACCCCAGTATTCGCTCGCGACCAGTACAATAGAGAAGCCGATGACACTCAGCGTGCCCGACAAGTACAAATAGCCAGCTCCATAACGAAATCCGTTACCGAACGAGATCCAAAGATACATGCCATAAACTGGAGCCCCGGCGCTCCCTAGGAAATAGAGAATGTAAGTTGCTGCTGTCAAGTCAGCCACCATACCAAGAATGCGCCGTACAACGGAAATCTGCGGGTAAAGGAAGATGCTGATCATGATAGCGATCGAGAAAGTAACAAAAAACGCTACTAGCAACATTACATGCCATTCATCGGAACTGATGACGTTATCGATATACACCGTGACAACCAGATACGCCGATACAAGCAAACCGAGCGCCACGCGAATGGCGGCTTGTTCATGCTCGCTGTCAGGGCGATTTGAGAGCCGTGTGCGAATTGTCGCGAACAGGCCGCTTGGTGCGGGCGTTGCTGTGGATTCACTGCTCATGTTGATTAGCCGTTGTCAACTTCGGGTAAATCGAGGAACTTCTCTCGCACGCGCAGAATCTTCTCGAACTGTGCTTGAAAGGCGTCGATACAGTCCGGATCGAAGTGTTTACTGCGTTCCGAACCCAGGTAATTGAGCGCCTCTTGTATTGACCATCCTTTCTTGTAAGGGCGAACCGAGGTTAGGGCATCAAAGACATCTGCCACGGCGACGATACGGGCCTCCAGGGGAATCTCATAACCGCGCAGCCGGCTCGGGTAACCGGTTCCGTCATAGCGCTCATGATGACCCAGGGCGATCACAGCACCCAATTGCAGGTATTTGGAAGGGCTGTCTTTCAGGATTTCATAACCGATCCGTGCGTGGGTCCGCATGACACTGAGTTCGTTGGGATCGAGTTTCCCGGGCTTCAGGAGAATACCGTCAGGAATGCCGATCTTGCCAATGTCGTGCATGGGAGCGGCGATTTCG
This sequence comes from Gammaproteobacteria bacterium, assembly GCA_029863005.1. Taxonomy (GTDB): domain Bacteria; phylum Pseudomonadota; class Gammaproteobacteria; order Acidiferrobacterales; family Sulfurifustaceae; genus Sulfuricaulis. The sequence goes on along the minus strand of JAOTWF010000021.1, from coordinate 20,258 downwards.
ATGACATGACAGTCGCTTTCCGGCAAGCCGATTTTTTCCGCCATCAGGCGTGAAAATTTCGCCATGCGGACAACATGGTTGCCGGTCTCTTCATCGCGGTATTCACCGGCCTTAGCCAGGCGCAGCAGGGTTTCATGTTCGCGTATTCTGATTTCCATCGTCGCTTCGTTGACTCTTGACTCCAGTAAAAGCGCGCGGTTTTTGACAATTCGCTGATGATGGCTGAGCAGAAGAAGATTACGGCAGCGTGCGCGGCATTCCGTGTGATCGATCGGCTTGTTCAGGAAATCCGTGGCGCCGGCATCGAGCGCGAGGTAGCGAATTTCCTTATCTTCCACTGCCGTGACCATGACCAGGGGGGTATCGGCGTGAAGTTTGCGCAAACGACGCGTGAATTCGATACCGTCCATCTGCGGCATTTTATAGTCGGTGAGCACGAGATCGGGCTGGTGCTTTCCAGCCCATTCCAGGGCAGAAAGCGGATCGGCGAACGATTTGACTTCAAGATGATCGTCCAGGGTTATAACGAGCTGTTCGAGGATTTTCCGGCTTGTGAACTGATCATCGACGATTAATATGCTAGGCATGGCGTCACATTCCTAGACTGTGCCTTGCCAAATTGATTTAGAACCAAAAACCATGTCACGCCCCACCTTTTCCCTATCTCATTCCGTCATTTTCCCGCGCAGGGTTACTCTCACCCGCCACCCAGGGGTATACCTTAAATCTAGTTCATTCCCCGACTCGAAGTCGGTCAACCCGCCTTGATAAAGAATCGCTTGATGATAAGTCGCTAACTTGATGAAAATACGAAAGTACCTTCAAATCACTTATTCAGCGAAGGGCCGGTGTATCCGCTCCAGCAGGGTGTCGCTGGCCTTCATCTGGTTGATAAGGTCCTTGCGCGTTTCTTCCAGGTCGGCGATGCGCTCGCCCAAAGTATCCATGTTTTCGTGGATTTTCTTCAGCGCCTCGAAGCTGCGGTCGATCGTCGACTTGTGCTGTTGAACCTGGGCAAAAACCGGCGTTACGGCGGCCTGAAACCAGTTCTTAGACGCAGTGTTGCATTCCGTGAATAGCTGCCGAACCTGGCTCACCAGGGTAATGAAGAATTTCTTAATGACGAAGTGTTGTTCCGTCATGACCGTGACTGGACTGTTACGGAATACATCAGCCCGCTCCTCGAGTTTTTTAAATTCCAGGACGAACGGGAGCAGGGACAGTCGCGGTGGAACGATTTTCGCCAGCCCGTATTCGGTATGCAGGCGCAGGTAAATCGCCTCAACCACCTTGCGGATTTCATCTGATTCGAAATTGACCTTTTCCATGCGCTCACGGGTTCCGGCGAATAGTGTGGACATGCCGTTTTTCAGACCGCGAGTGGTCCAGGATTCATTCATGCTGATGCGGGTTTGCTTGATCAGATCATCCAGGCTGGTCATGCTCAAGTGGCCGAGCAGGATCTGCGCCTGTTTCGATAGCGCTGCACGGGTCAGCTGAAAACCCTCAAGTTCCTTGTCGTATTTCTGCTTTTCCAAGCGCATGCGCACGATCATTTTCAGGATCACTTCCCGATTCTTGCCGTTCAGCGTCTTGAGCTCGGCCAATTGCTTGTTAACCCCGAGGAGTTTGGACTCGATCAGGGCGCGGCTGCTTTCCACCCGGCCGCTGATTTCGTGGACGATGCGGTTGCGAATCAGCATATGCCGCGTCGGTATCATGTCTTGTGTCAGCTTGTCTTCCAGTGCCGCCAGCCCGGATCTGGCGATCAGGGCGGGGTCGCCCTTGATCTTCGCTACCAGGCCTTTTTGCGCTGAAACCGGGAAAACCAGCTTGCGGTCAATGTTTAGCGCCCGCGCGGTTTCGTCGATTTGCCGGGCGATGGTCTTTTTCACAACCGTGTCGTCATGCAGTTCGTCCCACAGGATGTCGATCTTGTTTAATGCCACCAGGTGCGGGTTTCCGCGGACGTTATTTACGTGGCTCTTCCAGACATCGAGATCAGTCTTGGTGACACCGGCATCGGCGGCCAGCACGAAAAGAATCGCCTGCACATTCGGCAGGGTGGTAAAGGTTAGTTCGGGTTCGACGCCCAGCGCATTCAAGCCCGGCGTATCCAGCACCACCAGACCCTGTTTAAGCAGGGGGCTCGGAAAATTGACAATAGCGTGCCGCCACACCGGCACTTCGATCAGATTTCCAGAATTGGATGCAGACTTACTGGCTGGCTGCGTTGGATCGTAGAGTCCCAGTTCCTGAGCCTCGCGGATATTGACTTTTTTGGTCTTGGTGATTTCCGAAAGCGCCTCGCGCACTTCTTCGGCAGAACTCAGTTTCAGGATATGGATCGTCGTCCAGTGTACCGGCGTGCGCTTGTATTCAGAGATGGAGGAGGCGGTTTTCCGTGTCTCGATGGGCAGCAGTTTGATGCAGGGCCCGTCTTTTTCGTCCCAACGCAATTCCGTGGGACACATGGTGGTACGTCCGGCGGCGGACGGCAGCAGACGCTGTTTGTAGTCGGAGAAGAATATGGCATTCAAGAGTTCGGTCTTGCCACGGGAATATTCGGCCACCATCGCCACTGTCAACTTGTCCGAGTGCAGCATTTCAATCAGCTCGTAGACGCGCAGATCCTGCTCGCCGTCAGAGAACCCCTGGCGCTCCACCCACGCTTGATAGTCGGCAATGGCCTGTGCGAGATCTTCGCGCCAGTGCTTGAATTGGTTCAAACTGCGGGAAAAAGTATCGATCGCCGCGACTTTGGCTTGACGCGACTGGACAAAATCGCCCATGTCCACGACCTTACCATCGTCAGTGGCGTTCTTATCCTGTGCTGCCGATGCGGTGGTGTTGGTGGTCACGGCGCCTTGCCTGTAAATTCCATATTAATAAAGGATTTAGCCCATAGTTATGCAAAAGTCAGGCCAGTGATCGACTTTTATTGCCTATTTTTTCGGTCTATTTCAGCTCTTTTATCAAGGTTTTCCGTAACCCCAGGCAGTGATTGGTCTTCCGGGAGGAGGGTGGACACCCATCAGGCCAACCGGATTACGCTCAATCTGACGAAAACGGCACATCCGGGTTTTCACATTAGATTTAAGCTTTAAAATTCATGACGTTTTTTCTGAATCGATATGAATTAAAATCAATAAATGCGAGAGAACGCGACGGGACAAGCAATCATTAATGGCTGACACCGCCGACAGTTCCACCGAACAGAAGCTTACTTTCTACCTTCCGGGTTTATTCAGCTTGCCGGGCGATAGTGGTGCCAAGCCCGGCGTGTCTTATCGCACTCTCGAAACATTGCTCTCACGCGGTGAGGTGATTGATCGTCAAATTCCCCGGGGATACGAAGAGGGATTGTTCGCGTTATTCAATCTCGCTCGTCAGGACAATGCCGATCTTCCGGTCGCGGCCGTTACACGCATGTTCGACATGGGCGTGATCGACAAGGACTGGTGGCTGCGCGCCGATCCGGTGCACCTGAGTCTCAACCGCGACCGCTTGATCCTGGCCGATGCACGCAAGCTGGAAGTCACGCCGCAGGATGCCAATCGACTGGTCGCGGAGGTCATGGAAGTATTCAAGGCTGACGGCTGGCTGCTCAAGGCTCCGCACCCGGAGCGCTGGTACCTGAAACCTCTAAAGCCGCCGAAGCTGACCACCACCACGCTCTCACGGGTGGTAGGGCGCGATGTCCACGGTTTTTTGCCGCAAGGTCCCGACGACAAGGCTTGGCATACCATCATGAATGAACTCCAGATCCTGTTACACACCGCCACCGTCAATGCTGAGCGCGAGAAAAACGGCAAACTCCCCATCAACAGCCTGTGGTTTTGGGGCAGTGGGCGTTTGCCGCGCATCACGCCGGTTTCCTGGACCCGGGTGTGGAGCAACGAACCCGTCACCCTGTCGCTGGCAAAACTCTCCGGTACGGCGAGAGGTGCTTTGCCCAGCGATTATGCTGACTGGCGCCGGCAATCAGAGCTTACCGGTGAACACCTCATTATCCTGGATGAGGCGCACGCGGCCTCCCTGTATGCTGATGCGACGGGCTGGCATGAAAATCTGCAAAAAATTGAGCAGAACTGGATGGAGCCGTTGCTGAGCGACCTGCAATCCGGGAAGATCGCGCGCGCCACCCTGTTGATGGACGCTGGGATCGGTTATTCGATTACACCCAGGCTGGCACGCCGCTGGTGGCGCTGGCGCCGTTCGCTTGCCTCACATGGTGTAAGCGCAGATTGAATATGCCTTCCAACGCCCGGATTATTCGCCGTTCACACTGCCATCCAGAAAATTTTCTGTCTGATCTTCATCCGGTGTTACAGCGCATCTATTTGGCGCGGCAGGTCGCCTCGCGCGAGGAGCTCGAACAATCCCTCGACCGCCTGATTTCACCGGCCCAGTTGAAAGGAATCGATGAGGCTTCGACCCTGTTGGCAGAATTCCTGCGTTTGCAAAAACGCATTCTCATCGTCGCGGACTTTGACGCCGACGGAGCCACCAGCTGCGCGCTGGCCATGCGCGCACTACGCAGCCTTGGTGCGGCCGATGTGCGTTACCTTGTCCCGAACCGTTTTGAATTCGGCTATGGCCTCACGCCGGAAATTGTGGCATTGGCGGCGGAGCAGAAACCGGACCTGATCATCACGGTTGATAACGGCATTTCGAGTCTCGAAGGCGTTAAAGCGGCACGGGCGCGCAGAATTGACGTCTTGATCACCGATCATCATTTACCGGGCGAGGTATTGCCGCCAGCGTCCGTAATTGTGAATCCGAATCAGCCCAGTGATAACTTTCCGAGCAAGAACCTTGCCGGTGTCGGCGTGATTTTCTATGTCATGCTGGCGCTGCGCGCGCGCCTGCGTGCCAGCGGCTGGTACATGGAGCGCAATATCGAGGAGCCCAATTTCGCGCGGTTGCTTGATCTCGTGGCGCTAGGCACTGTCGCTGATGTGGTGCCGATGGATGCCAACAACCGTATTTTGGTCGCGCAGGGATTAAAGCGCATCAACCAGGGTCATACCTGTGCCGGTATCGATGCATTGCTGCGTGTTGCCGGCCGTGAGCCCCGTCGTGTGACGGCGATGGACCTTGGCTATATAGTCGGTCCACGCCTCAATGCTGCCGGACGGCTCACCAACATGTCACTCGGCATCGAATGCCTGCTGACAGACGATGCCGCGTCCGCGCACTCCATGGCGCAACAACTTGATGCGCTTAACCGTGAACGGCGTTCTATCGAAGCGGACATGCAAAAGCAAGCGGTCACGGAAGTGGAGGACCTGCAACTCGACATGAATGCGCTGCCACGCGGCCTGTGCCTGTTTCATGAATCCTGGCATCAAGGCGTGATCGGGATTGTCGCGGCGCGTATCAAAGAGCGTGTGCATCGTCCGGTGATCGCCTTTGCCCCCTCGAACGAGACCGAAATCAAGGGCTCGGCCCGTTCCGTGCCTGGATTGCACATCCGTGATGCACTCGATGCCATCGCCGCGCGCCACCCGGAAATGCTTCACAAGTTCGGGGGACACGCCATGGCGGCAGGTCTGACGCTGCAGCGCCGCCATCTCGATGCGTTTCGTAGCGCCTTCAACGAGGAAGTTAGTCATCATTTGTCCGAGGACGATTTGCAGGGCAAGGTGATCAGCGATGGCGAATTGACCCCGGAAGAATTATCACTCCCGGTTGCCGAGCTTCTGCGCGATGCCGGTCCCTGGGGTCAAGGCTTTCCAGAACCCCTGTTCGACGGCCTGTTCGATGTGATCACCCAGCGCGTGGTGGGCGAGAAGCACTTAAAACTCGGCCTGCGCCTGCCCGGAGCCGTGAAAACGCTGGATGCTATTGCGTTTAACAGCATTCATGACGGAGAGCTGCCGGCCTATAAACGTGTCCGTGCCGCCTTCAAACTGGACGTAAACGAATACCAGGGTTACCGCTCCCTGCAATTGATCCTGGAACACTTGGAACACGCGGACACCACAAATCCCGAAACCGAAGCTGCCGCCATTCAGTCGGAATAGCCCTACGGTGCAAGTTCTGTGCTTGCCATGCCGTCGCATTAGGCGCATGCGCAGGTTAATATTCCGCGTATGAAACGCCTTGAAGATTTTGTCGGCAACACGCCGCTGGTGCAGCTCACACGGCTGCCCGGAAAGACCACGAATAGCATTTTGGCGAAGCTCGAGGGCAACAATCCGGCGGGTTCGGTCAAGGATCGCCCGGCGCTGTCCATGATCCAGCACGCCGAGGCGCGCGGTGAAATCAAGCCTGGTGATACCTTAATCGAGGCCACCAGCGGCAACACCGGCATTGCGCTCGCCATGGCCGCGACCATGAAGGGCTATCGCATGATGCTGATCATGCCAGAACATCTGAGCCTGGAGCGGCGCGCGACCATGAAGGCCTTCGGCGCCGAGCTGATTCTCGTTACCCAGGAAGAGGGCATGGAGGGCGCGCGCGATTTGGCGGACAAGATGGAGCGCGAAGGGAAGGGACGAGTGCTCAATCAATTTTCCAATCCGGACAATCCGCGTGCGCATTACGAGCACACCGGCCCCGAAATCTGGCGCGACACGGAAGGCACGATTACGCACTTTGTCAGCTCCATGGGCACCACCGGCACCATCATGGGCGTGTCGCGCTTCATGAAGGAAAAAAATCCTAAAATCCAGATTATCGGCGTGCAACCATCCGAAGGATCGCAGATCCCGGGTATCCGTGCCTGGCCCAAGGAATACCTCCCAAAAATTTATGACGCCAAGCGTGTAGACCGCATCATGGAAGTGACGCAAGCCGAGGCGGAAGACATGACGCGTCGCCTGGCGCGTGAGGAGGGCCTCTTCTGCGGCATCTCTTCCGGCGGTGCGACACTCGCAGCGCTGCGGTTGTCACAGGAAGTCAAGAATGCCGTGATCGTGACTATCATCTGCGATCGCGGCGATCGTTATCTCTCGACCAAGGTATTCCCGGATTAAGATGAACGTCCTTGCCTTTGACATCGAAACCGTTCCCGACGTTGCCTTGGGGCGCAAGCTCTACGGCCTTGACGGCCTAAATGACAAAGACACGGCGCAAGTCATGTTTGCGAAGCGCCGCGAGCAGACGGGTGAATCTGAGTTTCTGCGCCATCATTTGCATCGCGTGGTGGCGATTTCAGCGGTCCTGCGGCGCGAGGACAGCCTCACGGTCTGGTCGCTGGGGGAAGCTGAATCGGACGAGGCTGATCTGATACGCCGCTTTTTCGATGGCATCGAGAAATACACGCCGACACTGGTGAGCTGGAACGGTGGTGGGTTTGACATGCCAGTGCTGCATTACCGCGCGCTGGCGCATGGCATTTCCGCCCCGCGCTACTGGGAAAACGGCACGGACGATCAGAGCTTCCGGTGGAACAATTATTTAAGCCGTTACCACGAGCGCCACACGGATCTTATGGACGTGCTCTCGGGTTACCAGCCGCGTGCCGTAGCACCGCTCGATGAGATGGCGCTGTTGCTGGGCTTGCCTGGCAAGCTCGGCCGCCATGGGAGCGAAGTCTGGGGCCAGTATTTGGAAGGCAATCTCAAAGAGATTCGCGATTACTGCGAAACCGATGCACTCAACACTTATCTTATATACCTGCGCTATGAACTCATGCGCGGCAATCTCGACGAGGCGGGACACAAGCGCGAATCTGAATTGGTACGCAAAACCTTGCGCGAAGCCGGGAAACCGCACTTCAACGAGTTTCTCAAAGCCTGGAAATAGGCTTAAGAATGGCCACGCTCGCGATGAAAGGCTCCAATCCCCACAGCAATTCGCCGCCAAGCGCCGAAAATCCCGTGGCCACGGTGACCACCTTCAGCCACGACTGCCGCGGAGTGGCCCGTCTCGATGGCAAGGCGGTGTTCATCGATGGCGCGCTGCCGGGGGAAACCGTGCGATTTCGCTATCTTCACCGGCAAAAGCGTTATGACACCGCAGAAGTGGTGGAAATAATCAAGCCGAGTCCGGATAGGGTGACACCATCATGCCCGCATTACGGCACCTGCGGCGGTTGCGGCCTGCAGCACATGCGCCCGGAGGTTCAGCTTCAATCCAAACAACAGATTCTGTCAGAACAATTGGAGCTGCTTGGCAAGGTAAAGCCCGAATCCTGGCTAGCGCCCATCACCGGTCCGGCTTTTGGCTATCGCCGGCGCGCACGTCTTGGGGTGCGTCAGGTGGCGAGCGCCGGCGGCGTGGTCATAGGTTTTCGTCAAAAAAACAAAAGTTTCCTGGCGGATCTTGAGACTTGTCTTGTGCTCGAACCGATGGTTTCAGCGCTGTTGCCGGCGCTACACGTGCTGATCGATGGGCTTTCCTGTCCGGATCGCATCCCGCAGATCGAGGTAGCGGGAGGCACGAACGCCTCCTCTCTGGTTATCCGCCACCTGGTACCGTTGACCTACGAAGACCGGGAGCGGCTCGCCGCCTTTGGTGAAGCCAACGGTATTCGGATCTATCTTCAGCCCGGAAAGCCAGATTCGATTGCCCCCCTGTGGCCAAGCGTGCACAAACCACTGTATTACCGAATCCCGGGTTTCGAGGTGGATATCCGCTTCGAGCCGGCCGATTTCATCCAGATCAACGATGCCGTCAACAACGCCATGGTGGCGCGCGTGGTCGAGCTGCTTGAGCCGACAGCTAAAGATGCTGTGCTCGATCTCTTTTGCGGCCTGGGAAATTTCACGCTTCCTTTGGCACGTCGTGCCGGGCGTGTGCTGGGTGTGGAGAGCGAAAAGGCACTGATCGAGCGCGCTCGAGCCAATGCGCAATTAAACAAAATTATGAACGTCGAATTTGTTCACGCTGATTTATATCGTGAAAGCTTTAACGCGTCGTGGAACCATTTCGCCGCGAACAAGTTGCTGCTCGACCCGCCGCGCAGCGGCGCGATCGAGATCATCAAGAGTCTGGTCGAGCCGCTTCCGTCTAGAATTGTTTACGTGTCCTGTTATCCGGCAACGCTGGCGCGCGACAGCGAATATCTGGTGCAGGTGCTTGGTTATCGCCTCACCGCCGCTGGCGTCATGGACATGTTCCCGCAGACCAGCCATGTTGAATCCATGGCGCTGTTCATCAAATCTTGAAATGGCCTTGTCCTCGCACACAATCGAAGTCGATATTCCGGCCCAGACCCTGACGCTCAAGGACGGAAAGGGCAATTCACTCATGCACGCCCGCATCTCAAGCGCCCGCAACGGTGCCGGGGAGGAGATACACAGCGAAAAAACCCCGCGGGGGGAGCATTACATCCGCGCCAAGATCGGCGCCGGATTGCCGCCCAACTCGGTGCTTATTTCGCGCCGTCCAACCGGGGAACTGTACTCACCAGAGCTTCGCGCCGCGTTTCCCAACCGTGACTGGATCCTGACGCGCATCCTATGGCTCTGCGGGCGCGAACCGGGTAAAAATCGCCTCGGAAACGTCGATACCATGCGCCGCTACGTCTACATCCACGGTTGCCCGGACGAGGACCCAATGGGCGTCCCCGGCTCGCGCGGCTGCATCAAGATGCGCAATAACGAGATCATCGAGCTTTTTGACCGCGTCGCTCCTGGCACGCGCGTGCTCATCAAGGGCTGACATGCCGCTCGGCCCGGTCATGCTCGACCTTGCGGGGCTGGAGTTGACGGCCGAAGAGCGCGAGCGCCTTCAGCATCCGCTCGTGGGCGGCGTCATCCTGTTCTCACGCAATTATTTTTCGCCCCCACAGGCGGAGAGGCTGGTGCAAGAGATCCACGTGCTGCGCGAGCCTCAATTGCTGGTCGCGGTGGATCATGAAGGCGGGCGGGTGCAGCGTTTCCGCGAGGGCTTCACAGCGCTGCCGCCAATACGGGAACTCGGACGCATTCACGAGGAGAACGCCAAACGCGCACGCCGGCTGGCCGAAACCAGCGGCTGGTTGATGGCCACGGAATTGCGCGCTATTGGGATCGATTTCAGCTTCGCACCGGTGCTCGACCTCGACCGCGGCATGAGCCAGGTGATCGGCGATCGGGCGTTTCACTCCCATCCGGAGACCGTGGCTGATCTCGCCCATGCTTACATGCTCGGCATGCATCACGCCGGGATGGCCGCCACCGGCAAGCATTTCCCCGGCCACGGGGCGGTCGCGGCCGACTCGCACCTGGCGCTGCCGGTGGACGATCGCATGCTGGTGGACATCCAGGCCGAGGACATGGTGCCGTTCGAGCGTATGATCCACTTCGGAGTTGAGGGCATCATGCCGGCGCACGTTGTCTATCCCAGGGTGGATGCGCTTCCGGCCGGGTATTCGAGCATCTGGCTGCGCAAGATCCTGCGCGAACAATTGGGCTTCCAGGGAGTCATCTTCAGCGACGATCTGTCCATGGAGGGTGCCAAGGTCGTCGGAGACGTCGTGGCACGCGCAAAAATGGCACTTTCTGCCGGCTGCGACATGGTGCTGGTGTGCAACGACACCGCGGCCGCCGATCAGGTGCTGGAAGGGCTGGGAGAGCACGACGATCCGGTGTCGCATCTGCGCCTGGTGCGCATGCACGGGCGCGAGCATCCGACGCGCATGGCGTTGGCGCAGGATCCGTCGTATCGCGACGCGGTACGTGCGGTCACCGGTATCGCCTGAAGGCAAAATAATATTTGATTCACGCTGTAGATGTCCGATAATTAGCGTTAATCAATCGCGGATTTTCCGCCGGGGGTATTAGGAATTGGATCTGTTAAAGCCGCTCAAAAAGCTTCGGCTCGAGAGCTTCAACAACCTCACCAAAACGCTGAGTTTCAACATCTACGACATCTGCTATGCCCCCAGCGAGCAAGCCCAGAAGGAATACCTCGAGTACATCGACGAGGCGTACAATGCTGAGCGATTGACCAGCATCCTGAGCGATGTGGCCAACATCATCGGCGCCAACATCCTCAACATTGCGCACCAGGATTACGACCCGCAGGGCGCGAGCGTCACCATGCTCATCTCCGAATTGCCGATTCAGGAAGAGCCGCTGAACCCCGAGGCGCCCGGCCCGATTCCCGACGCCGCACGCCATCCGCAAAATCGCGGCGCACAGGGAAGCCTGTTCGAGAACGGGCATCCAGTGAAAGAATCCGTCGTGGCCCATCTCGACAAAAGCCACATCACCGTGCACACCTACCCGGAGTCACATCCTGACAACGGTTTCGCCACGTTTCGCGCCGATATAGACGTTTCCACTTGCGGCAAGATCTCGCCGCTGCGCGCGTTGAATTACTTGATCCACAAATTCGAGTCGGACATCGTGATCATTGATTATCGCGTACGCGGCTTCACCCGCGACGTGAAAGGCACCAAGCATTACATCGACCACAAGATCAATTCGATCCAGAATTTCGTCGACAAGAACACACTCGCTAAGTACCAGGCCATGGACGTGAACGTCTACCAGGAAAACATTTTCCACACCAAGATGATGCTGAAAGACTCCAAGCTCGACAATTATCTGTTCGGCGTGAAGGAAACCGAGCTTCCGCCACAGGAGCACAAGATCGTCTCGAACCGCCTGAAGCACGAGATGGCGGAGATCTTCTACGGCACCAACATGGTGCGGATAAGCTGATCCCGACGCATTCCGGTTTTCCCCCAAGTTTTTCCTTCTGTCGTTTGATCCCGAAGTTCGCTAGGATGGCGGCGTACGTTTCGTCTGTGCGATCCAATGCCCGAATTCAATCACGACTGCCTGGCCTGTCCGCGGTTGGCGAGTCATTTGTCCAACATCCGCGACATGTACCCGACGTACTATGCGCGGCCGGTACCGCCATTCGGCGACCCGATGGCACGCCTGCTTATTATCGGGCTCGCACCCGGCATGCACGGCGCCAACCGCAGCGGGCGGCCGTTCACCGGCGATCACGCTGGCATTCTTTTGTACGAAACGTTGTACCGCCACGGCTTCTCCGATCGGCGTGAATCGAAACACCCGCGCGATGGATTGAGGCTTAAAGACTGTCGCATCACCAACGCCGTCAAATGCTTGCCGCCGGGAAACAAACCGTTGCCGGCGGAAATCGCCACCTGCAATCTTTATCTCCAGACCGAACTCTTAAAACTCGCGCCAGGAAGCGTGCTGCTCGCGCTTGGTAACATCGCGCACGAGTCGGCATTGCTGGCGAGCAAACTCAAGCGCAAGGAATATAAATTCGTGCACGGCGCGCATTATGAACTGCCCAACGGTCTGCAGTTGCTCGATTCCTATCACTGCAGCCGCTACAACACCCAGACCAAACGCCTGACGGCGGAGATGTTCGATGCCATCGTGCGCCAAGCGCGTGAACTGCTCCCCGTGTGAGCCATGCCCGTTGAACATCCGAAATCCTTAATCATGTCCCTGCCGCCGAAGCCCGGCATCTATCGCATGCTGGGCGGGAAAGGCGAGGTGCTGTACGTCGGCAAGGCGCGCAACCTGCGAAAGCGGGTGCAGAGTTATTTTCGGGGCAGTGGCCTGGAAGCGCGTGTACTGCTGCTCATGCAACAAGTCAACGACGTCGAGATCACCGTCACGCACACAGAAACCGAAGCGCTGCTGCTGGAAAATAACCTTATTAAAACGCTCCATCCGCGTTTTAATATCCTGTTGCGCGACGACAAGAGCTACCCGTATATCTTCGTCTCCGAGGGTCAGAAATACCCGCGAATTGGTTTCCATCGCGGCGCCAAGCGCGAAAAGGGGCATTACTTCGGCCCGTACCCATCGTCCTACGGCGTGCGCGAGACGCTGAATCTGATGCAAAAGATCTTCCGTGTGCGCCAGTGCCAGGACAGCTTTTTCCGCAACCGCTCGCGCCCCTGCCTGCAATACCAGATCAAGCGCTGCTCTGGCCCTTGTGTGGACCTCATCACACCCGAGCGCTACGCGGCCGATGTACAGCAGGCGGTGATGTTCATGGAAGGCAAAAGCCAGAATTTGATCCGCGACAGCATCAAGGAAATGGAACAGGCCTCGGACAAGCAGGATTTTGAAACGGCGGCGCTGTTGCGCGACCGCATCGCGATGTTAAAGCGCATTCAGGAAAAGCAATACATCACCGCGGAGGGCGGGGACGCCGACGTGCTGGCTATTTCCGCGACACCACAAGCTGCCTGTATTGTCGTGACCTGGATCCGTGCCGGGCAAAACCTCGGCAGCAAGGCATTTTTCCCGCGCATGGGCGCGGAATCCACTTCCTGGGAAATCCTGGATGCGTTCCTGTCGCAATATTACCTCTCCGGGCGCACCATTCCGGTGCGAATTTACCTGAGCGAAGCCATTGTCGACCGCCCGCTGCTCGAGCGCGGCTTCAGCGAACAGGCCGGCCGAAAAATCTCTCTCATTGTCAACCCGCGCGGTGCCCCGCGCCGCTGGGTGCAGATGGCCAGGTTCAATGCCACAGATGCGCTGCGCCGCCATATTGCCGGCAAAATTGACGTGCAAGGCCGTTTCGAGGCGCTGCGCGATGCTTTGCATCTTGAATCCACCCCTGAGCGCATTGAATGCTTCGACATCAGCCACACCATGGGCGAGGCCGCGGTGGCCTCATGCGTGGTTTTCGATGCCGGTGGACCGGTGAAATCGGATTACCGGCGCTTCAATATCGAGGGCATCGAGCCGGGTGATGACTACGGCGCCATGACCCAGGCCTTGACGCGCCGCTACCGCAAGGTGAAGGAAGGCGAGGGCAAGCTGCCCGATCTTCTGCTCATCGACGGCGGCAAGGGCCAGCTCTCGGCCGCCGAAGGCGTGATGCAGGAATTGCAGGTGGAAGGCCTCAAACTCGTGGCCGTGGCCAAGGGGCGCGAACGAAAACCAGGGCAGGAGCAGCTTTTCTTGTCCGGTTCCAGGCGGCCCACTATACTGCCCGCGACTTCTCTTGGGCTGCACCTGATTCAGCAGATCCGCGATGAGGCCCATCGCTTCGCCATCGCCGGGCACCGGGCGCGCCGAGGAAAAGCACGCACTACCTCAACCCTGGAGCAGATTCCGGGCATCGGTGGGCGGCGGCGACAGGCGCTGCTCAAGAACTTCGGCGGGCTGCGTGAAGTCGCCCGCGCCGGTGTTGAGGACCTCACACGCGTGCCGGGCATCAGCCCGCAGCTCGCGCAAAAGATTTACGACGCCTTCCACGGCGAGGAATAATAAAAGAAATGCTGCTAAACGCCCCCAATGTCCTGACACTACTGCGCATCGCCCTGATCCCGGCGTTTATCGTGGCGTACTACTGGACCCACCCGATGTCCCACATGCTCGCGACGGGACTCTTTGTCCTGGCGGCACTTACCGACTGGCTGGATGGGTACCTGGCGCGCAAACTCCAGCAAACCTCGCACTTTGGAACCTTCCTGGACCCGGTGGCGGACAAGCTCATGATCGCGGCGGCGCTGGTCATGCTGGTGGCCGACCCCAAGGTGCAGGCACATGTGCTGGATATCCGACTGTTTGCCGTAGTGGTGCTGGTCATCGTGGGACGTGAAATCACCGTTTCGGCCCTGCGTGAGTGGATGTCAGAAGTAGGCAAACGTTCGCATGTGGCCGTGTCCTTCCTGGGAAAGATCAAAACAATCTCGCAAATGGTCGCGATCCCATTCCTGTTGTGGCAACAATCCTTGTGGGGCCTGCCGGTTTTCCGGATTGGTGAAATTCTTCTCTATCTCGCCGGGGCGCTGACTCTGTGGTCCATGCTCGCTTATCTCAAGGCCGCTTGGCCCAATCTCATCGCCCCGCGATAAGGGTAAACTTTTCATAATAATTTCAAATAGATTTGAATATCCGTTAAATTAATTGATCAACTTATTTTTCCGCCTTTCTGTCATTTCAGGAGGCTGTCATGCTCCAGCTGCGCCCCAACTGTGAATGCTGCAACAAAGACCTCCCACCGGATTCTACGGAAGCGCGTATCTGTTCCTACGAGTGCACCTTCTGTGCAACCTGTGTCGAGACTGCTCTGAAGGGCATATGCCCGAACTGTGGCGGTGAATTTGCCCCCCGCCCGAGACGCCCGCTGAATAAATTGGTTAAGGACCCGGCCTCGAAAGAGCGCATCTACAAGCCATCAGGATGCAGTCGCTTAGCCTGACCACGATAACTCAGTTTCTGAGCGGTTAGTTCCTAACTCCTGGCTACAAGCAAATAGTTTTTCTAACCTGCGCGCAACGCACACAAGAAATCTGTGAGTCAGCCACCCACACACTCGCATAAGTCGCTAAACTACAAGGAAATATCAGGTTCATTGCTTGACAGCGGGCGGGCCGTCCTTACAATGCTCGTCCTCACGCGGGAATAGCTCAGTTGGTAGAGCGCAACCTTGCCAAGGTTGAGGTCGCGAGTTCGAACCTCGTTTCCCGCTCCAGACACTCGGGGAGGCACCCATAGCCGGGTCCTCCCTATTTTCTTCCAGGATCTGGCTGGGTTGCAGAGTGGTTATGCAGCGGCCTGCAAAGCCGTCTACGCCGGTTCGATTCCGGCCCCAGCCTCCAAATTACAAGCAGTGGCGGACAAATAAAGGTGAGGGCGCGTAACTAATCGTTTATTTAGCGCTGGATTTCTTTGGTTTCCACTCCCGTGCCAGTCGTTGTGCTTCGGCGATTAAGTCAGGCGTCATCTTGGTGGCCACGCCATTGCGGCCTGTTACGGCATGATCTCTAACTTCTCCATTGCCCCCTGCGCTCGCCAAATTAAACCACATATGTGCCGCGACATAATCCTGCGGCACGCCTTTGCCCTCGCTATACATCACGCCGAGGTTGAGTTGAGCTGAGGCATTCCCTTGTTCCGCTGCCTTGCGGTACCACTTCACCGCTTTGGCATCATCCCGCGGCACGCCTTTGCCTTTGACATGCATCACGCCGAGGTTGAGTTGAGCTGAGGCATTCCCTTGTTCCGCTGCCTGGCGGTACCACCTCACCGCCTCGCCATAATCCTGTGTTACGTCGATGCCTTCGTCATACATGGTACCGAGGAAGGCCTGGGCCTTGGCATTCCCTTGTTCCGCTGCCTTGCGGTTCCACCTCACCGCCTCGGCATGATTCTTCGGTACGCCGATGCCTTCCGCATACATGACGCCGAGGCTGTGTTGGGCCTTGGCTTCCCCTTGTTCCGCCGCCTGGCGGAACCACTTCACCGCCTCGGCGTTATCCTGTGGCACGCCCCGGCTTTTAAGATACATGACGCCGAGGTTGTGTTGCGCCGAGGCATCCCCTTGTTCCGCCGCCTGGCGGTACCATTTCACCGCCTCGGCGTAATCCTGCGGCACGCCTAACCCTTTGTCATAACTGACGCCGAGGTTGTGTTGGGCTGAGGCATGTCCTTGTTCCGCCGCCATGCGGTACCACTTTACCGCCTCGGCGTAATCCTGCGGCACGCCTAAGCCTTCGTCATACATGAGGCCGAGGTCAAATTGGGAGTTGGCATTCCCCTGCATGGCAGCCGCTGTGAATTCTTTAAGAGCAGTGGCGTAGTCCTTGCGCTCGAAAGCCATAACACCTTTCTCAAAATCAGCCCATGCCGTTGTAGTAACGCCGAGAAGGAAAAATGCGACAAGAAGAGCGCGTAGCATATGGGTCTCGGTGGCTTTGATGCCCTGATTATTGTTTTGTGCCATACCCATAACCCCAATCAATCCCAAACATTCCGTACTGCCGTGGATGCGTATCATCGCCGTGGGGTAAATTTGGGGCAACTGCTTCAATAATTCACAGTGTTGGGATTTGTTGCCGATTCGGTAAATCCTTGAAAGATTTGCTGTTGTTATATTGTTACTGTTACTCGGCCCGGAAATACAGCAAAGCCGCCTATGCTGGTTCGATTCCGACCCCAGCCTCCATTTTCCCATTTTCTTCCTACGGTCCCCCCGGCCGTATACACTCAGCCCCGTGCCTGGGTGGCGAAATTGGTAGACGCAAAGGACTTAAAATCCTTTGGAGGGCAACCTCCGTGCCGGTTCGAGTCCGGCCCCGGGCACCACTCACTTATCAATATTGAATCAAATGGATATCTAGAGATATTCGACTAGATTCTGAGATAATTAATAGCCTTAATTCATGCGTCGTCGTCAGATCGGGTTCTATCCCGGAAGAATTCAATTCCGAATCGCCAGATATCATCTCCATGCCTCTGCTGCGTCTCGAAAAGGTTTCCCTGGCCTATGGCCACCGTGCATTGCTGGAGCATGCCCAGCTTGAAATTGACCGCGGTGAACGGCTTTGCCTGGTCGGGCGCAACGGCGAGGGCAAGTCGTCCCTGATCCGCCTGTTGAGCGGCGAAGCTGCCCCTGACGACGGCAGTATTTGGATCCGCCCCGGCACGCGCATTGCGCACCTGGCGCAGGAAGTCAGCCCCGACAGTGAGGAATCCGTGTTCGACATCGTCGCCGGCGGACTGGCCGAGTTGGGGAACGTGATCTCGCAATACCACCACGTCGCCACCGAACTCGCACACGCGCCCAGCTCGGCGCTAACGGCGCGCCTTTCACAGTTGCAGCACGCGCTCGAGGCTGGCGATGGCTGGCGGCTGGAGCAGCGAGTGGAGATGGTGCTCTCGCGCCTCAATCTCGACGGTGATGCCAGCGTGCATTCGCTCTCGGGCGGCTGGCGCCGGCGCGTGATGCTGGCGCGTGCTTTGGTGTGCGAGCCGGACCTGCTGCTGCTCGATGAGCCGACCAATCACCTGGACATCGAAGCCATCACCTGGCTGGAAGAATTTCTGGTGAACTACAATGGTGCGCTGCTGTTTGTTAGCCACGACCGCGCATTTTTAAAGCGCCTGGCCACGAGGATTATCGAACTGGACCGCGGCGAGCTCACTTCCTGGCCCGGGAATTACGACGACTATCTGCGCCGCAAGGAAAACCAGCTCGTGGTGGAAGCGCAGCACAATGCGCTCTTTGACAAGAAACTTTCCCAGGAAGAGGCGTGGATCCGTCAGGGCGTGAAGGCGCGGCGCACGCGCAACGAAGGCCGGGTGCGCGCGCTCGAGGCCCTGCGCGAAAAGCGCCGCCAGCGTCGTGATCGCGTGGGCAAGGTGAGCCTGAAATTGGAGGAGGGCGAGTTGTCCGGCCAGCTGGTATTCGAGGCCAAGCACGTCGATTTCAGTTTCGGCGACAACGTGGTCATCAAGGATTTCTCAACGCGCATCATGCGCGGCGACCGCATTGGCATCGTCGGTCCCAATGGCGCCGGCAAATCCACGCTGATCCAGTTACTGTTGGGCGAACGGGAACCGACCCGCGGTAAGCTGCGTCGCGGCACCCGGTTGCAGGTGGCGTATTTCGACCAACAGCGCGAGAGCCTTGACCCGGACGCCATGGTAATGGACAGCGTGGGTGAAGGCAGCCAGACAGTGACCGTCAACGGCCGCAGCCAGCATGTTGCCGGCTATTTGCAGAATTTCCTGTTCCCCACGGAGCGGCTGCGCTCCCCGGTGAGCACGCTTTCCGGTGGTGAGCGCAACCGCTTGATGTTGGCACGGCTGTTCGCACGACCGGCCAATTTGCTGGTGATGGACGAGCCGACCAACGACCTGGACGTGGAAACCCTCGAACTGCTGGAAGAACTGCTGCTTGAATACCAGGGCACGCTGTTACTGGTCAGCCACGACCGCGCGTTTCTGGATAACGCCGTCACCAGCACGCTGGTGTTCGAAGGTGGCGGACGCGTCAATGAATATGTCGGCGGTTATACCGATTGGCTGCGACAAATAAAGCCGGCGCACAAACCCGAATCCCCCGCCAAGCTTGCCAAGCCCGCGCCGGAAACCCCGCGCACCAAATCCCGAAAGCTGTCGTACAAGGATCAGCGCGAGCTCGACGCCCTCCCGGCAAAGATTGAAACGCTGGAAGCAGAGCAGGGACGCCTGCAGGCTTCCGCCAGCCACGCCGATTTCTACCAGCAGCCGAATGAGACCATCACTGCCACGCTCGCACGCCTGCAAGCCGTGAGCGCAGAGCTCGAAGCTTGTTACGCCCGTTGGGAGATGCTGGAGTCGCAGGTTGCCGCGAACGAATACATGAGGCAGCAGGATTGAAGATTAAGTGCTGAAAAAGCGTGTAACGCTACGATGGGGCGCAACGTCAGTCGCTGAAGTCCAGCCCCGCGATGATGCGGTTCAGTTGTCCTTGCGGGCCGGCTTCGTTGGCGAGAGCCGTATTGCCGCTGTCCCGGTCGCGCTGACTCGCCTCGACCTTTTCAATGTAGCGCGTGTTGCACAACGCCACGGCTTTCTTGAGGATCTGCAAGTGCTCGACGATCTCGTCCGGCGAGCGGACCCAGGTTTCGATGTACAGGCACTCATCAATATTTATCTTTGCCGGAAATTCATTTTTGGATTGGTCATCGGTGAACTCCCGACACCAATCAACCGGCGCCTTGTGCGTGAGCCGGAAGCAGAGATCGATGTAAGGTTTCTTGCTGATCCGCGGCGGGCGCTTTTCGTCGATGCCCATGATTCTGATGTCGCTGATGCCTTCCATAAGTGCATTTCCTCAAAAAAAACTTAAGTAGACGAAAGACTGCTTCCGTTATTTTTCGAGCCCGGCCGTCTCAGTAGCGTGAGCCATGCGAAAGGTCGGTGGCAAATGCCGGGGTGCGCAGATTGGCGAGCCGGCTGCCTTGCGTAACCGGTCCACCGACAAAAAGCCGGTTCAGGTACTTGGTGCCACCTTGGCCGGAAAAGTTTTGATTGAGAGCGCCGGCGGTTGTCCGCGCCGTGATTGGCAGGCCATGCTCCAGATAATAATTGCGCAGGAAAACAATCACTTCCCAATGTTTATCGTTGAAATCAACGCCTTCGTTTACTGCCAACGCCTGGGATTTGCTGCGATCCCAGCCCTGGCCGGTCAATTCTGTCACACGGTCGCAGACTTCTTTACCTGAAGTCTCGGTTTCCTGGGGATTTGAGTAGTACTGTTTCATATATGTATCCTTGTGTAGCTTGTGAAGTAGGGTGGTATTTAATGTGTCTGACGAACGAAGCCAAGGACGCGGGATATCAGAGCCTAGCTTCAGGGCGGTGGAGCACGTCATTGCATCGCGTGCTCCTCGCCATTCTGGTCGTGTTTGCCGTTTCGGCAGGGCCCAATACCCGCTCAGGCCCGTTGGAACCTCAATGGGAATAGTCGGCCGTGGAGTTGCTCAGCGTGCTCGCCATATGCCGTTCCGGTTGCTCAACAATCATGTCGAGGTAGGTCTGGCGCGAGGCCCTGTTTTCGAAGTAAATCGTCAGGTTATTCATGTCATCGCCCTCGAC
>JAOTWF010000086.1 GCA_029863005.1 Gammaproteobacteria bacterium | reverse complement strand
TTCGGCTTCCGCGAAGTCCCGGAAACCGAGAAAAACGGTCTCGTTGCCAGCGTCTTCCATTCAGTCGCCAATAAATATGATCTGATGAATGATCTTATGTCGCTTGGCATCCACCGGCTTTGGAAGCAGTACGCGGTGGAGGCGAGTGGTGTACGCGCCCGGTTCCGCGTGCTTGATGTCGCGGGCGGGACCGGCGACCTGGCAACGAAATTTGCCCTGCGTGTCGGCTGGCGCGGGCAGGTGGTGCTGGCCGACATCAACAGTTCAATGCTGGAAATCGGCCGCCGCCGTCTGGCGGACGAAGGTTTTGCGGGTAATGTTGCTTTCGTGCAGACGGATGCCGAGAATCTGCCGTTTCCTGACGACTATTTTGACCGCGTGAGCATCGCCTTTGGGTTGCGCAACGTAACGCATATCGATCGTGCCCTCGCGTCCATGTACCGGGTGCTGAAGCCGGGCGGCGCACTGCTGGTGCTCGAGTTTTCCCGGCCCGTCTCACCGGGAGTAAGTCGTCTTTATGATTCCTATTCTTTTAATGTACTACCTTGGCTTGGGCGCGTCGTGGCACAGGACGAAGGCAGTTACCGCTATTTGGCGGAGTCGATCCGCAAACACCCCGATCAGGAAACGCTGAAGGGGATGATGGTAAGTGCCGGGTTTGAGCGCGTGCAGTATTACAACCTGACCGGCGGCATCGTCGCCCTGCATAAAGCCTATAAGTATTGAATCAGTATTTTTCACAGGCCGGATAGTGTGAACGCTGACACGACATTCATTGCCTTCCTGGAATCCACCGTCAATCGCCTGCTGCGCCTGGATTCTGCTTCGCGTGCGCGCGTTGCAGAACTTAAAAGCAAAGTCATCAGGCTGCAGACTATAGGTGACCATCCCTTCACGATCATTGTGCTTCCGGACGAATCGGGATTGCAGTTACGTGATCGGCCTGAACGCGAACCGGATGTCACGCTTACCGGGGATATTCCCGTTATTTTTCGGTTCGCGTTGCGCCGCTTCTTTCCGGACATCGTGACCTCGGGTGAAGTGCAGATCAGCGGTGATATTGATCTCGGCCAGCGTTTCCAGCGTCTGCTGGAGGAGGCCGATTTCGACTGGGAGGAGCAGGTCGCGCGAGTACTCGGCGATGTCCCGGCGCATCAGCTGGGCAATGTTTGGCGGGATCTGGGCGGCTGGTCGAGACAGACGCTTAACACGCTGAAACAAGATTTCGCCGAATACCTCCAGGAAGAAAGCCGCCTGCTGCCGGTGCGCGCGCGGGCCGAGACCTTCCGGCAATCCGTGGAGATCCTGCAGTGCGATCTGGAAAACCTGGAAAAACGCCTGGCGCGTTTGCGTGGGACGGCAAGATGATGCGTTTGCGCCAGATCGGTCGCCTGCTTCGTATCACGCAGATATTCGTGCGCCACGATCTTGACGAATTCGTTACCGCCATTCATCTGTTCCGCCCCTATCGCCTGCTGCTGCGGCTGGCGCCGTGGCGGATGTTTGCGCGGCGCAACATTCCCCGCGGTGTACGTTTGCGCGAGGCGCTCGAGGAATTGGGACCGGTCTTCGTCAAGTTCGGCCAGATGCTGTCTACCCGTCCGGATCTGTTGCCGGAGGATATTGCGGATGAGCTTGCGAGGCTCCAGGACCGTGTGCCGCCGTTTTCCGGCGAAGAGTCGGTGCGCCTTATCGAGCAGGCCCTGGGGGGCAAGCTCGAAACCTGGTTCAGCGAGTTCAACCGCGAACCCATCGCCTCGGCCTCGGTGGCACAGGTTCATATCGCGCGGCTGCACGACGGCGCCGAGGTGGCGGTGAAGGTGCTGCGTCCCGGCATCGATGAGGTGATTGAGCGCGATCTGGATCTGTTGTATCTGCTGGCTCGATTGGCCCTGCGTTATGCCGAAGACTTGCGCCGGATGCGTCCGGTCGAAGTCGTGGATGAGTTCAACAAGACCATCCACGATGAACTCGACTTGCGGGTGGAGTCGGCGAACGCTAGCCGCCTGCGGGCCAATTTCGAGGGCTCGAACCTGTTGTATGTGCCCAAGGTTTACTGGGATCTGACGCGCCGCACGGTGATGGTGCTGGAGCGCATCCACGGCATTCCCGTCAGCAACATTGAAGGCCTGAAAGCCGCCGGCATCGATATGCGCAAACTGGCGCATAACGGCGTGGAGATATTTTTCACGCAGGCCTTCCGTCACGGCTTTTTTCACGCCGACATGCATCCGGGGAACATCTTTGTTTCGCCGGAAGGCCAGTACCGGGCCGTGGATTTCGGCATCATGGGCACGCTCGGCGAGAAGGACAAACGGTTTCTGGCGGAGAATTTCCTGGCATTCTTTAACCGCGACTACCATGCCGTGGCCGACGCCCATCTGCGGGCCGGCTGGGTGCCATTGGGCACGCGTCTGGTGGAATTCGAGGCGGCGATCCGCACCGTTTGCGAGCCGGTATTCGCCCGGCCCATCAAGGAAATCTCCTTCGGCCGGTTTCTGCTGCACCTGTTCCAGACGGCGCGGCGTTTCAATATGGAAATCCAGCCCCAATTGGTACTGCTGCAAAAAACGCTGTTCAACATTGAAGGCCTGGGCCGGCGGCTTTATCCCGATCTCGACTTGTGGGAAACCGCCAAGCCCTTTCTCGAACGCTGGATGAGCGAGCACATGGGCCCCCGCGCCTTCCTGAACAGCCTGCGCCAGGAATTTCCCAAATGGTGGGCAATGCTGCCGCAAATGCCGACGTTAATGCATGAAAGTCTTCGGCGCATCAGCGAAATGGACACATCTCGGGAAGCGCGCGTGCGAGATCTGGAGCAACAGCTGCTTCAAATGCGCCAGAACCAGCGACGGCTCTATTTTGCCATCGCCGGCAGCGGTTTGCTGATTACCAGTGCTTTATGGCTTGGAATGGATATTACGTCTGCTGACATGTGGACGTGGAAGCGAGTCGCGGGATGGACGCTTGCCGCGGCGGGCGCTTTCACGCTGCTGCGCGGCTGGCCGCGCTGAAATCAGTGACCAGCGGTAGTTCGGTCTGTTGCCTGGAATATGCTAATATGCATTAATATATAGAGAGACGATTTCATCGTATCATGAGAACTTTCTCAAAATCCCTGGTGGCGGGCGCGGCCCTGATGATGGTTGGCGGGACGGCTTTGTCCGCACCTTCCGGGAAACTTTCCTGGTTTAATGACTCCCCCTTTTCTGGTGCTGGTTCTCTGGGCGTGCCCAAAGTGCGGCCGCTGAATCCGGCGGATTACACCTCTTTTGGCGTCAACCTCTCCAATTCCTGGCAGAATTCCCTGGGGGAAGGTTATTCGCTGGAGAGCAGTGATCCCAAACTGGAAGCCAATACCGTACGTTTCTATGGCGAGTTCGAATCATTCCGTGCGCGGGCTAGCAGTTTTTCTTCCAAGCCAGAATCCTCACCCGGGCGACTCAATATGTTTGGTGTGGCCTGGCAGCATCGCCTGAATGCGATGAACTCGTTTGCCGTGTCGGCTGAACATGGTGAAGGGACGGCTATCTATTCTGCTCCGCTGGACACGTATGATACCCGCGCGGCCTTTTCTTGGACCAGTGTATTGCCGAGCGCTGTTCGGCCAAGTATCACCGGAAGCGTTTTTATCGGGGATGAAATGGCGCGGGAAGAAATTTACCGGCATCTGGGTCGCCGCTATTACGGCTTTACGGTGGGTGGCAGCTTGACCCTGTTTCAGTCGCATACCCCATACGTCTCATTCAAGATGCAGCGCAGCCAGTTTGATACCACCGATGAGACGCTACTGAACACACCGCGCAGCGGCGACCGATCATTGCTTTCGGCGGGTTGGAAATGGCAGATACAACGCGATTTCAGTCTCCAGGCGGAGGCCAGCTACGGTTTGGGCGAGAGTTCCAGCAGCAGCCTGGATCCCTACAGTCTGGAGCGCAGCCGCATCTTGTTTGGTACGCGTTTCGGTTTTAAATAACGATATTTTAATATCCGCGCTGTAACCCGGCTTCCACCTGGTTGCGCTTGTCTTGACCGGCGAGCAACCTAATCAGTTCCAATGCAAAATCCATGGCTGTGCCCGGTCCTCGCGAGGTGATGACCTTGCCGTTGGTAACCACGGCGAGATTCTCCTGGCGCACCTGCGGCCATTGTGCCGGATCCAGCACACCGGGGTAAGACGTTGCCCGTTTACCTTCCGTACACCGGCGCGGGCCAGAACCTTGGGCGCTGCACAGATGGCGGCGGTGAACTGATCATCGCCCGCCATTTTTTTTACCAACGAAATAATGCGTGAGTCCGCTTCAAGGTTCGTGGCCCCGGGCAACCCGCCCGGGAGCACGATCATGTCGTACTGACGCTCAAGCGCGAAATCGAACGTGGTG
The DNA here is from genome assembly GCA_029863005.1 of Gammaproteobacteria bacterium. Classification (GTDB taxonomy): domain Bacteria; phylum Pseudomonadota; class Gammaproteobacteria; order Acidiferrobacterales; family Sulfurifustaceae; genus Sulfuricaulis. Next base: position 3,314 of record JAOTWF010000086.1, on the reverse strand, counting down.
TCAGGAATCACGACCGTGCCGCGGCTGCCTTTAACCGGATTGGCATCCAAACCCGCCGTAACTACTTCGATGCCGGCGCGCCGCAGCAGATCGATGATGGTGACGGCCTCCAGTTCTTCCATGCCTTGCGCCAGGGGAACCAGGACCGACGCCATGCGTGCCTGTCAGTTGCTCTGGGCCCTGAAGAAGCTGATGCCCTTGAGAAGATTTAGTGCTTCCTGCAGTTGATAATCTTCTGTTACCGGTGACTTACCGGTTTCATTGTTCAGCTTACCTTCTTTCTTATCTTCCTTTTTCGGCTCTACTTTCGGCAAGGGAGTCTCTTCGCCATTATCCAAGTGGCGCGCCAGATCGGCTTCTCTCAGCCGATCACTGGTTTCGCTTTTGGTAATCTTGGCTTCTTCCGTGACGATGTCCGGCACGATTCCCGAGGCCTGGATCGAGCGACCGTTCGGTGTGTAATAGCGCGCGGTCGTGATCTTCAGCGCCGCGCCGTTACTCACCGGGACAATGGTTTGCACCGATCCCTTGCCGAAACTTTTCGTGCCCATGATGACGGCGCGCTTGTGGTCCTGCAGGGCTCCCGCGACGATTTCCGACGCTGATGCCGAGCCACCGTTGACCAGCACCACGATGGGGGCACCGTTCAGCAGATCGCCCGGCGTAGCGGACAATTTCATCTTGGAGTCGGCCACGCGACCTTCGGTGTAGACGATCAGCCCCTTGTCGAGAAAAGCGTCGCTCACGCCGACGGCAGCGTTGAGTACCCCGCCAGGATTGTTGCGCAGGTCGAGCACCATCCCACGGAGTTTGTCTTTGTTTTCTACCTCCAGCTTCTTAATGACGTCGGCGAGGCCCTTTTCAGTGCCGGCCTGGAACTGAGTGATGCGCACGTAGCCGAAACCGGGTTCGAGCACGCGACTTTTCACGCTCTGAATCTTGATGACGGCACGCGTGAGCGTGACCTTGAGAGGTTTAATGGCTCCTTCACGCACGATGGTCAGCGTAATATCGGTTCCCGGCTTGCCACGCATGACCCGCACCGCCTCGGTCAGCGTCATGCCTTTGACGGCCTTGTCGTCGAGCCGGATGATGAGATCGCCGGGTTTGACGCCGGAGCGTGCGGCAGGGGTGTCTTCGATCGGCGAGACGACTTTGACAAAACCGTTCTCCATGGTGACTTCAATTCCCAGCCCACCGAACTGGCCTTCGGTCTCCACGCGCATATCGCGAAAACTTTCCGAATCAAGGTAAGCGGAATGTGGATCCAGTCCCGAGAGCATTCCCTGGACGGCGTCTTGGAGAAGTTTCTTGTCCTCGACGGGTTCGACGTAGTCGGCCTTGATGCGGCTGAAGACCTCGGTGAAGGTGCGCAGTTCGTCCAGCGGCAGCGGTGCCAGCGCCTCTTTGCCCGGTTCACGCTCGGCCAGAACGCCCATGTCGAGGATGAGGGCGGCGCCCACGAACATCCCGAGAAACAGGACCAAAATATAGCGTGTTGCATGTTTCATTTAGATGATACTCCGTTAGATATGTCGCCCGTCATACGGCGGACGGCGGAAAAGCGGTGGCTACCGGGCTTTGCACCAAATCAGCGGATCGCGCGGTTCTCCGTTATGACGTATTTCGAAATACAGGCCCGGTCGCGTCATGTCACCGGTATTGCCCAGGCTGGCAATGATTTCACCGGCCTCGACCCAGTCGCCAACTCCCTTGTGCAGGCTTTGATTGTGGCCGTACAGCGTCATATAGCCATCTCCGTGGTCCAGAATCAAGAGTAGCCCAAAACCCCGTAACCAGTCAGCAAACACGACGCGTCCGCGATACACGGAAGTGATATTTTGCCCCTCCTGGCCACCGATCAGAAGACCGCGCCACTTGAGATTCCCCAGATTTTTGCTCCCGCCAAAGCGCGCCAGGATCGAGCCGCGTGTGGGCAACGGCAGACGCCCCCGGAGCTTGGCGAAAGATGTCTTGGCGCCAGGCGGCGGGAGCGGGGGGTCGGGCAGAACCGTTTTCAGTCCTTCCACCAGTTGCTCCAGGCGCTTTTGATCCGCGCGCAACCGGTCAATCTGCCGTGACTGGTCACGCACCTCGCGGTTAAGGCTGGCGAGCAACTCACCTCGACGCGTGCGCGAGTTCTCGAGGGCCATTTTTTGATCATGTTGACTGGTTCGCAATTTTTCAAGATGACGGCGCTGTTCGAGTATTTCCTGTTCAAGTTTTTCAAGTTTCACCAGACCCGTCTGGATCTTATCGATACGTTCGGTTCGAGCCCGGTTGAGATACTGGTAATACGTGACGACTCGCGAGACCTGCGCCGGATCTTGCTGGTTCAGCAACAGCTTGGGATATTCCTGGCGACCCATGAGGTAGGCCGTGTAAATCTGTCGCGAAAGCTGCTGTCGATGAGCACTCAGATGGCCACGTTCCCGTTCGGCGCGTGCCACGAGATTCTTCAGCTTTTTTTCATTCGAACGCAGTTCGATATCGGTTTTGCGCAGGTTGTGCAGCAGGCCCCCGATGCGGCGCTCGAGCCCGCGGACTTCCTCGCGTACGTCATCTCGTCGTCCGCGTGTTTCATTGAGTTTTTCCTGAAGCGACTCGATGCGCACGCGGAGTTTTTTCAGCCGTTCTTCATCGCCGTCATCCGGCTTGGCTGCGATTACCGGATTCAACAGTGCGCTTAAGATCGTGCACAGGCATAAGCCCGTTCCCAGGAAAGCGAACCCGGACGGGAGGCGGTTTCTCTTGGGAGGCCTCGTGAATAAGCGGCTAGAACGCACCGTTTCCGTCAGGCGCGGCCTTCTGCGGTTGCCGGCTGTGCGCTTTGCAGGGTGATCAGTGGATGTCCGGTCATCTCAGACGGCACGGGCAGGCCCAGCAGGTACAGCATGGTGGGGGCGATATCCTCGAGTGCGCCGCTCGGCGCCAGCGTCGCAGGGCGGCCGATATAAAGGAATGGCACCGGGTTGGTGGTGTGCGCCGTGTGTGGCTGGCCGGTCTCGAGGTCGAACATCTGCTCGGCATTGCCGTGATCGGCGGTGATTAACATCTCGCCACGGCATTCCTTGACGGCTTTGTAAATGTTCCCGAGACACTGATCCACGGCCTCGATGGCTTTCACGGTGGCGTCAAAATCACCGGAATGGCCCACCATATCGGGATTGGCGAAGTTGCAGATAATCACATCGTAATGCGCGGTGCGTATGGCCTTGACCACTTCCTCGGTAAGCCTCGGCGCGCTCATTTCAGGCTTGAGATTGTAGGTGGGAACATCTGTCGGCGAGGGAATCAACAACCGGTCCTCGAAC
>JAOTWF010000085.1 GCA_029863005.1 Gammaproteobacteria bacterium | reverse complement strand
TAGCCGAGGCCCGAGGTCACACCGAAAAACTCCGCCGGCACGATTACGATCCACGCGACACCGAGGGCGAGACGAAAGCCGGTTAGAACGTCGAAGGTGATCGCCGGCACGATAATCTGTGTGAGCATGTGCCATCGGCTGGCCCCGAGATTGCGCGATACCTTGAACCATGCGGGGTCCACCTTGGCCAGTCCGGCGGCGGTGGCAAATGTGACGGGCCAGACCGAAGCAATCGCGATAAGGAAAATAATCGCCTGGTTCCATCCCGCGAATACAATCACGGCGATCGGCTCCCAGGAAAGTGGGCTGATCATGCGCAGCAACTGGAACGGTGAATTGCTCAACTCTCGGAAAGTTCTGCTGCGGCCCATGAAGATGCCAATCGGTACCCCGATGGCGATGGCGATAAGAAGCCCGGCGCCCAGGCGATAGCCACTGGACAATATTCCACGCTGGATCGCCCCCTCCTCCCACATCGTTGCGATCGCACGGAGCGCCGGGATAGGCCCGAAAGCGGAAAAATGCGCCGTCGCGGGATTGTAGGCGATAAACTGGATTCCGATCTCCCAAAGCACGAACAGGATCGCAAGGCCCCCGAAAAAGTTGAACAGGCCCTGACCCGTCATCTTCATAAAGTGCGGGGTAGCATCGACCGCGGCGCGTATTGTCCCGGCAGGTGCGGCGCCAGTGTTCATGGCTCAACACCCTTCATCATTGTATTTCCTTTCCTCAACATTCATGCCCCCCGGTGATGCCAACTATAACGTTTGATAAGCACCACGCAGACGCTATCGAGAAAATAGCCGATGACCCCAATGACGAGAACCATCGCTGTGAGATGGCTGTAAGAAAGCGTTTCGCGCGCATCTTTGATGGCATAGCCGAGACCCGAGGTAACCCCGAGAAGCTCTGCTGGCACGAGCACGATCCACGCAACGCCGAGCGCGAGGCGAATGCCGGTCAGAACGTCGAATGCGATTGCCGGCAGCATAACTTGTGTCAACATGTGCGTTGCCCGGGCGCCGAGATTGCGTGCCACCTTGAACCAGGCCGGATCGATTTTGGCCAGTCCGGCCGCGGTGGCGAACGCGATGGGCCAGACTGATGCGATCGCGATGAGGAAGATAATCGCCTGGTCCCATTCCGGGTACACAATCACCGCGAGTGGCATCCAGGCGAGGGGGCTGATCATGCGCAACAACTGAAATGGAGAATTGCTCATCTCGCGGAACCGCTTGCTGCGTCCCATGAGAATACCGATTGGTATACCGATAGCGATGGCGATGAATAGTCCGAAGCCCATGCGGTAGCCAGAGGCCACAACGGCTTTATAGATCGAACCATCCTCGATAAGCGTGGGAAACGCCCGGAACGTCGGACCCGGACCGAAGGTGGTAAACGTGCGCGTAGCGGGATTGAGATCGAGGAGCAAGGTTCCAAGCTCCCAGATGATGAGCATGATTGAAAGACCGACTACCCCGTAAACAAGGCGCCGCACCCCCGGAGACTTCAGGTGGGGAAATGCAAGCGCCCCGGCGGGTGCGACGACTGAGGTCATACCTTAATGATCTCTTTACGGGTGTACGGGTCGCCTGTTTGCGGCACGCTCAGATCATGTTTCCATTTCGGGTTCTTCTCAAGCGCCTTCTTGATGAAGTCATAATTGACGAGGTCCTTGCTAACTTTTTCGGGGCTGAGATCATCAAGGAACGCCCGATCACCGGTGACGACAGTCTTTGTCTTAAGCTGTTCCACGACAAAATCAGTGGCAGATGGATAGGGCCAGCCCTGGAAATTGATGCGGCTTTGTTGCCAGTCCAGATGCTGGATTGCCTTCGTGTTTTTGTAGTACGCGGGATCGTAAAAGTTCATCGCGCGATCAATCACTTCGACCGGGAAGGGCAGGTAGTTCTTGCCGTCCTTCGAGAGCAAATGTGCCATCTCCTTTCTGTTCTCGGCGAGATGAATCTGCGCGGCGACGATAGCGTTGTGTACCCCCTGCGCCCAGGCCGCGCGGGCGGGGTCCATGGTGTCGGCCTCGTGCATTACCACGACGCAACACGGATGACCCTTCCAGACGTCACCGGTAAAGCGCAGCAACTTGGCACCCGCTTTGATCTCACCCAGGGCGTTGAACGGTTCGGCGACAATATAGGCGTCGATCTTTTTCGCCGCGATGGCCGGCGGCATGTCCGGCGGAGCCAGCACCAGAAAGTTGCACTCGTCGGGCGCAAGCTTCGCATCCTGCGGCCGAATCACCGGCTTGATGCCGGCTTCTCGCAACAACATTTGCGAAACGATGTTGTGGATCGAGTACCAGTACGGCACCGCTAACTGCTTCCCGCCGAAATCCTTGAAGCTCTTGATGTCCGTATGGGCGCCGACCACGAGGGCCGAGCCATTGGTATGGTCCCAGGCCGTGATCTTCATCGGGAACTTGTTGTTATAGCGCATCCAGATCGGAATCGGGATGAGCATGTGCGTGAGGTTGAACTTGTGCGCCTGAAAGGCTTCCACCAACGGCGACCAGCCGCGGATAAGCGTCGGGCGTACGGAATCGATGCCCTCCTTCTTAAAGAAGCCCAACTCGTGCGCCACCAGCAGCGCTGCGGCATCCGTGATTGGGATATAGCAGATTTTGACGACAGGATCGAATTTCTTTTCCGCGAATGCTCCCATCGACGGCAACGCTCCGCTGAATGCGGCGAGCGCGCCCGCCTTGAGCAGTGTGCGGCGGCTGATCCCGGTACCGAGTATGGAGCTGAAGCGTGGATCGTAATCTAGGACCAAATTCGGGTCCGGCATGCCTTCAATGATATCGGGGTTATCCGGCGGTAATTCAAAAATGTCTTCGTCAGCGTTAACTTTTCGCGCTTCAATCTCTACTTTACGCTTTTTAGTCATTTGTCCGTCTCCTAGTGGTTAACCGTTTGGTAATCCAATATTTCTGACGTACATATACTTCTTCCTGATGCTAGCCTTTCTATTTTCTCGATCCGATACCTGCCGATTTGCCAGCAATCTCAATTCGTGGCTTGGAAGATTCGCCTTCCTCCAACTCGGGCTCATCGGAACCGTTACTGCCTGCAACGTCCGGTGATGGAGTACCCGCGGCCGTGTGAAAGGCTTCCATCAGGCGCGCACGCATCGCCTGGACCGCTGGGTCCTGGCGTTCGCGGGGATCGGGGAGATCAACCTCGAGCTCATCGTAGATCTTGCCGGGAGATCCGGCCATGATCAGCGCGCGATCGGCCATCAGAACCGCTTCATCGATGTCGTGGGTGACGATCACGAGGTTGATGCCTAGACGTTTCGTGATGGAGCGGACATCGCGCTGCATAGCAGCGCGGGTGAAGGCGTCAAGCGCCGAGAAAGGTTCATCCAGCAAGAGCAATTCCGGCTCCATCACCAGGGATCGGGCAAGTGCTACACGCTGCTGCTGGCCACCGGAAAGATCCTGCACATTGTTCTCGGCGAATTCCTGGAGATTAACGAGATCAATCGCCTCGGCAACACGTTCATGTTTTTTTGTATCGTTCCAACCGGCGAAGTGAAGGCCAATACCAACATTCTGCGAAACCCGCATCCAGGGAAACAGATGCGGCGCCTGAAACATCATCACCCAGCGCGGCGATGGTTTCTCGACCAGCACGTCGTCAAGTTTAACGGTGCCGGATGTTGGACGCAGCAACCCTGCCAGAATATGGAGCAGAGTTGACTTCCCGCATCCCGACCGGCCGATGATCGCAATGGCCTCGCCTTGCCTAGCTTCCAGGTTCACCTTCTCGAAGGTGAGCGGACTTCTCGCACTGTAGCGATGGGTCAGATCCTGAATTTCAACGCGTACTCCGCGAACTGGCATCAGTTAAATCCTCCGTCGCAAAAATCGGTGCTGGTTCATGTGTAACAATAGTGAAGCAAGGTATGTTCCCTAAACCAAGAAATTGACCGAGAGCCTTTTTCCATGAACAGGTTTTTGCCAGCGCATTACCAGGCCTGAATGCCTTCGCAGCATACTCCGGAATGTTGTTTCTCCAAGCAGCCTTTATGAACATAATTCTCATTGTGCCCGATCCTTTTCTCTATCTCACAATTCGAGTATCTCGGAACCGGTCGGCTAATCGTGCGTTTATCGTTATGTACACGGTCAGTCAGTGTTACGATAGATTCTAGGCGCTGATAAGGCGGTCATGAACCTGCTTCATCCTGCTAGCGAGTTCTTTCTCATCCACCAGACCGCGCTTGATCATCGAATGCGCCAACGCCAGCAGCTGTCGCTCCGGGAAAGGGACATTCGCGTAAAGCGACGCGGAAAGCTCATCTTCCTCCGAACGCCGCTCAAGCAAAGGAAGCGCGCAGGCTTCAGCGGAAAGCGCATCGCAAGTCGCTTCTAGGTTGACCTTCCAGGGCGGATCGGGATTGGTCACGCCATATTGCGACGCCAGATCTCTCCATACCCTTCCGCGACGCCGGATGGTCTCAAGCAAGGGGATAGTGGCAAGATTAGTCTCGTGTTCACCACTATCAGCACCGGTATCGTTCTTGCTCGAAGCGTTCATAGTTCGCTCCTTGGTATTACAGGGTCAATGATCGTGATGCACTGGATGAACCGCCGGGTGCACCGGTCGCTTGGCATTCGCTTTGACACCGGGTTTTGGCACCGCCACTCCGATCAAGCAATCCCGCGTCACGATCTCTGCCAGTTGCTCCTCGGTCCAGCCCTCCGTGCCGGCGGGTCGCACCGGTAATACGATGTAACGGGTCTTCTGGTTGGAGTCTGCGACTCTGATTTCCACGTCCGGGGGCAATTGCAGACCGAATTCCGCAAGCACCTGTCTCGGCCAGCGAACCAAGCGACGGCGATAGTTCGGAGTTCGATACCACTCCGGTGATTGGCCAAGGATCGGCCGGGGGTAGCACGAGCATAGCGTGCATACCACCACGTGCTTAAGCTTGGGCGTGTCCTCGAGGACACGCAGATTGCAGTAGTCGCTCGGCGTGCCGAAGTGGGTCGGCATGTCGTTGATCCAGTCGACACCGACTTCCAGGCTGGCCTTGACGCCATCGGTCACGGCCATTTTCTTATACGCAGGATTCACCCACGCCTTGGCGACAAGGCGCGCCGCAGGCAGTGGGCCGAGGGTGTGGACGTACTCCGTCCAACGCCGATGGTCATCGGCGGAGAAAAGTCCTTTTTCAATAGCCAGTTCACGCACAGCCATTTCGAGCACCTCGAAATCGCTTATTTCATCGACCATTGGGGCAGGAGGTCTGTGCCCATGCTCATCTTCTGTATGTTTCTTAGCCATTTGCTTTTCCTCTTTCAAGTTCTTTGTGAGTAGCCAGGTTACGCTTTCTCCAGCCAACGTTCTGATAACTCAGTCTCTAGCGTGTCGTTCGCGAACAAGTCGGGATAATTGGGCCAGAGGTCCTTCTGACGGAAAACCAGGCTGTAGAACCATTCGGGCTTGTCCGTGTTATCCCAAGCCTCGTCTTCCGCGGCAGGGCTTTCATAGACCACCGCAGACACCGTAGCGGATGCACCACGTGTGTAGACTTGGCAGCGGGTGTAAAAGATATCCGGCAGATCCCTGATCCGCACGCGATCACCGACCTTGAACTTGGCCGGGCCGGCCTCGCCCTTGAAACATTGGGGATCGCCTTTTCCGGTGGCTTTTTTGGCGTGGTGAGTTCTGTCGTGTTGAACTTTACTCATAGCGCTTTTTCACCTCATCAATTTTGTTGACTAATTCAGTGAGCGTAACGTATTGCTTGTCGACCATGATCAGCGCGGCAGTCATCAGCCACCGCCCGTAATACGGAAGACCGAGGTACTGCGTCTGGCCAAGATCAACATTCTGCCGACGGCGGCGTTCCTCGGCGTTCCAAATACCGCGCCACGCCAGACACTCACAGGTCGCGAAGGTATTGAGCTCCCATTGTTCTTCCTCCTTTTCTTCCCACGTGATGGGCACATCCGGCTCGCCGCCGATATCATGCGCCGATCGTGTATAAGCCCTATAGAGGGCGTGATCGATGGTATCGGGATAAGGAGCGTGCTGCGGCGCATGGAGAGCGGGTTGCAGCTGACCGACAAGCTGATAGTGTTTCATCAATTGTTTGCGCGATGACATGGCATAAGACTCCTTGAATTGATATGTAAAATTCAGCCACTAATCGTCTGATTCATTACATTACGATCATAAGTATTTTCTAATATACAAATTTCCTGTTGTTTCCCATCTTTTGCCTTGATCCAAACAGGCGCAAAATGCTTTACACATTCAAAACTTAAATATCAGAAACAAATAATTGAGGATCTGCGTGCATTTTCGAAAACTAGAGTGCATTAAGTGAGATATTGGTGTCCAAGATTTTATTGTGATTCAATGCATAGGATTTTCCTATAGATAAAAAATATGACTCTTCGCTCAATTCAATATTTGATCGCAATTGCTGAATACCACAGCTTCACTCGGGCCGCGGAGGTGCTGTATGTCTCGCAACCGAGTCTGTCGCAGCAAATCAAACTTTTGGAGGAATCATTGAATATTCAGTTGCTGGACCGATCTGGGCGAAACGTGAGGCTGACCGATGCTGGCGAGGTTTATCTGCGCCATGCCCGTCGCGCCTTGCGGGAACTGGATGCGGGAAAGCGAGCCATCCACGACCTGCAGGATCTTAGCCGCGGTTCGCTCCGCTTGGCGATGACCCCTATCACCGACTTCCTGACCCGCCCTCTGTTGGCAAACTTTAACGCCCGCTATCCCGGCATCGCCGTCAGTATTCTGGAAATGCCCCAGAATCAAATCGAAGCAGCTCTAACCGGAGACAATGGAGACAACATCGACGTCGGTATTGTGTTTTCAGACACGTTCTCTTCCCAGGCACGCTCAAACGAAATCGAGAAGCACCTACTGTTTGTTGAAAAACTCAACCTTACCGTTGGCAATGCTCACCCCTATGCCGGACAGCAAACACCGCTAAGCGTGGAAGCGTTGGAACAAGAATCGCTGGCGATGCTCAGTAATAATTTTGCGCTGCGGCGCCATATCGACCTGTATTTCCATGAACACGGTATCGCGCCACATATTGCGATCGAGACCAACTCAGTCAGTGTGATCGTGGACATCATTCGCCAAGGCCGACTTGCCACCGTGCTCCCCAATACGATTGCCTGCGAGCAGGACGGGATTTATCCGGTTTCGCTGCTGCCAGAATTGCCCCACCACTCGATAACCTTGGTCCGCCCGAAAGGTACCTATAAGAGTGCCGCCTGTCGGGCCTTCTCAAATCTGGCGGCGGAGTGGTGTGTTGGCGGATGTCAAATGACGCTGAGTTGTCCGATAAAGGATCATTCCTGCGTCACGCACCAGGAGAGGCGAGACGATGGCGCGAAGTCCGAGATTACCTCGCTTCTCTAGGCGTAGAATCACTGACAATTCTCCCTTGCAGGACGGCCGGGGCTGCAAAACAAAACAATGCGCTGTACCTGTGTGCGCAAGATGAATTGGGAAGTCCTGTCTCATTCAGCAATGGCCAACGCGCAACGAAACCGCTGCGAAGGAGTGTCTTGCGCAATCACTCTCCGCCATGGCTCAGATCCTGCAGATCGTTTATGGCTGCTACGCTGAGTCTAGTTCCCGCAAGACATGTAATAGTTTGGTTGTGACTGGCTCGGTTCATGATAAACAAGAACTCCGCTGCCCTA
>JAOTWF010000084.1 GCA_029863005.1 Gammaproteobacteria bacterium | reverse complement strand
ACGCTTCACGCACTCTGCGACGCAAGGTGTCACGCCCGGACAGTGCAGCACCTGTCACAACGGGTCGTACACTCAATGGAACGCCCTGGGCAAAACCCCGAACCACGTTGTCACCACGGCTTCGTGCGATGCCTGTCACAAGAATTTCATAAGTTTCGCGGGTGCGACGTTCAGCCACACCGCCATCTCCCCGGGTACCTGTTCCACCTGCCACTACCAGGGCGGTCCGGGATTGGGCAAACCGACCAACCACATCCCCTACGAGTCCCAGCTGCTGGCTGGCGCAAGCATGAATTGCGACTCCTGCCATAAGAGCACGACCAGTTTTGCAGTTCAGACGATGAATCACAACAACAGCTTGGGTAACGGTGCCGGCTGGTGCAAAGGCTGCCATCAAAGCGGCACGAACTATCTCGGCAGTATGCATAAGAAGGCATTGACTCATTATGAAAAGTACGCGGGTCAAACAGACTGTTCCTCGTCCGGCTGTCACCGACCTTTGGGAACTCACGGCACCCCTTACAGTAAGTGGTGAACTAGACCGGAATATGGCGTGCCACAACGATACTTACACTAAAGGAATTTGATCATGAAGAATCCGCTGCTCGGGGTCACGATGCTGATCATGGCATTTACCTGTTCAGGTATCGCCAGCGCACAGGATCTCATCCTGGATGACGTGGAATCCGCAGTGGATCAGGAATGGGCACAAATCCGGGTCCATTTCACCATGCCGGTGAATTACGTGCGTCATTTTCCGCAGGAACGTGGACAGCAATTGGAGATATTCCTCACCGTCGTCGGTCTGGACATGCAAAACATCAGTCTGCGGGAAGAAACCCGTCGTGTGGCTTCCACCCCCATCCTGCCGGGCGCAAAGATTACCTTCTCGCCGCCCCTGTCACTTAATCTTCGGCGTGATCCGTCATCTTTGTCGGTGCAGTTTGATCGGGTTGTAAATTATAACGTCCGGCCCGGAGAGGACAATCGCAGTATTGTGATTTACCTGCCGATCACGCACGTGGAAAGTAAACCACCTGGCGTTCCCAAAGAATAGTCAAGTTAAGGGAAATTAAAGTTCAACGTTCATTTCACTGGAGTAAATAATCATTTATCAATCAATAAGAATAATGCGGTCCATTTCACGCGCTTTATTTCTGCTGTTGCTTGCGAATCTCCCGTCTCCGGGAGCCATTGCCGCTGTCTCGGGCAATCGTAACGGCATCGATACTGCGGTCGAGACAGCCCCCGAAAGATATTTCGCGGTGACATTGCGCACCAGCCTTACACCGATTTCGGACAAGCAAGCCAAGCGTGACATACCCGACCGCCCGGTCTACCTGATACAAACGAAGGCCTTCGGAAAGACAGTCTATAATCTACGCGTCGGGTTTTTCGCCACTTTTGCCGACGCCATCGCGTATCGTAATGGTATACGCGCGAAATATCCTGCCGCTTCCGTCTTTGAGATTGAGCGAAACGAATACACCGTCGTTCTGCGCTCGTTCCCCGAATTTAAACTGGCCGTACCCAAACTGGAAGCAAAAATACCCGAACCGGTCGTAGCGCCTCCGGTCACGCCGCCGCCCACCCCGGCTCCGCCTGCCGTGAGCGTCGGAGAATATTCTCCAAAAGCGCTTTTCGTCATTCTGCTCGAGGAAAGCACTCATCCCATCACGGCCGTGCGCTCCCCCCTGCCGGAATCGCTCAAGAACTTCCGGCTATACAGCACCCAAACACTCATCAAGGATAAGCCACATTACCAGTTGAAACTCGGCTTTTTCGAGAAAGAGCCTGATGTGTTCGCCGCGCGTCGAAATATGATGTCAACATACCCAAGTGCGAAGGTGATTCGCATCTCCCTGAATGAACAAACGAGTTCCATTCGTACGGCCTTGCGTGCGCCGTCAGCACCCGTGGTGGCAAAACCCACGCTGCCTGTTCCGACCCCGCCCGTTCCGACGCCCAAACCTTCGCTGGCGGCGCCATCGGTTCCGAAGGCGATGCCCGGTGTCACGGCAGCGCCTGCCACCTCCGGCGACCGCGAAGCCTTTGCCTTGATGGAAAAAGGCCGCGCCGCGCTCGCGAGCGGTGACAACAGCGCCGCCATCGCGGCGCTCGACCAGTTGCTGCGTCTGCCGCCCAACCAATATTCTCAGGATGCCCAGGAATATATTGGGCTTGCCCGTCAACGCGCGGGAGACATCCCGACAGCGCGGATCGAGTACGAACTGTATTTGAGGCTCTATCCCGTCGGTGAAGGCTCGGACCGCGTACGGCAACGCGTCGCGGCGCTTGATGCCGCGAAGAAACCCGAAACCGAGGTCGTCCTCAAGCCTGTCAAGCCGCGCCCCGAGGTGCTGTCCACGACCAGCGGAAGTCTCTCGCAGTATTACTATCACGGTTCCAGCAAACTCGACACCACCACGCTAAGTACGACCGCGAATACGCTCAACCAGGCGACCCTGACCCAGACTGACCAAAGCTCACTGGTGACCAACCTCAACCTGATACATCGCTACCGGAGTGAGAATTACGACAATCGATTGGTGATACGCGACACCTTTACCAAGAATTTCCTCACGGGCCAGCAAGACATAAACCGCCCCAGCTCGGTTTACTATGAGATCAAGGATCGCAAAATCAACTATTCAACACGCTTCGGGCGGCAACCCGGCAGCGCTGGTGGTGTTCTCAGCCGATTCGATGGCGTTACGGCAGGTTATAATCTCACGCCCACGTGGCGTGTGAACGTTGTGGGTGGAAAACCGGCCGAAATCCCCTACGATTCAGATTTGAATTTCTATGGCACCAGTGTCGAAATGGGTCCGTTCGCCGATCACTGGGGTGGCAGCCTGTATGCCATGCAGCAGAAGGTCGATGGGGTCGTGGATCGTAATGCCATCGGCAGTGAAATCCGTTTTTTCGATCCCGTGTTCGCCGTTTACGGCTTGTTCGACTACGACACCGAATTCCAAACCCCGAACATTACTTTGATACAAGGCAACTGGACCGGAAGCAGCGGTACCACCGCGCATGTTCTGTACGATAAGCGGAAAACACCTTCCCTCACGCTGACCAACGCCCTGTTGGGCGAAACCGACACTTCGATCAAATCACAGCTCACCACGAAATCTTATGAAGAGCTCAAGCAGCAGGCGCGAGACCTGACATCCACCACGGATCTGATCAGCGCCGGCGTGTCTCAATCCTTGACCACGCGCTGGCAAACGGGGTTTTCCGTGCAATCGATACATACCTCAAGCACGGTGGGAACTGTCAATCAACCAGCACAGCCGGATACCGGCAAGGTCTACACATATACAGGAAACTTGATCGGCACCGGGCTTTTCTCTCCGCGCGATGTCAGCGTGATAAGCGTAAGTCATATTACTGCCCAGACATACGATGGCAATTCCTATTCCTTGACCAATCGTGTGCTTTGGGGAGCGAATTGGAGCCTCGATACCACTCTGAGCTGGTACAGCCAGCAAGACAACAGCACAGACACAAAGCTGCGCCGCTTCGCACCAGTGTTAAGACCCAGTTACAAATGGAAAGAGAACATCACGCTTGAGGCGGAACTCGGGGAGGAAAGAACAACCACTCAAAGTCCGACAACGGATGACAAAACCAACCGGCGGTATTGGTCGCTGGGCTACCGCTGGGATTTCTAGCGCGCCGTTCGCTGATATTGGCGGTAATAATCCAGGACACGGGGAACGTATGACTGTGTCTCGTTGTACGGCGGGACGCGGTTGCCATACTGGACGACGGCCTCTTCGCCAGCATTGTAGGCAGCCAGCGCCAGGGTCAGATCGTTGTCGAATTTCCCTATCAGGTCACGCAGGTAGCGCGCCCCGCCCTGGATGTTCTGGGCCGGGTCGCGGATGTTTCTGACACCGTAGCGCCGCGCGGTTTGCGGCATGAGCTGCATCAGCCCCACGGCGCCCTTGTGCGAGACGGCGTGGGGGTCGTAACCCGATTCCACGGTTATCACGGCATGCAGCAGCGCCTGGTCGATTTCGTGTTCGCGCGCCGCCTTCTCAACCAGGGGACTGAAGCGCTTTAAATTTCGCGAGCGCATCCGGTGGTCACTGCGTTCAGGAATGTATCCCACGAGCTGCATGCCGGCGTACTGCGAGTTATTGGGTTTATTGGTGTAGTGAAGGGTACCGTTGGCGTCGGCAAAAGAATAAATCCCCGCAATCGCCGATTCGAGATAAGTAAGGTTCAAAAGCG
Source organism: Gammaproteobacteria bacterium (assembly GCA_029863005.1). Lineage (GTDB taxonomy): Bacteria > Pseudomonadota > Gammaproteobacteria > Acidiferrobacterales > Sulfurifustaceae > Sulfuricaulis. The sequence goes on along the minus strand of JAOTWF010000084.1, from coordinate 3,581 downwards.
TTACCAGTGCCGGCAGGAAATAGAAATAACGCATCTCGATAGTTTTGTTGTTGCGTTGGCTTTTCTTATACTCCTGCCCGTTGCGTCCTGTAAAGGCTGGCGACCGGCGGTCAGACAAATGTTATTTCTTGCCCAGCTGTTCGCGCGCCTTGGCGACGATCATGCGCAAATGCTCCGCCTCACGACTGTCCGCCGGCAGCGCCTTCAGCAGGCGCTCCCACAGGCCCAGGGCTTTCTTGTAATCCGCTTTCTGATAGGCCGCGAAACCGAGGATCCACATAGCATCGCGGTTTTCCGGGTCAAGCTCATGCAGCCGGCCGAAAAGGCCAATCACCTGAGCATTCAAATTCTGCGGGTCGTTGTTGTAGAGAAATCCGGCATATTCCGAAACCAGTTGCGGGTTGTCGGGATTGAGCTTGTACGCGCGTGCGTAGGCCGCATTGGCGGCATCCGGACGCCCCAGCACCGCGTAGGCACGAGCCATCCGGAACCAGCCGTCGGCGTCATCCGGTTGCTCACTCAAGCGCTGTTCCAGGCGCGCGACCATTTCCATCACCATGGGCGGCACGGAGCCCTCGGCCACGGCTTGCGGATTGATCAGACGGTCCAGTGTGGCGCGCTGGGTGAGTGCGTACAGGCCGGCCGCCGACAAGGGCAACGTTATTCCTAAAGCCACCAGCGCGGCCACCCAGGCACGGCGGGGCTCGAGTTTTTCCTTTTTCTTTTTCCCTGTGCTCGTGAGCGTTTTCAGCTCGCGCAAAACCTTCGCCAGTTCCGCCTCCAGGCGCTCGCGCTCATCATTCAGCACCGAGGCGTCGATATTCTTGTCCGCCTCCTCGAGATCAAGTTCATTGAGCTGGGTCAGCAGCCTCCCGCGCACCAGCTGCAGCTGGTGCTCCCGCTCGTGTTCATCCGCGAGTTTCGTCTGCCGCAGCGGACGAACCAAATACCAAACCGTCACGGACGTGATCAGCAGGGCAACGATGGCGAGCCAGATCATGTGTTTTCTTGCTTGCGCGCCGCGCGGACCAAGGCGGCGTCTTCCTTGGAAAGCTTAGGCGCCGAAGGCAGGGTAGGCTTCAGCCGGTTGCGCAGGAAAACAAAACCGCTAATGCCGACCACCAGCAACAGCACGATCGGCGCGAGCCAAACGATCGTCCCCGGCCCGCTTTTGGGCGGGTTCAACAGCACGTAGTCGCCGTAGCGGTCGACAAAATAGCTCATGATTTCTTCGCGTGATTTGCCGGCCTTGATCTGCTCTCGCACGATTTGCCGCATGTCGCGCGCCAGATCGGCATTCGATTCCGATATGGGCTGATTCTGGCACACGGCGCAGCGCAGGTCCTTGGCAATATCGAGCATTTGCCGCTCCAGCGGGTCTTCCGTGACCGATGCGGCGAACACCGGCACGACAATGAACAAGGCAAGCAAGATCAGGTGGCGCATGGGGTCTACTTGGCGGGCTGTACGGCTTTATCCAGGGCCTCACTTTCGCGCGCGCGCCGGCGACCGCTAAGCGAGAGAAAAAGCCCCGCCAGAATGATGCCGCCGCCAACCCAGATGAAGCGCACCAGCGGATTGACATAAACATGCACCGCCCACCGGTCGCCGCCCGTGGTGTCTGACATGGAGACATAAACATCACGTAGCAAGGTGGAATCGATACCGCTCTCGGTCATGGGATTTTCCTGGCGCATGTACTGGCGCCGCTCCGGGCGCACATCGCGCCCGCTGTTGAGCAGCGTCAGGCGGCCCTGCATGGCGTTGTAGTTCGGGCCACGCTTAGGCGTGACCCCTTCAAACCGCAGACGTTCCCCGGCAACCACCACCTCATCTCCCGGAGACATGTTGACTGCTGCCTCGGATTTGAACAGTCCCGAGCCGACCAGCCCGAGCGCGATAATGACGATACCGAAGTGGACAATCATGCCGCCGTAATGGCGGCGGTTGCCGAGCACGGTTTTTATGCACGCCCGCGCGAGCGGTTCTTTAAGCTGCAAGCGGCGCTGGCGGATGGCGCGGGCAAATTCAGTAATCAGATTCGACAGAGCAAAGATCGCGATTCCTGTCGCCACCGGCGCGGTCCAGTGCGACGCGGGCAGAATGAATATCACCGCCAGCGCCGCGGCAATGCCGATGATCAGCGGCCACAGCAGGCGCGCGCGCAGGCGCTCGAGATTGGCTTTGCGCCACGGCACCAGCGGCCCGATGGCCATCAGCAGCACAATTACAAGAAAGATCGGCACCATGACGATATTGAAATACGGCGCGCCCACCGTGATTTTCTGGCCGCTCAGGGCATCGAGCGCCAGCGGATAGAGCGTGCCAAGCAAGACGCTGGCACAGGCCACGGTGAACATCACGTTATTCCAGACGAACAGCGATTCGCGCGACATGAACGACGTGATCGCCTCCTCCGCCTGCTGGAAACGCCCGCGCAGCATGAAGATTCCAAAAGACACGGTTAATACAATCGTCATGAAGGCCAGAATATAAGCGCCGCGTCCCGGATCGACGGCGAAGGCATGTACTGAGGAGAGCACGCCCGAGCGCACCAAGAAAGTGCCAAGCAGCGACAGAGAAAACGTAGAGATGACCAGGAATATATTCCACGCGTGCAGCATGCGCCGGCGGTCCTGCACCGTGATGGAGTGCACCAGTGCGGTACCGAGCAGCCACGGCATGAACGAGGCGTTCTCTACCGGGTCCCAGGCCCAGTAACCGCCCCATCCCAATTCGTAGTACGCCCACCAGCCGCCGAGCATGATGCCCGTGGTCAGGAAGCCCCAGGCGATCAGAGCCCAGCGCCGGATCAGTCCGATCCAGAGTTCGCTGCGCCAGCGTGTGATCAGCGCCGTCATGGCGAAGGCAAACGGCACCGAGAAGCCAACGTAGCCCAGATACAACAAGGGCGGATGGAACACCATGCCCGGATCCTGCAACAGCGGATTGAGGTCTCTTCCGTCGGCCGGGATCGGGAACGACCGATCAAACGGGTTCGACAGGAACAGGATCAGGCCGAAAAAGCCGACGATCAGCAAACCTTGCACCGCGAGGATGACCGGCAGGTGTTCAGGATACTGCTTGCGCCCGTGCCAGCCGACGATCATCGTATATAAGGAGAGCACCCATACCCACAGGTACAGCGAACCCTCGTGACCGCCCCACAGCGCCGCAACTTTATAGAACATGGGCAACAGGGTATTGGAATTTTGCGTGACGTATAACACCGAGAAATTGCTGGTGACGAAGGCGTGGATCAGGCTGAGCCCCCCGAGGCTGGTCAGCGCGAACACCGCGACACTGGCGTTGACGCTGATCTGCGCCAAGCGCGGCTGGCGGAAGGCATGCGCCCCCACCGGCGCGAGCCCCTGCACCAGCGCCACCAACATGGCGAGAAATGCGCAGAACTGCCCCAGCTCAACCAGATTGAGCGAAAGGAGATTGGCCGACACTTAAAATTGATTCCTTGGGGAAAAACGGCAGGACAGCATACGGTAAAATTCCCTACCTCGCCTATCAACGGGTTGCAAGATTATCCTATTGTCCAGCCTTCGTATAGAGTCGAACGGCCCTGCCGG
>JAOTWF010000001.1 GCA_029863005.1 Gammaproteobacteria bacterium | reverse complement strand
ATGACCCCGGACCTTCAAGGAATTCGAGCTCCTCCGGCGTGGACAGTCGGTCGAGAATGGCGTTGCGGTGCGGAAAGCGCCCGAAACGGTCAATAATCTCCTTGTGTTTCGTCGCAAAATCCAGGTAATAACGAAATGGTTGTTTTAACTCTTCTGCAACTACATTGTATAACGCTGAAAAAAGTTCCACGCTCAGGGATTGATCTTGGGCGTCCTCGGAATGTTCAAACGCAAGGTAAACGAACACCCGCTCCACCGGGCGCAACGGCTTGTCCCAGCCACGGTCGAGCGCCACGCGCGCCAGTTGTTTTGCCCGCGCGTCATACATGAATGACTCGGGTTTTCCGCGATAGATGTTGCGTGGGAACTGGTCGCAAAGGAGTATCCGCGCCAGGTGTCCGCGCGGGTCGGCACTCCAGGATTCCAGCGCGCCGCGTATTTCCACTGCCAACAACGGTTCGAAGCGCCGCCGGATTTCTGTGTCCACTTCCGGGTTTTTCTTCCACCAGAGCGCCGATTGATCACGAATGACGTCGGCGTCGTTGTTTGACGTGCCAAACCAGTAACTCAAGAGGGAATGAACGCTTTCCATGGTCGTACCTTTTCTGGAAACGGAGTCACACGCCGCTCAGATTCCAGCCCTGATAATCGCACGGATGATCCAACACGTAGGATTCCAGTTGCTGAATAAATTGTTTCATTCGCGAATCGATGTCCTGCGCCGCGTTTCCGGGCGTTGTCGATACCAGGGCAGGCTCTATTCTTGTGACGTAAGTACCGTCCGACTCGCGTACGGTAAAAACAGGCAATAACGCCGCGCCTGTCGCCACGGACAACGACGGCGCGCCTTCGGCCAGCTGGATGGTGCCATTGAAAAAAGACATGGTATGCGGGTATTTCACGCCTTCGTGATTCGCCGTCACGGAGACCACCCGGTTTGCACGCAGCCGCTTGACCAGCAAGCGCAACGGCGTCACTTGCATCGACGGCGACATCACCAGGCGTTCCATCAGATAGCGTTCTTCGATCCGAGTCCAGAGAGGGTTAAAAACGCGCCCCCCCCAGAGACTGGTTGAGAAGCCGTGATCAAAGCGGCTGAGATGAGAAACACGGTAACCGGCCTGATGAAGCGCCATCTTAGTGATCAGGTCTTTGGATGCCATGGGCGCGATCCAAAGAATAGCCCCCTTGCCCGCGGCCAGGGCGCGCTCGATGTGTTCTTTCCCCTCGAGACGAATCGATGGGGACCATCCCCCCGGCGCATGGCACTGCATGCACTGCACGCGTGCCAGGTGATTCTTGGCCAAATAGCAGACAAGGGTTTCTTTTACACCGAGCGCAGCGCCGTGCCTTCCGAGAATCTCGTTGAATTTCTGGTGATACCCGCGCGTGCGAGAGTAATGCAACGCCATCGAAAGTCGCACCAAGCCGCGGCAAACGACACTCCAAAGGTGTTCCGGCAGGAGCCAGGCGATTAAAGCGATGACCGGAATGTAGACCAGCAGATAAAAATCCTGACGATGCCAGCGCGCCCGCGGCAAATGGGGGGTCCACTCAGGATGTAGAGCGGCAGACGAAGGTGTTTCGGGCGTTTTATCCATCACCAATACGATTCCGTTGATTGAGCCGCCAGAGGAACACCCGTGTTTTCACGAAAGAAATAATATCTCAAAACCCGATGCAGGGATGGCACGATCACGACGGACTGACCGTCAATTATTGAATAATTGGTTCAGCCGGGAACGAACCCAGTACGATGCCCGGGCGAGACCGTATCGGATCAAGAATTTTGTTGCCTGATATAAGCTCTTTGCCTTTTTAGGATTCTTATGCGGATTGATTGGTTCAATCGTGACTTCCGGCCACAGGCGTTTAATCAGCGCGTGATAGATCAGGTTGTCAGGAGACGCGCGATCCGGTTTCGGCACCGACAGCAGGGAAATCAGCACGTCGCGGCAGTTAAACGGGGTAAATAAATCACGCCAGGCAATGCTGAACTCAAGTTGCGTCATGGCGAGCCAGTTCCCGCTGCCTTGCTCCCATTCGTGCAAATCGAGCAGTTCGATGCCACAGTCGGTGGGCGCAGTCGCGCACCACGTTTGCACATGCTGGAGAGTGAAGGGGTGGAGTCCACCAATATTCCAAATCGCCAGAAATTCGGGACTGGGATTATTTTCAAGAAACGGTATCCCGACCGGCGCATCGGCACGGCAGATCTCGGATCCGCTGCCCGTCACCGCGACTTTAGTGCGCCCGAAATGTTTCAGTATCGCTTCGGCATCAGGCCCGTAATGGGCGTGCGCCAGGAAAATGCTTTTTTCGTACACTTCGCGGAAGGCAGCGCTCATCTGCGGCTGAGCCAATATCACTTCGTGCGGCAGCTTGAGCTGGCGCAGCAAGTCCTTAGGAATCACCAGATCGGCGTGATCGGCCTTCATCCTGAGCTGCCGGACGGAAACGCAGGATAATTGGTGGCGAATCGATTTTGATGCCGCCAGGACCAGACGGCTATCGATCCCCGAGGTCATTCCTAAAACGAGATCAAAACGGTCCGCCGCTGCCTCGATGAGTTGTGGCAAATGTTTGGTCAGGCGTTCCATCGCCTCGTCAAACGCGATCGGGACGAGCGGCTCGTTCGGCCAGAAACGATGGCAACGACCGGAGCCGAGATCCAAATAATGATTGGGTAATAGATGACGAATCTCACGGAACGGGCTTGATGAGCCCGGCCACATATATTCAGTATGGCCTTTGGATAAACGCCGGTTGATGTAGTCACGGGCTAATGGATCCATCGTCAGTCCCAGCCGCTCCGCCATCATTCCTGCTTGCGACATTACCCATAGGTTGCCTTCGGTGCATTCCTTATCGGTATAAAATACTTGCCGCAGACCCATCGGATCGTTAAATACAAAGCTGTCATTGCCTTGTTGTGCGATCAGCAGCCACCGTCCTCCCAAGCGAAAGGTTGCGTCTACCAACGCCTGGATCGAGGAATAATTTCTCAGCAGTTCATCTAGGATGTTCGAATCGGTAGCACGGGGGCGTTCTGGATCGAGGAGGTAACCGATCAACGTGAGTGAACGCCTGCCATCAGATCGGTGACACAGGGATAGCTCAGGATGGGCTGTGATCCGAAGCGCCGCCCCGATTGATAACTGTTGCCATCCGGCCAAGTCATCAACGAATGCCGGTCCTAGAATGAACTGTCCACAATATAAAAGCGACGCGAGCCGCGTTCCGTTCACAGGATGTCTTGCTGGATTCGACTCGTCAGATTTTGGGTTTATTGCGCGCATGGTAAAATTAAAGATAACCCTCTCCCCGAAGAAAAAAGATGCATATATCTCAGGTGAGAAGCTGCAAGAGCTATACCATACTCAATAATTATTCTTATAAACAATATCCTGAAAAATGGATGCGCGCCGCCAAGTTATATCGCATATCGGGGGCGTTCACCCTCGAGATAGCTTTGAATATCTTCAAGAAACATAGCTAATTTTGCGTGTCTGGCTTCCTGCGTGATGCAGGCGATAGCCGGATACATGACACAATGGCGATATCGCGCCAGTCTTTTGGCCTGATCTGGTGACAGTTCATCTGAATGGTCCAGGATATAAGTCATGTCAGCGCGTTTCAGTCTTGTCTCCAGTCCGTCGAGGTCGATTACCTCGACGGGTGCCAGGTGCACTACGACGGCACCTGGTTTGATCAAAGCTATCCGATCGGCATTGATAAACTTCTCTGTTGCCGGAACATGGGCAAGATTGATCGAGAGGAAGTCGCTGTGGCGTAGTACTGCGTTGATATCCGCGTAACGAACGCCAGTTTTCTCGGTGTCTATTTTTCGGTTTCTCGACCAATAGGAAACGTCAGCGCCAAACCCTTTGTGGGCAATATCTGCAATTCTTCTGCCGATCCGCCCCAAACCTATGATTCCGAATTTCTTGTCTCTTAATTCTTCGCCACGGAATCCAAATCCCGAATAATGGCCCTCGCGCGCGTAAGCCTTGGCTCGTTCGATTTCTCTGATGTGTTCCAGAATCACCCCGAAAACAAACTCGGCCACACCCTCCGTGCTGTAACCGGGGGTGTTGCATACCGTGATTCCTCGACTCGCGGCATATGGAACGTCTACACGACCGTATCCTGATCCAAACACACCTATGTATTTCAAGCGCGGGGCGGCGCTGATGAGGGTCTGATCGACGGAAATACCGGTTTCGACCAGGAGACAATCGGCGTCAGCAATATGATTAGGGATTTCTGGGCTATCTTCAGGTAGCGCTTTAATCTCCTCGCTCAGGCGCCGTAAACGCTGTCCTGCCTGCTCGCGAAAATTACTTTGAGAATAGCAGAGCATCACAATTTTATTGAATTTCACGGATTTAATTGAATCTATTCATGAAGTGCCACGCCGTTGAACCGATAATGGTGTATCAACAAATATTCATGGTGGTAATTCCCCAGCCATAAGCATAGCAATTCCAGTCACTATATCTTTTCCATGCAAATCGGTGATTTACAGACAGGTTGCAAGCCTTCTTGAATGCGTCATACCCAGTCGAGTTTTCGAAATTGGCCATCAAAGATGACGGTAATAGTCATATAATGCATTTCTGGGGCGTCGATAAGGTCGTCCTGTGTGATTTGTCATCCATCCACTTTTCTTCTTTCGCGAAAGGAGGGTTTACCATGGGATCAATCAGCGAAAAGGTAGAACGCCAAGTGGTGCTGTTGGATGAAAATAAGACCAGTTACGAGGCCGCGGTACTGATGTCCGAAAAGCACATCGGGTCAGTGGTGGTCACGCGCAATTCCGAGATCGTCGGCCTGTTTACCGAGCGCGACCTGATTCACCGGGTCATCCACGAGCGCCGGAATCCTGAAAACGTCACGGTCAAGGAAATCATGCGCACGAAAGTGCCGATGGTGACACTCGACGAGAGCAGCGAGAAATGCATCGAACTCATGAAGCAGCACAACTGCCGGCATCTCTTGGTGTTCGACGTGGACGCCTTCGTCGGGATCATTTCGCTGCGCGATCTGCTCGTGCTGTTGCTGGATGAAAAGGAAGAGCTGATCAACCAGCTCACGAAATACGTTACCACCTGACTCTCGCTGGAATACTCCGAAATATCGCAGCGCCATCACCAGCCGTACCAGCGTCCGTAGGATTTTATGCCAGCGGTCGCGCAGAATACGTACCAGGCCCAGACCGAGCCAGGCCCCGATGAAAGTTCCCAGCAGCATTCATCCGAAGATTCTACTGGACCATGCGCCGGCGGAGCATCAGGTAAACAGCGAGCAATGCCGTTGCCGCCAACAAATGTTTCAAAGAATGGCCGCTGATAATGTCGCCAGTCAGACTGAAAACCGCATAGTCATAATGCTCGGCCAGTTTCGAGAGCATGTAGAGGACCAGTGCCGCGAGCAGGTAACCACGATCCTTTGATGGGCTGTTAAACAAGAGCAGTATCACTGGAATCATCAGCAGGGGTAAAAACTGCACCAGCACGTACAGTCGCAGGTCGTCGGTATAGTGCCAGTAAAGAACACTGGTAATTCCGAGAACGATCGCGGGGGCGAGCAGGAATTTCTCCAGGCGCGGGTTGACGTAATCGGCGAGCAGCGCCACCGACAGCGCCATGAAGCCAATGCTCATGGGCAGTCGGTCCCACACCAGCGTGCTGTTGTCCGGCGCCAGGTGATAGAAAGCGGACCCGAAGCACACCAACGTGACTCCGGTAAAGCATGTCATCCATGCCCACCGTGCACTCAGATTCATTTCTGTTACACACAGAATGATTCCGGCAATGCCCACGGCGAAAAAACCAATATTCGTGGTGATATTAAAAAAATAGGGAACACCAAACAGCCCTCGGCGATCGGCGAAGAGATGATACGCGGGGTCCTGCGCAATCGGCGGCAGTAAGAAAACGGCCAACAGCGCTACAGTCAGCAGCGTGAAAACTATGACGAGGCGATGATCAGAAGATATGACGTTTGCTCCTTCTCTTTAATACGGTTATCACTGATGAAACCCCCGAAGTCTGTTAAGGTTAATGGATATAGCAAAAATAAGAAGGGGGCTTGCTTGGAAAGGCGTTACGAAGCGCGTCAAGAAGTCTCACTTTCCGTGGAAATTCTCGATCCGCCGCATCTCGGCAAGGTCAGGCTGCAAACCCGTGACCTCAGCAAGAAGGGGGCGTTCATCCTGCTAGACCGGGACAAGTGCCTGCCCGTGGGGCGCGTGTTGTCCTTGTGCATCCCCGGCATCCTGTGGGGTGAGGAGACATCTACCGTTTCGGCACGGGTGGTACGCGTGACCGATCAAGGCATGGGCTTGCAGTTCCTCGACTTCGATTTTTAGAGTCGCGAGCCGGCCGGCATCGACAAGCTATCCCGATACGCCGTCACCGGTGAACAGCGCCAGGACACCCAGAACTATGAAAAGGCCGGCCGCGAACCAGCGCATCAGCTTCATGTTGACCCGATGCGCGAGCGCCTCTCCCAGCCAGACAGCCGGGACATTCGCGATCATCATGCCCAGCGTAGTCCCCAGGACCACGGCGACCAGTGATTCGTAGCGCGCCGCCAGCGCCACGGTGGCAAGCTGGGTCTTGTCGCCCATTTCCACGAAAAAGAAGGCAATCAGCGTGGTCATGAACACGCCGGTGCCGTGCAGCGGCCGGTCATTCTCCAGTTTGTCGGGTTTAAGCGCCCAGGCGCCGAAGGCAAAAAACGAGAGTGCAATGATCCATCTGAGAACCCCGGGTGGCAATAGGCTCGCCAGCCAGGCGCCGACATAACCCGCTAGGAAATGATTGGCGAGCGTCGCCAACAGGATTCCGAAAATGATGGGCAGCTTGCGTTTGAGCCTCGCTGCCAGCACAAAGGAAAGCAGTTGCGTCTTGTCGCCCATTTCAGCGAGCGCGACGACCGCGGTGGAAAAAAACATGGCTTCCATGGGCAGGCCCGAAAATGGTGCTGCATCCTACCCTTGGCGCCAGCCGGCATCAAATGCGATTAGTACCGGCGGTATGGCTGGATGCCGAAGCAGAACCCGGTGATGTTATTCTTTTTTGCCCCAGAGTTGTTCGAGGCGCTGATCTCGCCCACAGGAGTATCGGTAGTATTTATAACGTAAGGGATTTTTATTGTAGTAGTCCTGATGATAATCCTCAGCCGCATAGAAAGTCGCAGCCGGGCGGATCGCGGTGACGACAGACTTTCCCAGCTTCTTCTCGATCTCGATCTTCGACTGTTCCGCGAGTTTTTTCTGCTCTTCGTTTTGATAAAAGATCGCCGTGGTATACGTGCTGCCGCGGTCGCAGAACTGACCGCCCTTGTCGAGCGGGTCGACATTGCGCCAGAACACCTCCAGCAATTTCTCGTAACTGACCTGCTTCGGATCGTAGGTGACTTGGATCACCTCGATGTGCCCGGTGCCTCCCGCCGAAACCTGTTCGTAAGTCGGATTCACCAATTGACCGCCGCTGTAGCCCGAGGTGGTCGCCGCCACCCCCGGCAGCTTGTCGTAGGGCGGCTCCATGCACCAGAAGCAGCCGCCGGCAAACACCGCCGTGGCGGTTGCAGTATTGCCCTTCGCCGCCGGCTCCGCCGCCGTCGCCACCAGCGCCATGCCCAGCATCAGCCCGGCCAGTACCGTCATGAATTTCATCAGTTTTCTGTGCATCTTCTGCCTCTCAAAGAATTAAGATTGTGCGGCTTATGACCGGGCTTGGGGATTTTGGTTGCTCGGCAGTTTCCCCGACAAAAAGCCGCCCCAAACGGCCAAATAATAGTACTCGCTATTCACCCCCACTTCTGTATAGTGCCCGGGTTGCAGCGCACTTCTTGCAGAAAGTTCGGTAGTTCCTCCCAGTTTCTCCGGCAGTTACTCCCGCAAACGAATTCAGGAATGAACTGCAAAACATCGCAATTCAACTAACAGAGGTATTTTCGTGAATACAGGAACAGTAAAGTGGTTCAACGATGCCAAGGGTTTTGGTTTCATTACCCCGTCCGATGGCAGCAAAGATGTCTTCGTGCATCACTCCGCCATTCAGGGCAGCGGCTTCAAGTCGCTGGCCGAAGGCCAGCAGGTCAAGTTTGAACTGCAGGATGGTCCGAAAGGTCCATCGGCTGCGAACGTTCAGCCTGCCTAAAGTTTCGCACTGCGAAAGCAGGGTTTGAAACGAAGACCCCGCCGAGAGGCGGGGTCTTTTTTTTTTGGAAAAAGCAGTGGAAATTATTCCGGCGCATCGATCTCCTTCTCCATGTCTTTCCTCATTTGTTCGCGCTGCTTCGCGGAGATTTCCTCGCGGCGCTTCTTACGCTTCTCGATGGCATCCGGCTTCTCGGATATGAACTTTTCCCCGTACAGCACCTGTTTGAGGTAGCGCGCCGCGAACTGCAGGAGTTCTACCTCGTCAGTGAGCAACTTCTGGAAATACGCCGGTTCAATGTCATAAACATCGTGGAAGAAGGGGCTGGCGATGAACACCCGGAAATTGTCGAGGTCATAGCTCGCCAGGTAAAAAAGATCCATGCTCTTTTGCGACGGTGCGCCCACCGTCGGTCCGCTGGAGCGTTTCTTTAATATGATGTCGCGCCACTCTTTGGTGAATTCATCATACGGTTCGATTCCCTGTTCCTGACGGTACTCACGTACGGTGAGTGCGCGCGGCTCGAAGTGCCCGAGGCAGTGGTCTTCCTTAACCACGAAATAAAAATCCTCCGGGGTGGGTGATTCCTTGGCGCGCATGGTGGTGGCACCGAGGGCGTAATAGCGACAGGCGGCCGGCCGGTCTTCGTACACGCCGCAACCCTCGGGGGTGAGGAACTGGCATTCGGAAGAACCGGGTTTGGTCTTCATGCGGATACCAGGCATGCCGTGTGCGTCCATCTCGAAGGAGGTCGCGTAATTCTCCAGAAATTCCGCCGAGGTGACATTCAGGCGATTTTTTAGTCGTAGGATGTCGTAGGGCGTCAACATGATGTTGATGTTCTGGCAACACTTGTTGAAGCAGGCGATACCTGGACGGCAGCGGAACTGGATCTTATCGTCCAGTCCCAGCCTGACCGGCACCACCGGGCTCGAGGGGCGCGGGTCCTTGATATTCGGGTCGTTAAAATCCTGGCTCATGCCTCACCTCATTAAAATAGAAAGGGGGTGCGGGTTGCCCCGACCCCCTCCCGAACAGCTTTACAGTTGACTTACTTGACCAGCTGCACGTACGGGACTTTTTTGAGATCCCACTTCTTCGTGTTGCGGTCGTACTTTGAGTTTACGAACACTTTCCAGTTCTGATCGTCCACGAAGTTGTAGTCCGCGCGGTAGTAGTAGCCCGGATAACGGGTTTCCTGGCGGAACTGGATATGCTTCATGTGTGCCTCGGCGGCGAGGATGCGATGGTAGTTCTCCCATGCGCGCAGCAACTCGTGCAGATCCTTGGCGCGCATCTTAAGGGAGTCTTCCTTCAGCATCTCGAGCTTCTGCTCGCAGATTTCCAGCAGCTTGGCGTTGGTCTGGTAGTAGGTCGACACGCCCGCGCAATACTCGTCCATAATCTTCTGCAGACGGAACTGCAGCATCTTGGGCGTGATGTAATGCGGGTTGATGTCGATTGCCGTGGTGTAGTCCTTGTGCTCCAGGAATGTCTTCACCGGTGCGTAGATCTCATCCACCAGTTCCTGCGTGGTGCGCGCCATCTCGGGCTTGTGGTCCTTGTTGTCCATGACGAACTTGACCATGCCCTTGGCGGCGATACGGCCTTCGGCATGCGAACCGGAGGAGAACTTGTGACCGGAGGCGCCCACGCCGTCACCGGCGGTGAACAGGCCCTTGACGGTCGTCATGGAGCGGTAACCCCAGCTCCATTCCTTCGGTGCGCCGACGTCGGTCGGGCCGGAGACCCAGATACCGGCACAGCCGGCGTGCGAGCCCAGCAGATACGGCTCGGTCGGCATGATTTCGGAAGGTCGCTTGTCCGGCTCGATGTTCTCACCGGCCCAGATGCCGCACTGGCTGATGGTCATGTCGAGGAAGTCTTCCCAGGCTTCCGCCAACAGATGCTGCACTTCCTTCGGCGTCATGTTCTTGGCGAGGTTGGCCAGCGCCGTCGGGGTGTCCATGATGATCGGGCCGCGGCCGGAGCGCATCTCTTCGAGCATGATGTGATTGCGCAGGCAGGTGCCCGGGACGCCCTGGCCGTATTTGCCGAAACGTTTCTCGTCCTTGATGATGTCACCGCGCAGGGCGTTGTAATCCTCGCCCATGCCATTGGCCACCTTGGCCTTGAACAGCAGGAACCAGGCGCCCACCGGGCCGTAGCCGTCCTTGAAGCGGGCCGGCACGAAACGGTTTTCCATCATGGTGAGTTCAGCACCACACTCGGCGGCCATGGCGTAGGTGCTGCCGGCATTCCATACCGGGTACCAGGCGCGGCCACCACCTTCCCCGACGGAGCGGGGACGGAACACATTCACCGCACCGCCGCACACCAGCAGGCAGGCCTTGAACTTGTAAATGTACAGAGTGTTGTCACGTACCGAGAAACCGGCGGCGCCGGCCACGCGGTTCGGATCGTTCTTGTCGGTGACCAGGCGCACAATGAACACGCGCTCCTGGACGTTTTCCATGCCCAAGGCCTTCTTCGCGGCTTCGGCGACGATCCATTTATAGGATTCGCCGTTGATCATGATCTGCCACTTGCCCGAACGTACCGGCTTGCCGCCTTGCGTCAGTGGCTTGCCTTCGTCGCCCGGCTGCTTCCACACCGGCAGGCCCCATTCCTCGAAGTGATGCACCGAGTCGTCAACGTGACGGCCGACGTCGTACACCAGGTCTTCGCGGGTGATGCCCATCAGGTCGTTCCGCACGTAGCGCACGTAGTCGGCTGGATCGTTTTCGCCGCAATAGGTGTTGATGGCGGACAGGCCCATCGCCACGGCGCCGGAGCGGTCCATGGCGGCCTTGTCGACCAGCTTGACCTTGAGGTTATGGCCCTTGGCCTTGGCGGCCTCGGCCCACTGTCCGATTTCATACGCGGCGCCGCACGCCGCCATGCCGCCGCCGATGATGAGAATGTCGACCTCTTCCTCAACCACCTTCGGATTTCCAAATGTTCCTTCTGCCATGATGTTCACCTTCTGTATGCGGCGATCGTGCCGGGGCACTCGTCCCCTCTTGGCCGGTTCGCCGGTTAGTTGTTGAAATTAACCGCTGATCAGCTGGCTGCGATCCGTTTTGTGAATGCTGTTCGCTGAATAGAACTCGATCTCGTCGATCTTGCTGACGTCGGCCTTGGGCTTGCCCTCATACGGCTTGATGGAGCCTTCCGGCGTGGTACGGATCGGGAACTTGAAACGCTTGATGCTGCCGTTGCGGAACTTGATGGTCCACATAATCGAGTCAGTACCACGCAGCGGTTGCACCGAGCCGCCCAGCGGAACGATGTCGGCGTAGTGACGGCATTCGATCGCTTGTTGCGGGCAGATTTTCACGCAGGAATAGCATTCCCAGCACTGCTCCGGCTCCTGGTTCCAGGCCTTCATCGCATGGCCGGTTTCGGAACCGTCCTTATCAAGCTTCATCAAGTCGTGAGGGCAAATGTACATGCAAGCGGTCTTGTCCTGACCCTTGCAGCCATCGCATTTGTCGGTACGTACGAATGTTGGCATGGTGTTACTCCATCTATAAGGTTGCAGTTAAAAAACGGTTTATGAAATTAACGAACTCAAATATCTTGCTTGACGCTTATCGGCCCGAATGGCCGGTAAGCTTGACTTCGACCTTTTCGGTCAGACTACCGTAATAGGTACGTAGGATTTCCAGCACCTCGGGACGCGAGAATTTGCTGGACACTTCCTCGCCTTCGGACAGGGCCTTGCGCAGCTTGGTGCCGGACAGCAGGATGCGGTCCTTGGCTTCGTGCGGACAGGTACGCATGGAAGCCATGCCGTCACACTTGTCACACCAGAAGGTCCAGTCTATCTTGAGCGCCTTGGTCTCGAGCGCATTCTTCGGGATTTCGTCGAAGATCTTATGCGCATCGAACGGACCGTAGTAATCACCCACGCCGGCATGGTCGCGCCCGACGATCAGGTGCGAACAGCCATAGTTCTGGCGGAACAGCGCGTGCAACAGCGCCTCGCGTGGACCGGCGTAGCGCATGTCCAGCGGATAGCCCGCTTGGATAACAGTGTTCTTCACGAAATATTTATCAATCAGGGTCCCGATAGCCTTGGAACGCACGTCGGCGGGGATGTCGCCGGGTTTGAGTTTGCCGAGGAGGGAGTGGATCAACACGCCGTCGCAGGTTTCGATGGCGACTTTGGCAAGGTATTCATGAGAGCGGTGCATCGGGTTGCGGGTCTGGAACGCGGCCACGGTGGACCAGCCGTTTTTCTTGAACATCTCGCGCGTTTCGGCGGGGGTGAGAAATTGGTCGCCGTATTCCTGCTTGAACGTGCCGGTGGAAAGCACCTTGATCGGGCCGGCGAGATTGATCTCGCCCTGTTCCATCACCATCTTGACGCCGGGATGTTCCAGATCGGTCGTCTTGTACACCATCATGCACTCATGCGCCTTGTCGATGGTGTATTTCTCGGAGACTTTCATCGTGGCCAGGATCTCGCCGGACTCGCTGTCCACCAGCGCCACGTCAGTGCCGGTCGTGATACCGTCGGCAGTGGTTTTGTCGGTGGAGAGGGTGATCGGGATCGGCCAGAACAGGCCATTGGTCATTTTCATGCCATCGCACACTTCTTCCCAGTCAGCATGCGTCATGAAACCGTCGAGGGGGGTGAATCCGCCGATGCCCATCATGATGACATCGCCGGTCTCGCGCGAGGTGATTTTTACTTTTGGCAGGGATTGCGCGCGCTTCTTTTCTTCGGTGAGCGCCGCGCCTTGGATAAGCAGGGGTTTCAGTTCCCCGCCGCCATGTGGATTGACCAATTTGGACATAGAGAGCCTCTTCCCCTTTATTATCGAAGTCGTGTGAATTAACGATGTTCTGACAACTGGGCCGCGAAACTTTATAGTGTCGCGGTTCGCAAACCTAATAAGATTTACTGGGACTGCTCATAAGTTTCACTTATTTACAGTGATTGCGTCGATCCCCGTATAACTTGGGCGTTCGCTGAAATTGATACATCTGTGAGAGGGCCATAGCAGGCCCCTTTTTAAGCGAGCGTCGGTATTCTATCGTAGTTTGCAGAAGGGGTCACCCTAGTGCAGATAAGGGTTTTAAACATGAGTATTACAGTCAGGTTCTTTGCCAGCCTTCGCGAGCGCATCGGAAGGGACCGGGACAGTCTCGATAGCAAAGGCATTCGTGGCGTCGACGATGTTTGGAATCGCGTGGCGCAAATCCGCCTGCCAGGGAATAACGCTGGCGGCATTGACCATGGAATAATCGCGCCCGGACCAAGGGACGACAGCGCGGGGTAGTGCCGGTTAAATGCCGGGAGGGATGCGTGGCACCCGCAATTAATTCTTGGCTGCAGTAGAAGGGTTTCTTATCTGCGTTTTATTCTTCAGTTCGCGATAACGTTTCAGTTCCGCAGCGTATTGCTCACGCAGTGCTTGCTGCTCCTGGCGCTTCGAGGCGATCGCGCCTTCATGTCGCGCGATCTGGCTTTTTGTCAGCTCGATGTTCTTCATTGTGGTGGTTGCCGCCTTGGAATCCTTGCCTTCATCCGCCGCCTGCGCCTCCATGCGTCCGAGCGCACCGCGTAGCGATTTTAGTGTTTCCTCGCTGGCCCTGATCTGGGATTCTATCTGCGCGATTTTGCGGTCGCGGATATATAATATATCGTCTTCTACACCATAGGTGGCCAGCAATAGGGCATCCTTGCGTGCTTTTTCCTCGGCGCGCGTGCGTTCCGCCGCGATAGTTTCCTGTTGAGCCTCGCGTTCCTTCAGTTCCTGTTCAGTTGGCGGTGCGTCGATCACCTTCTTGGTCGTGCCTCCATCGGTCATGACCGTGACCTTGGATTTGGCGCATTCCTCAGCGGCGGTGTCGCCGTAGTGCCACCGGCCGGCCGCATCCTTGCATTTCTTGATGGTTGGGGAATCAGCCGCTTGGGCTGACATGCCAGTCATCAGTAAGCCGAGAAGGAGCAGGGGGGTGAGTTTTTGCTGCAGCATGGATGGGTGACTCCTTAACTATCTCCTCCTCAAGATAGGTGTTGTTTCACGAGTGTGTCAACCAGTTTCGCCACACGGCAGACTGTCCCCGAAGGACGGCCCCCGGGACCGGATCCGCGGTTAGCCGGTCATCCGTGCCATAATCCGCGGACATGGCCCCCGGGAAACTTGATCGACTGGTGTTCCGGTGAACGGGATCGAGCAGCTGATTCTGCTGCTGGTGTCACTGGTCGCTAATGTGTTTTCGGCGTTCGCTGGCGGTGGGGCGGGACTGCTGCAATTCCCCGCGTTGATTTTCCTGGGCCTCCCCTTTGGGGTGGCACTTGCCACCCACAAGGTAGCGAGCGTCGCGCTGGGCGTGGGTGCGACGCTGCGGCACCTGCGCGAAAAATCACTCGAATGGAAATTCTCGTTGTTTATCCTGGCCAGCGGGCTGCCCGGCGTGATCCTCGGCGCTGCCTTCATCCTCGATGTCCCGGACCGGTTCGCCCGCATGGCACTCGGCATCCTGACCATTGGTCTTGGACTTTACTCATTCTTCAACCGGCAATTGGGAATGGCGCACGCGCCCATCCATCGTACACGGCATGGTTATGTCCTGGGCGGCTTCGGGTTGTTCGTGGTGGGGGTGCTGAATGGTTCACTAACCTCGGGCACGGGGCTCTTCTGCACGATGTGGATGGTGCGCTGGTTCGGGCTCGACTACCGGCGCGCGGTGGCTTACACGCTGGTGCTGGTAGGGCTGTTCTGGAACGGGACCGGCGCCGTGACTCTGGGTCTGCTGGGCGAGATCAAATGGTCGTGGTTGCCGGCCCTGTTGCTCGGTTCGCTCTTGGGCGGCTACCTTGGCGCCCATCTCTCCATTATAAAAGGTAATCTCTGGATCAAACGGGTGTTCGAGATCATTACCCTGCTGGTGGGACTCAAACTCATTTTCTGACCTCGCAAGGTGGTTAGGCCCTGCTAGTATTTTGATAGATCCCAGATTCGGGCCACTCAGCAGCACACCGGAACGCCGCCTTGAAAATCGAAGAAATATTGAAGGCTATGGGCCGCAAGCAACGACGCCGCACCCTCGATCATGTCGAGGATTTCACAAGCATGCTCGGGCCGGAGTCGGTGTACACGGGCGTGTTCCAGGGGAAGGACAATCATATTATTTACGGTCAGGTGCAAGGCGATTGCGACATCGAAGGCATTCTTGTTTTGGGCGAAGGCAGCCGCTGGAAGGGCAACATCCGCGCCAACAGCGTCGTCATCGCCGGGCGCGTCGACGGCGATATCCAGGCCATCAACAAACTGGAGTTGGCCCGCACCGCTTACGTGCACGGCAAGATCACGAGCCCGGTGGTGGCCATCGCCCGCGGTGCGGTGCACGAGGGCAATATCCGCATGGCCAAGCATACCCAGATTACTCGTTTCATCGATCGTCGCGAAGCAGAGGAGAAGAATCGGGACCGGGATTGATCCTCAGCGGTTTCCGGATTCAAGATGCTGTTGGATGGTTATGAGCCAGCGTTCGAGTTTCTCACCCAGTTGTTGTTCCAGCCTGTCTTCACGGTCGCGCTGTGTGCGAGCGGCATAATCCAGATCGAGAAACGGCAGCAGCCAGCAGATTTTCTCCATCACAATATTTTTTAGTGTGGGCGGTAATGTCTCACCGAGCATGTCTTCCGTCGGGTCAAATTGCTCAGTTTGTGTCAGCCATGTCCCACGGCCTTCTGGCCGGGTTTCCATGCGAATGTGGAAAGGCACAGGCGTGTCGGAGATCGTCGTAATCAACTGGTTCGGCAAGAACTCGCATACGCGAGTGCGGTAATCCGCGATGTGGTTATCCATCTTCAGCCGGAAATGGCACACACTGCCCTGACGCAAGGGTTTGTTGCCCTCAATTTCAACCTTAAGAGGCTGGGCGTGCGGCGAGAGAGCACTGCGCGCAGCCGGGTCGGCCATCAGCGCAAAAACGCGCTCGACGGGCGCTTTGATATAGACATTTCGCGAAACGGTGATCATCCTGATCCTCCCCGTTTCAGACAGCAGTCAGGCGTTCAAGTGCCGTAGGCTTGGCGGTAGGCGGTAATCGCTTCAAGATAGCGGCGCAGGCCGTTCTTGACCGCGAGATATTGCAGCAGCGTTTCCAGATTGATGATACTGATCACGCGCAAATCGAGTGTTTTTTCTACCTCCTGGACGGCAGACGTCGCGCCTTCGCCACGCTCCTGCCGGTCCAGAGCGATGGCCACGCCGACCGGCGAGGCACCGGCGGTCTTGATGATCTGTACAGACTCCCGGACCGAAGTGCCGGCCGAGATCACATCGTCCACGATGACGACCTTTCCCTGCAGGGGGTGACCGATGACGTTGCCGCCCTCACCATATTTTTTCACTTCTTTACGGTTGAAGGCATACGGTACGTCACGGTCCGTGATCGCCATGGCCGTGGCGCAGGCCAAGGGCACGCCCTTGTAGGCGGGACCGTAGAGCATGTCGAAAGCGATCCCGCTGTCCTGAAGGGCGCGGGCATAGAATTGTCCCAGCCGTGCTAACGTTCGTCCGGAGCTGAACAGACCGCTGTTGAAAAAATAGGGACTGAGACGCCCCGATTTCAGCGTGAATTCCCCGAAGCGCAAAGCCTGGCACTCGATGGCGAAGTCCAGAAACTCGCGCTGGTAGTCCTTCATGGCACCGATTGTAAACGCCACCTCAGGCGCGGGAAAGTCAGGTATCATCCGGCGCCATGCGCATCATCACCCTTAACGTCAATGGCATCCGTTCCGCCGCGAAAAAAGGGTTGTTCATATGGTTACCTCGCCAGAACGCCGATGTCGTCTGTCTTCAGGAGGTCAAGGCGCAAGAAACCGACCTGACGGAAGCGATGCGTGCGCCACGGGGATTTCACGGTTATTTCAATTGCGCCGAGAAGAAGGGCTATGCCGGGGTAGCACTCTATTGCCGCCGCGCGCCGGATCGGGTGCATACCGGTTTCGGCTCAAAGGAACATGATGATGAAGGTCGTTATCTGCAGGCCGATTTTGGTCCGCTCAGTATCGTTTCGGTTTATCTGCCCTCCGGTACCGCCGGCCCGCACCGGCAGGCTTCCAAGTACCGTTTCATGGATCATTTCTTTCCTGTTCTCAATAAGCTGCGAGGCGACGGGCGTGATTACATTCTGTGCGGCGACTGGAACATCGCGCATAAGGAAATAGATCTAAAAAATTGGAAATCGAATCAAAAGAACTCTGGTTTCCTTCCCGAAGAACGCGCCTGGCTCACCCGGGTATTCGATGAACTTGGCTGGGTAGACGTATTCCGTTCCCTGAACGACAAGCCAGACCAATACACCTGGTGGTCCAACCGTGGACAGGCCTACGCCAAGAACGTGGGTTGGCGTATTGACTACCAGATTGGCACGCCGGGTATTGCGGGCAAGGCGGAGAAGGAGAAAATATACAAGGATAAAAAATTTTCTGACCATTCCCCACTGATTATGGATTACGGGTACACATTATGATTTCCACACTACCCGGGGTACGGAAACTGATGAAATGGATGGGACCTCTGCGGCTGATGCTGGTTTTCGGCACGTTGGCGCTGGTGGTCCTGCGTCCGGCGCCGGGGACGAAGCCTGCCTATGCCGGTTGGGAAATGTTCCCGACGCTGATATTCCCGGCGCTCGTCCCGCTTTTTTTCATGGTACTGCTGCTCGATGCGATCATGGGGGCGGTGCAACTGGCGAGTCACCCCGAACAGCGGCGGCGATATCAGACCGTGATCGGTGTGAATCTCGGGACCGCGTTGTTGCTGGTGCTGTGGTGGTGGGCTTATTTCGGTGCCATCATTGGCTGAACGTCAGCGTGTTACGCGCGCCGGGCTTGCCATGTATGACTAGCTGGTGGATGAATCCACCATATCGTCGAGCCCACCTTCCATGTGCAGTTCGGTAAGCTCGGTGAAACCGCCGATACATTTGTCATCGACCAGTATCTGGGGAACCGTGCGGGCGCCATTAGTCACACGCGCGAAATTGGCCAGGGCGGCGCGGTCCGTATCGATGCGGATCTCCTCGTACGGGACATTCCATTTACTCAGCAATGCCTTGGCCTTCTGGCACAAGGGGCAGGTGCCGGTGCTGTAGATTTTGACTCTGGCCATCTGGATCCGCTGATAGTTTCAGGATTTTCTCGATCGCGCCGCGGCCGTGGCGGCCGTGGCGAGCGCGATGACGATACTGAATAAGGTGGCGCCGAACAAGCTGATCCAGCCCAATATGTCCGCCGGCGTGAACAGTGCTATCAACGGAGTAAACAGATCGAAGCTCGCCGTGGTTTTCTGGTGTTTGAAGGCATCCAGCAGTGCCACGGACAGCGCCGCGAGAGCGAAGCCGGCAAGACCGCCGAGAATGGCCCGTCGTAACAACTCCATCCGGGTGATGACCCGCGGCTCAATTTCGGCCAGTTGTTGAATTTCCGGATCACGCCGACCCAGCGGCGAGAAGCGCTGGAGCATCAGCATGCCGGGGATGCCGACGGCAATGGTGAACAGGAAGAACTCCCGCCAGCCGATGGCATCCACCATCACGCCGGTCACCGGACCGGCGAGAATGCGCGGGAGCGCGAACAGGCTTGTGAACAGCGCGTACTGCGTGGCGGAAAACTGTTTCATGGTCATGCGCAGGAGCAGCACACTGAAGGCGCCCGTGCCCATGCCGGTGGTGAGGCTCTCGAAGCCCATGGCGGCGTACATCAACGGCCGGTTGACACCGATCTCGGCGATCAGCACGTAACCGAAGTTGGAGGCGATCTGGAGTACGCCGAATACCCATAACGCGTGGCCGAGGCCCATGGCCGTGGTCAGCACGCCGCCGAGGAAAGTGCCCACGAGTGTGGTGATCAGGCCGATTGTGGCGGTGGCGATGCCGACATCGAAATCATTGAAACCGGTCTGCACCAGGAACGGCCGTACGAGCGCGCCGCCGAGGTTGTCGGCGAGTTTGTAAAGTACGACGAACGCCAGCAATTCGAGCGCACGGCGCTTGGCAAGAAATCCAACGAACGGTTCCCACACCGCTTCGCGCAGCGACGGCGGCGTTTGCAGGCGGTCGGCAGTGGATTTGGGTGCCAGCAGCGTGACCGCCATTAGCGGTAAGTACATGAGGGCGAGCAGCGTGAACATCATCGGCCAGGACCACAGGCCGGCCAGCGTGATGGTGAGTCCGCCAGCCACGAACATGGCCGCGCGGTAAATGGCGATGCGTGCTCCCACGGCCACACCCTGTTCGTCCGGTTCCAGGACTTCGACCGCGTAAGCGTCGATGGCGATGTCTTGACTGGCTGAGGCAAAAGCGATGGCGAGCGTCAGGCTACCAATAATCCAGAGCATCTCTGGCCGCAGGACCACGCCACCGAGCGACAGGGTGCCGATCAGGAGCGCGATTTGCCACAGGAGCGTCCAGCCCAACTTGCGCCCGATTCGCGGGAGCGGCAGGGCATAGCGGTCCATCAGCGGTGACCACAGGAATTTAAAGCTCCACGGTACCTGGGCGAGCGTGAACAGGCCGATGATGCGGATGTCCACGCCCTCGCGTGCCAACCAGGTCGGAATCGCGATCCAAACCAGCCCCAAAGGAAGGCCGGAAGAAAAAGAGAGCAGGCTAACTGCCGCCGTGCGTGGACTGCGTAACGCCAGCCACACGGCGCGCCAGGAAGACATCCGATTGCTCATGGCAATTTTCTCATGCAAATGAGTGGGGATGGCTGACTGTCGGGGCGAGAAGGCAGAAAAAACTCGTGGTGGTTGGGGTATGAAAAAAGTGCCTGACTCTCAAATTGTTTAGTCCCATCCATAAGCGAGCAGGCCCATCTTACACTGCTTTGTTCGATTCTTGTTCCGCCTCTGCCTCCGTGGCATCGACCCACTGCGCCGCACAGTAGTCTCATCAGTGGAAAAAGGAAGGACGGAAGAATCGTCTCTTCCGTCCTTTTTATTCACTTGTTAGAGCCACACCGACTTAAGTATCCTCTGGCAACGGCTGGTTAATCTTGCGCAGCATGTTGCGGATGACGAGCTGCTGGTTTTCCAGATTCTGGCGGCTGGATTCCAGTTCGGCAATCCGTTCAGTCAGATTCTCGGAATTTTCATGGACTTTTTTCAGATTCTCGAGGCGTTGTTCCATGAGAAGCTTGTGCTCGCGGACCTGGGACAGGATGGGCGCCATGATGGCTTTGCTCCAGGTGCGGGCCGCGATACCGCTTTCGCTGAATATATCGCGCGCACGTGCCACCAGAGTGACAAAGAACTTCTGGACCACATAATGCTGTTCCGTAATAACCATCATCGGACTGTTGCGAAAGGCCTCGGCCTCCTCGTATAGTTTTTGCAACTGGCTGCGATAGGGCAGCAGGGAAAAATTGACCGGTTTGATCTTGGCGAGTCCATGCTCGCTGTGGAATTTTCCGTAAATCGCCTGGACCAGGCTGCGCACCTGTTGGCTCTGTTTGTTGGCCTTTTCCATGGCATCGAGCGCGCCATCGAACAATAATTTCATGGCGTCGCGCAATCCCGTTGTGGTCCAGGATTCGTACATGCCGCGTCGCGTGGTATTGGCCAAATCGTCAAACGCCTCGATGCCGAGGTAATCTTGCAGCAATTTGACCTGGTCGGAAAGCACAGCGCGGGTATTCTGGAAACTGGTGAGCGTCTGGTCATAGGCCTGTTTCTCATCGCGCAGACGTGTCACCAGATCCTGGATAGCGTCACGGTTCTCCCCTCCCAGGGCCTGGAGTTCTTCAATTTGCCCGATAACGGCCGTGAGCCTCGCCTCGATCATGGCGCTGGTGGTTTCGACCATGGAGCCAATATCGTGGATCACGCGCTCGCGCAGCAGTTCCCGTCTCGCCGGGATAATCTCGTCCGACAATTTGGATTCCAGCGCTGGCAGTCCGCTGCGCTCAATCAGGGCATGATCTGTCTTGATCTTGCCAAGCAATCCCTTGCGCGCGGAAACCGCGAGCACCTGATTCTTACTGATGCCAAGTGTGCGCGCTGTCTCCTGCGTCTGGCGTGCTATCTCGGCGGTGAAGACGGTATCGTTGCTCATCTCGTCCCACAAATAATCGATCTTGTTCAATGCTACCAAGCGGCCTCCCCCCCGATTGCCGCGGTTAGGGCTGACGTGATGATTCCACACCTCGAGATCGGTTTGGGTGACGCCGGCATCGGCGGCCAGCACGAACAACACCGCCTGGGCGCTGGGTAGCATGCTCAAAGTCAATTCCGGTTCGGTGCCGAGTGAATTGAGTCCGGGGGTGTCGAGCACCACCAGTCCCTGCTTCAGCAGGGGATGCGGGAAATTGATGATCGCATGTCGCCAGACCGGAATTTCGACGCTGCCATCGCAGTTAAGCATGTGCA
Organism: Gammaproteobacteria bacterium; assembly: GCA_029863005.1. GTDB lineage: Bacteria > Pseudomonadota > Gammaproteobacteria > Acidiferrobacterales > Sulfurifustaceae > Sulfuricaulis. Next base: position 79,497 of record JAOTWF010000001.1, on the reverse strand, counting down.
TGGTGGCTTCGATATCGGGATGGTAGAGACCAAGCGCTTCCGCCAGCTGCCGTCTCACCGGTTTGGTTTTGATAGTGTGTTGGAATGTTTCCGCCATTTTTTTTGTCGAATCCAGATCCAGCGGCATCACAGTCCAAGCAGAAGAAGAACGCTTGTACTCAGAAATGCTGGTGGCCGTCTGGCGCGTTTCGATCGGGAGCAGTTTCAGGCAGGGTGGTTCGTTTTCGTCGAAGCGCAGTTCCGTGGGGCACATGGTGGTGCGTCCGGCCTCCGAGGGCAGGAGGCGTTGCCGATAATCGGCGAAGAAGATGGCGTTAATCAGTTCGGTTTTGCCCCGGGAAAATTCCGCAACAAGTGCGATGGTGAGCTTGTCGGAGCGAAGTGAATCAATGAGCTCGTAAAGCTGCAGATCTTCCTCGCCGCTGGCCAGCCCGTGGCTTTCGACCCAAGTCTGGTATTCATTGATTATTTCGATTAATTCGTCGCGCCAGTGTTTATAGTCTCCGAGCCGCCGGCTGAATTCATTGACTGCCAGCCGGGGGCGGTCTTTCAGCTGTTGCGCGTTTATCATTATATTGAATCCCCCTTTAATACAGTCGGTTAGAATATAAACTTAAATAAAAACTATATCTAGCCCCCACCCAGGGAGGAGTTGCCCGCTGGCACCCGCTGTGGCATAGGGGGGCGAGCATCTTCGATGCGGGAATTAGCGCTGGTCCCAGTCGAGGTTTTCCGGGAGTTTTCGGGGAGAGCGGAGGCGGACTTGCTTGTGTTTCGCGGTTTTTCCTCGTACCAGGACCACGTGGCTGCGTGGAATGCCAAATACCCTGGCGAGATAAGTCATGAGATGTTCATTGGCCCTCCCTTCCACCGCTGGGGCGGTAAGGCGGACCTTCAGTCGATCACCCAACACCCCGGCGATGGCGTCCGAGGCGGCACGTGCCTGGACTTGGACTTGCAGCACGAGGTCCGGGCCGTCACGTCGGAACCAACCCACGGTTATCGCAGCAGATGGGCAAGAGCGAGCTGCAATAGTTGTAGCCCGACCAGCACGACAATCGGAGAGAGATCGAGGCCCCCGACCGACGGAATCAGGCGACGCGCCGGTCGCATCAGCGGTTCGGTGAGACTCACCAGCAGGTCCCCCGCCGGGTTTTGACGCATGCCATAAGGCATGAACCAGCTGAGAATTACTCGCAGCAGGATGGCGTAAAAATAGACATAGATCGTAAGGCGCACCAAGCTGACCACGGCCGCCAGCAATAGCGGGACAAGATCGGGTGCGCGGCCGATGAGCCAGGAGAGGATGAATAACTCGAGGTATTTGAGGGCGAGCAGCAGAACCAGCGAGGCGATGTCGATACCAAAGGACCCCGGTATGACGCGCCGCAACGGTGCGAGCAACGGGTTGGTGAGCGCCACCAGGAACTGGGAGATGGGATTATAGAAATCGGCACGGGAGAGTTGGAGCAGAAAGCGCAGCAACACCGCCAGGATATACAGCTCGAAGACGACTTCGACAATAAGGACGCTTGCTTCCGTGAAAAACGAGCTCATGCCTTCTTCCCGAACAAATCGGCGATTTCCCGCGAACGATTGACGGCCGCCTGCATGGCTTGCCTGAACAGGCTACGAATATTGCCATTTTCGAGCACTTTAACTGCTTGTTCTGTCGTGCCACCGGGGGAGGTCACGCGACGGCGCAGTTGCGACGGCTCTTCATGGCCTTCGAGGGCCATCTTGGCCGCGCCATAGGCTGTCTCCAGCGTGAGCAGGCGTGCCTGTTTCGCATCCAGCCCGGATTCAATCGACGCCTGCTCGAGCGCCTCCATGATGAGAAAAAAGTACGCCGGTCCACTGCCGGACAGCGCGGTCACCACGTCCATCAGGGATTCATCGTTAAGCCAGACCGTAACGCCCACAGCGCGCAGGATAGATTCAGCTTGGTTGCGCATGGCTTCGTTCACACGCGCATTCGCGAAAAGCCCCGCGGCGCCGCTTCCGATCAGAGCCGCGGTGTTGGGCATGGATCGCACGATAGCGAGCCCTCCTCCCAACCAGCGGTCGAGATCCGCCAGGCGCACCCCCGCGGCGATGGAGATAACAAGGGGTTTTTTCTTTTGTACCGCGGTGGCCAGTTCCATGGCCACTTCGGCCAATACCTGCGGTTTGACCGCCAACACTAGGATATTGGCGTGCGTAACAACATCCTGGTTGTTGGCAGAGGTTTTAACGCCCAGGACGGATTCGATCGATTTCCGCTGTGACGAATCAGGATCGGAGAGGATGATCTGGTTTTTGCCCCAGCCGTTTTTCAGCAGGCCCGAGACCAGGCTGCGAGCCATGTTGCCGGCGCCGATGAATCCGATCAGGGGAGGTGCACCGTGCGGGGAGATGGGAGCCATGGCCGCCAAAGTGTAAAACGCCCTTGGCGGGAACGGAAGCGAAAACCCGTGACAAGATCCGCAGAAAACCGCAGATTTCGGCCAATTTCACCGACCAGGGGGACCGGACTCCATTGCGGCCAAGCCCGGAATGGACTAGAAATTATGGCAGGGGCCGAATTTACAATGCCTTAACCAACCACGACCCACGGAGAAACTGATGGATATTGCCGAGCTGCTGGCGTTTGCCTTCAAACAGAACGCCTCGGACCTGCATTTATCGTCCGGCCTGCCGCCGTTGATCCGGGTGGACGGCGACATCAAGCGCATCAACGTGGATCCCCTGGACGACCGTACTGTCCACAACATGATCTATGACATCATGTCGGACAAGCAACAGAAGGATTACGAGGAGTTTTTCGAGACCGATTTTTCCTTCGAGCTGCCTAACATCGCGCGGTTTCGTGTCAACGCCTTCAACCAGTTGCGCGGCCCAGCCGCGGTGTTCCGGACCATTCCCTCGAAGGTGCTGACGCTTGAGCAGCTCAATTGCCCGCCAGTGTTCAAACAAATAGCCGATCAACCGCGCGGGATTGTGCTCGTCACCGGTCCCACCGGTTCCGGCAAGTCCACGACTTTGGCGGCGATGATAAACCATATTAATGAAACGCTGCACGAACACATCGTCAGCATTGAGGACCCTATTGAATTTGTGCACACCAGCAAGAATTGCTTGATCAATCAGCGCGAGGTCGGCAAGGACACGCTGAGTTTCAATAACGCGCTGAGGTCGGTCACGCGTGAAGACCCGGACGTGATTCTGGTGGGCGAAATGCGTGATCTGGAAACCATCCGCCTCGCACTGACCGGCGCCGAAACCGGCCACCTGGTATTCGCCACCTTGCATACGAGTTCCGCGGCCAAGACCATCGACCGCATCATCGACGTGTTCCCGGCGGCCGAAAAGGACATGGTGCGTGCCATGCTCTCCGAGTCGCTACGCGCGGTGATATCCCAGACGCTGCTGAAGAAAATTGGCGGTGGTCGCGTGGCGGCGCACGAGATCATGATCGGTACCCCCGCGATTCGCAACCTGATACGCGAAAACAAGATCGCACAGATGTACTCAGCCATCCAGACAGGCCAGAATGTAGGCATGCAGACGCTCGATCAGTGCCTGCAAGACTTGGTGCGCACGCGCCAGGTGCAAGTGGATGACGCGCGCACGGTCGCGGTCAACAGGGACCTGTTCACGGCCGCGGCCGTCGCCGCGGGGACCAAGAAATGAATTTTATTGATCTCCTCAAGCTGATGAAGCACAAGAAGGCCTCGGACCTGTTTGTGACGGCCGGGGTGCCGCCCTCCATCAAGGTGGACGGCAAGCTCATGCCGGTCACCAAACAGGCACTGTCACCGGAGCAGTCGCGCGCCTTCGCCTACGGCATCATGAACGAGGACCAACGCCGCCAGTTCGAGTCCAACAACGAATGCAATTTCGCCATCGCCCCACAAGAGATTGGTCGTTTCCGCGTGAACGTTTTTATGCAGCAACAGCGCGTGGGCATGGTGCTGCGCACCATCAACACCGACATTCCGCGCTTCGACGACCTGCATCTGCCCAAGGTGCTGGCCGACCTGGCATTGACCAAGCGTGGACTGATCCTGTTCGTCGGTGGCACCGGTTCGGGCAAATCCACTTCGCTTGCGGCCATGATCGGCTATCGCAACGAGTACAGCTACGGGCATATTCTCACCATCGAAGACCCGGTGGAATTTGTTCACGACCACAAGAATTGCATCGTGAATCAACGCGAGGTTGGCGTGGACACCGCGACCTACGAAGTGGCTCTAAAAAACGCCATGCGCCAGGCGCCGGACGTGATTCTGATTGGCGAGGTGCGCGCGCGCGAGACCATGGATCTCGCCATCCAGTTCTCCGAAACCGGCCACCTGTGTCTGTCCACGCTACACGCGAACAACGCCAACCAGGCGCTCGATCGCATTATCAACTTCTTCCCCGAGGACAAGCGCAACCAGCTGCTGATGGATTTGGGGCTTAACTTGAAAGCGATCATTTCACAGCGCCTGATTCCGATGAAAAGCGGCAAGGGGCGTGTGCCCGCGGTCGAGGTAATGATCAACTCGCCGCTGATTGCCGATCTCATCATGGAAGGCAAGATTCCGGAGATTAAGGATTTGATGAGCAAATCCACCGAAGTTGGCATGCAGACCTTTGACCAGTCGCTATTCAATCTGTATGAGGCTGATCTCATTTCCTACGATGATGCCCTGCGCAACGCCGACTCGGTCAACGACGTGCGTCTGCGCATCAAGCTCGAAGGCAAGGACTCGAAAAGCCGCGAACTTGGCGAATCTATGCGCAACGTGACCGTCAAATAACCACAAATATTTAATTCATCTCCTAAAACAATAAAGCCCCTGACGGGGCTTTATTGTTTTAGGTTGCTTCTGTGATGTTCGGCCAGCCACAAATCGTCTCATCGTCAATCATGCCGGGGGAGATTCGTAAACCAGTTTCCCGCCCACCAGCGTGTGGGTGACCTGTCCGTGGAATGTCTGACCGAGAAACGGCGTGTTGTGGCCGCGCGAGACCAGCCTGTCCTCGATCAGGGTCCAGCGCGCCTCGGGGTCGAAGATACAGATGTCGGCCGTGGCGCCGAGGCCGAGATGGCCGGTTTCCACGCCGATGATCTGCGCCGGCTGGTGGGTCAACCGGGCAATGGCTTCTTCCAGGGTAAGCAGTTTCTCATCCACCAGCCTGAGCGTCAGCGGCAGCAGGGTCTCCAGTGCGGAGATGCCCGGCTCGGAACGGGCGAAGGGCGCGAGCTTGGCATCCGGTTCGTGCGGTTGGTGATCCGAGCAGATGGCGCTGATGATCCCGTTGGCGAGAGCTTTACGCAGGCCTTCGCGATCATGGCGACCACGCAGTGGTGGGCGCACATGACACAAGGTGTTGAAATCGCCAATGTCGTGCTCGGTCAGGTGCAGGTGATGCGCCGTGGTGTCGGCGCTCACCGGCAGTCCTTTTTTTTGCGCCGCGGCAACCATGGCGGCGGCGCGCGCACTCGACAATCCGCAAAAATGCGCACGACAGCCAGTCTGTTCGATCAGCGCGAGATCGCGCGCCACCCCGACAGTCTCGGCGGCCTCCGGGATTCCGGGTAGCCCCAGGCGGGTGCCGATCTCGCCTTCGTGCACGCAACCGCCGTTACGCAACCACGGATCTTCGGCATGCAGGAATACGGTCAGGTCGAGGGTGGCGGCGTATTCCAGGGCGCGGCGCATCACCAGTGTGTCGGTTACCGGTGACAAGGCGTTGGTGAAACCCACACAACCGGCCTCATCGAGCGCTTCCATGTCGGCCAACAGCTTGCCTTCGAGTCGCTGGGTGAGTGCCCCCAGCGGATGGATGAAGGCGAGCCCGAAGCGCCAAGCCCGCGATTGCAGCATCTGCGCCATGGCCGGGGTGTCAATGACGGGCAGCGTGTCGGGCGGACAGCAGAGCGTGGTGATGCCGGCCGCGACGGCGGCATGCACCTCAGATTCAATAGTGGCCTTGTATTCCAGCCCGGGTTCACGCAGGCGTGCGCGCAGGTCCACGAGCCCCGGACAGACAATTTTGCCTTGCGCCTTGACGGTTATTCTGGCTTTGAAGCCCGGGGGTGATTTTCCCACGCCCACGACAAAACCATTGTCATCGATATAAAGATTTTTTTCCCCGTTCACGCGATTCGCCGGGTCGATCAGATGCCCACCCTGGATAACGAGGCTCATTTACGCTTCCTCGTAGTGACGACCGCGCGCGCCCGGCTCGCGGCCACAGGATGTGTTTCCTCGCGACGCCCCGGAGAGCCACCCATGATCAATGCCATGACCGCCATGCGCACGGCGATGCCGTAGGTCACCTGAGGGAGGATGACAGATTGCGGCCCGTCGGCCACGGCGGAATCGATTTCGAGTCCGCGGTTCATCGGGCCCGGGTGCAGAACGATGGCATCCTTCGCGGCGAGTGCAAGTTTCACGGGAGTGAGGCCGAAGAGATTGAAATATTCATGTTCGCTCGGGATATGCGCGCCCTGCATGCGTTCGCGCTGCAGGCGCAGCATCATCACCACATCCACGCCGTCGAGACCATCTTCCATGCGGGAGCAGGGAATCACCCCCAGTTTTTCCACTGCCGTGGGCAGCAAGGTCTTGGGTGCCACCACGCGCAATTCATCGACACCGAGGGCCTTGAGCGCATGGATCTGGGAGCGTGCCACGCGCGAGTGCAGGATATCACCGACAATGGCCACTTTAAGTTTTCCGAAATCGCCCTTGTGACGGCGAATGGTGAACATGTCGAGCAAACCCTGGGTAGGGTGGGCGTGGCGTCCGTCGCCGGCGTTGATGATGCGCACGTGTGGGGGCACGTGGCGGGCAATCATGTGCGCAGCACCGGATTCGCCATGACGCACCACGAACAGGTCGGTGTGCATGGCCTCGAGGTTGCGGATGGTGTCGAGCAGGGTTTCACCCTTAGCGGTGCTCGAAGTACCGACGCTCAGGTTGATCACGTCGGCCGACAGACGCTTGGCGGCGATTTCGAATGTGGTGCGGGTGCGGGTGCTGAATTCGAAGAAGAGATTGACGACCGTCTTGCCGCGCAGCAGCGGAATTTTTTTGATCTCGCGTTGACCCACCGAAATGAAAGATTCGGCAGTGTCGAGAATTTCTAAAATGGTTTGACGGGAAAGACCTTCAATGGTGAGCAGATGGCGCAAGCGGCCAGTGTCATCGAATTGAAGGCCCTGATTCACCCGTTACCCTCCTGAATGCGCAACTCCAGTTTTCCCGGGCCAAGCAGTTTGACGTGCTGGTTTTTCGCAAGCTTGGCGTGTTCACCCACGACCTGGGGTTCGATGGGCAGCTCGCGTCCGCCGCGCTCCACGAGACAGGCGAGCATCACCGAGGCTGGACGGCCATAGTCGAAGATTTCGTTGAGCGCGGCACGGATGGTCCGACCGGTATGCAATACGTCATCCACCAGGATGAGATGCCGATCCTCCACGTTCACCGGGAGGTGTGAGGTGCGGACCTGTGGGTTCATGCCAACACGGGTGAAGTCGTCGCGATAAAAGGAGATATCGAGCGTGCCGAGCGCTTCTTTGAGACCGAGCTTTTGGTGCAGGTGCTCGGCTACCCAGACCCCCCCGGTGTGGATGCCGATCATAAGAGGATTGTTTTTCAGCGCCGGCTGCAGCTGTTCCACCATGCGCGCCAGCGCCGCGGCGACATCGATCACCGCCGTCACGGCGAAGCTCCGGGAAGTTCATTCAGGAAGGCCTGCAGAATAGTTTGGGCGGCCAACTTATCAAGCCGCGACTTGTGTCGTCTCATGGGAACGCCCGCCTCGTTCAGGATATCCCGGGCGGCCAGCGTTGAGAGACGTTCATCGACCATGTGTACTGGCAAATTGTAGCGTTCCTTCAAACGAAGTCCAAACGCCCGGGCGGCGCGGGTCATGGGGTTGTCACTGCCATCCATGTTGAGCGGCAGGCCGACGATCAGGGCATCCGGGTGCCACTCGTCAATTAGCCGTGAAACGCCCGACCAATCGGGGTTTTTAGCGGAACCGCGCAAAGTGGTCACGGGTTCGGCCACCCGTCTATGGCTGCTGCCGACAGCCACCCCGATGTATTTTTCGCCGTAGTCGAAAGCCAGGAAACTTCGATTCTTCAAGCGTGGCCCGCCTCACCGGAAAGCGTGGTGAGATCAACACCGACAAGCCCGGCGGCGGCTTTCCAGCGATGCTCCACGGGAAGTTCAAAGATAATCTCCCGGTTCGCAGGCCCCGACAACCAGGAATTTTCGGAAATTTCGCGCTCCAGTTGGCCTGCCCCCCAGCCGGCGTAGCCCAGTGCTACGATGAATTTCTCCGGACCGCGGTTTTCCGCGATGGCTTCGAGGATGTCGCGCGAGGTGGAAACACCGAACCGGTCCGTGACCGGGAGGGTGGATTCCCATTCACCCAGGGGTTCGTGCAGCACGAAGCCGCGGTTGTTCTGCACCGGACCACCAAGGTAAACCGCATTATCAGCGTGGCTGGCTTTTTCCGGGGCAATGCCCAGCTGATCGAAAATGTCGCCGAGATGCAGGTCGGTCAGGCGGTTGATCACAATGCCCATGGACCCCTCCTCGGAATGTTCGCAGATAAGCGTAACGCTGCGAGCGAAATTTACGTCCGCAAGATTCGGCATGGCAATCAGAAAATGATTGGCAAGTGAATCAGGTCTTTTCATGTGAAACAGTATCCGGCAGACGCGCGCCGGACTCAAGCGAAACACCCCTAACAATCAATTTTCGCTGGAGAGTCCGGATTCGTTGAATTTCCAGGTACGGGTAATGTGCAGGATGTCCAAATCCTCGCGTATCTCGGGTGGGAATGGCGCGAAAGGCGCCGACAATTCCACGATGCGAATCGCAGCGTCATCCAGGATTTTCTGACCGGAGGAGCGGCGCACGGAAACGTTGTTGATCGTGCCGTCGGCGTTGAGCGCCACGTCGAGGAGTAAATGTCCGGTGAGGCCCCGGCGCTTGGCCTCGTCGGGATAATTGAGATTTCCGATACGCTCGACCTTGGCGCGCCAGGCATCCATGTAAGCGGCATATTTGTATTCCTGCGTGCGGGCGTTCAGGAACTTGTGCCGCGGGCGTTTCTGGAATTCCTGCCACGTACGACTTATCTCGGCGTTGAGACGCGCACGTTCTTCCTGTATCTCTGCGCGTGCCATGAGACCCAGGCTCGGTGGCTGCAATTGCATTTCCTTTTTTTCCGGCTGGCTTTCCTGGTCTTTGATTTTTCGCGAATCTTCGAGTGATAGCATCGTGGTCAACTCGCGTTCGGACTTCACACGCTTCTGTGGTTTCGATTGGAACGTCGGGAAGTCGCGGTTGACGGGACTGATCTCGCGCACCGGTAGCGGGTTTTTCGCAATCTCGGCGGCGTCGCTGTCACCGCCACCTTCCTGGTTGGCCTGTGCGAGAAATTCCGGATCGAGCGTGCGCTTGTCGCTGGCGGTTTGCACCAGTGTGATTTCCAGCGTGGGCAGTCCCGGCAGGTCGCGGAGCTTGGGCAGTGAAAAGGTTACGCCCAGTATTACCACCATGTGCACCAGGAACGAGCCGAACATGCTCACCCCGAATCGGTCGTTTTGGGATATACCTGTAATCGTCTGGGCTGTCATACCTAAAACAAAAGCAACCGTGAGTTTAATAGAAAAAAGTATATCTTAACTCCGGCGCCTTGCCTCGTCCGGAGCGAGCCGGGCTTCGATGGCGTCCATGAGCGTGGCGCTGATGTTTAAGTTGTACTGCCGATCAAGTTCCCGGACGCAGGTCGGGCTGGTGACATTGATTTCCGTCAGGTAGTCACCGATGACATCGAGCCCCACGAACAGCAGCCCTTTTTCCCGCAACGGCGGTCCGACTTGGGCACAAATCCAGCGGTCGCGCTCGGAGAGCGCTATGCCCACCCCTTTGCCGCCCACCGCGAGATTGCCGCGGAATTCGCCTTCTACCGGAATACGCGCGAGCGCGTACGGGATCGGTGCGCCGTCAATCAGCAGGATGCGCTTGTCCCCTTGCGCGATTTCCGGAATGAAGCGTTGCGCCATGACGTAGCGCGAGGCATTCGCGCTCAGGGTTTCGATGACAACGTTCGTATTCGAATCATGTTGCCGCAGGCGGAATATGGATTCCCCCCCCATGCCTCCCAGCGGCTTCAGGACTATGTCCCCGTGCTCGGCAAGAAAATCGCGCAACCGCCTGCCCGCGCGCGTCACCAGCGTGGGCGGGGTGCATTGCGGAAACCAGGAGGTGAATAGCTTTTCGTTGGCATCGCGCAGGCTGCGCGGTTTGTTGACCACCAGCACGCCGGCATTTTCGGCGCGCTCCAGGAAATAGGTGGTATAGACATACTCCATGTCAAACGGAGGATCTTTACGCATCAGTATGACATCGAGGTCGGACAGTGGGCCCGTCTTTTCCTCACCCCAATCGAACCAACGGCTGGGGTCGTCGAACACCTTGAGCGCGCGATGGCGTGCAAAGCTCTGGCCGTCGCGCAGAAACAGGTCACCTTGTTCCATGTAGCGGATAGACCAGGCGCGGCGCTGAGCTTCCAGCAACATGGCGAGTGTGCTGTCTTTGTGAACCTTGATGGATTCGATGGGATCCATCACCACGCCGAGCCGGATCGTCATGGGGATCGCTGGTGAGTGATTTCAGGGAGCGGCCTGTTGAAGGCTGCCCTCGGTTTGCGGAGATGCCTGGGTCGCGTCGCGGGACTCGCGCGCCGCGGCAAGCAGGGCGAGGCGCGCAATTACGCCATAGGCATAAAAGCGGTTGGGATTGGCATCGGGAGATTGCTGCGGATCCGGGTAAATACAGGTTTCAGCGAAGGCCAGTGGTTCGAAATGCATGCCGGGAGCGTTCAGGTTTTCATCCGGACGGCGGTCGGTGTGTACGCGGTAGAAGCCGCCGATCACATAATGGTCAATCAGGTAGACCACCGGCTCAGCAACGGCATTGGCTGCTCCCCAAGTCTCAAAAGTGTAAACGCCTTCCTGAACCATGACGTCATGTACCGACTGTCCTTCCTTAAGGTGCGACATTTTGTTCCGTTGCTTGCGATTAAGCGCGCGCACTTCCTCAGCGTTCTTCACGGTCATGATGGCCATGCCGTACGTGCCGGCGTCGGCCTTGACGATGGCGAAGGGATCCTGGTCGATGCCGTACTCGTGATATTTCACGCGCACCTCGGCCAAAACCTCCTCGACGTAGTTAACGAGACATTCCTCGCCTTCGCGTTTCTCGAAATTGATCTTGCCGCATTTGCGAAAGACCGGATTGATCAACCACGGGTCGAGGTGTACGAGTTCGGCGAATTCCCGGGCGATTTGCTGATAATGGGTGAAATGGCGGGACTTCAACCGCTTCCACCACCCCAGCGACACATGCGGCACGACCGGCTGTTCCAGATTTTCCATTAGCGGAGGGAGTTTGCCCGAAAGATCATTGTTGAGCAGCACGAAACACGGCGCGAAATCGGATACCGTAATCTTGTTCTCCCGGCGGACCAGGGGTTCGAGCGTGATATGCCGGCCGGAGGGCAGGTCAATGGTTTTGGGTTCATGCAAGTCTGGCAGCATGGATCCCACGCGCACGCGCAGTCCTGCCAGGGTCAGGATTTCGACGAGAGTCGCCAGGCTCTCAAAGTAATAGGTATTGCGAGTGTGATTTTCCGGGATTACCAGGACCCCCCCGGCACTGGGGCAGATGCGCTCGAGGGCGGCCTGGACAGCCTGGACCGCAAGCGACTGAAACGCCGGGTTGAGGTTATTGAAACCCCCCGGGAACAGGTTGGTGTCAACAGGAGCCAGCTTGAACCCGGCGTTGCGCAGGTCCACGGAGCAATAGAAAGGAGCGGGAGTCAACAACCACTGTGACCGGAACCAGTGTTCGATCCCAGCCTGATTTTGCAGCAGATGGGTCTCGATTTCCTGCAAGGGCCCGGTTAGGGCCGTGGTCAGATGCGGCACAACCGCCCACGATTCATTGCCCATATTTATCCGTCTTGCATGCCATAAAGGAAGCCCAACTTCATTCGTTCTGTCAGAAAAATAACCTTGACCCCATGGTAGCCGATTGGTTCTTCCGGAGGTATGCCCGGCCGGTGATCAGGCATGATTCCTGCCTGGGTTTAGGCCATTTTCCCCAATTTTGCCCCTCGGGGGTCCCGAAGGGATGGGAATGGGCGGGTAATTCGAACTTCTTCCGGAGCATGGACTATATTGTGTAGGGAGCGGCCCGTGGACGGTATGTGCATGGATTTGAGGGAGTATTTGTGCTACGAAATCATTGTTGTAGCAAAATAACCGCACAAAATACATCACACACCGATTTGATTCCGCGCGGTGGGGTCGTGAACAGCGTCTAGCAAGCAGGATGTCGGCGAGGGTAGCGCGCTTGAGTATCAAAGTAATGATTATTGATGACAGCAACACGATCAGACGCACGGCCGAGGCCCTGCTCCGCAAAGCCGGGTTCGAGGTGTTTACTGCCGCCGACGGGTTTGAGGCCATGTCGTTAATCACGGACAACGATCCGGACATCATTTTTGTGGACATCATGATGCCGCGGCTGGACGGTTACCAAACCTGTCAGCTGATCAAGAACAACAAGAAATTCCGGGATACGCCAGTGATCATGTTGTCGAGCAAGGACGGGTTGTTCGACCGCGCCCGCGGACGCATTGCCGGGTCGGAAGAGCACGTGAACAAGCCGTTCACCCAGGAAGAATTGATCGATGTCATAAACAAGTATGTGCACTGATCGGAACGTAAGAAACGCGCAACCTATTTTCCACTATGGCAGTGATCGCGGTGTATGGAGCGAGATATGGCAATAAGAAATGTATTGATCGTGGATGATTCGGCAACGGATACCCATCTCTTGGGCGAAATGCTCAAGAAGAACGGTTATACCGTTCTGACCGCGTCCAGCGGTGAAGAGGGTATCGCCAAGGCGAAAAAGGAAAAGCCCGACCTGGTCCTGATGGACATCGTGATGCCAGGCATGAGCGGGTTCGAAGCCACGCGGGCCATCTCCAAGGACCCGGAAACATCTGCCATCCCGGTGATCATCTGTTCCACCAAGGGCCAGGAAACCGACAAGGCTTGGGGGTTGCGCCAAGGCGCGAAGGATTACATCGTCAAACCCATCGTTCAGAAAGTATTGATGGAGAAAATTAAGGCACTGTAGATCATGGTTCAGACCAGACAGGATCCATTCGAGCTGCTGCGCAAGATGCAGCAGGAGAGCCTGGAAAATGCCCCCGGCCTTCCGCAGGAAGTCGAGGTTACCAAGCTGTGGTCCGGGGTGGCGTTCCGGCTGGGCGAGATCATGCTGGTGACGCCGCTGGACAACGTTCTGGAGATTCTGCCGCCACCGCCGATGACACCGGTACCGGGCGTGAAAAAGTGGTTGAAGGGCGTGGCTAACGTGCGCGGAAACCTTATCACGATTATCGACTTGCCGGAGTATTACAGCAAGCCGCCGGTCTTCATGGATGATAAGGCGCGCCTGCTTATTATGAACGTTCCCGGTCTGAATGCCGGATTGCTGGTGAACGAGGTTTTTGGATTGCGGCACTTCGATGAGGACCTGGAGCGCCAGGACCTGTCCGGGCTGGACGATCCGGTACTGGTTCAGCTGAACGGGGCGTTTTTACGCGACAACGTGCTGTGGGGGGTTTTTGACATGCGGTCGTTGGCGGAAAGTTCCAGCTTCCGGCATGTCGCGGCCTGAGGCCAAGATTGGGCGCAGACATTAATGATGAAAATCTCAATATGAGATGAGGTGACGATATGGCTAGAAAGAAATCATCGCGGGACGGATTGATGGATCAACCCTCCGAGGACATTATCGATCTTGCGGACAGCTCAGTCCCGAGTGCGCCGACAGACCAGTTTGTCGATGTCGGCAAGCAGGCGTCACCTCTTTTTTCGGGCGGCATTCTCGGCATGATGTCCAGTCTGCCCTTACTCCTCGGCGGCATGGTCATCGCCATGATCGCCATGATCTGGTTGCTGGTGATCAACGCCCAGCGGTCTGAACGTGAATCAAGGTACATCGAGCAATCCTCGCAATTGCTGATGTTGTCGCAGCGCGTCGCCAAGGACGCCCGCGAGGCGGTGCAGGGCCAACCCACCGCGTTCAAGACCCTCAAGGATTCGCGCGACAGGTTCGATGCCATCGTCACGACGTTGCGCGACGGCAAGCCCCAGTTGGACTTGGTACCAAGCCCGCCGGAGATCAAGCAGAACCAGCTGAAGGAAATCATTAATATTTGGTCGCCCAAGCCGAACGAAGGCCTGCGCGCGCAGGTGGACCAAATTCTGTCGCTGGAAAAATCCCTGTTCAACATGCACGACTCGGTCCTGGCCATCAACCAGATGAGCCCGATGCTGCTGACGGTTTCTGATGAAATCGTCGAGCTCGGCGCCAAGGCCGGTTTGAAACAGGACTATCTTTATCTCGCCAGCCGCCAAGGCATGTTGTCACAACGTATCGCCAAGGACGTAAATCTGTTCTCTCAGGGCGGCAACGAAGCCGCGGTCGCGGCGGCGCAGTTCGGCAAGGATACCAAGCTGTTCAAGGAATCTGATGGAAAATTGCGCAATGTGGCACCGACCGGCATGCGGGAGAAGCTCGATGAATCCGCGGCCATTTTCGGCGAGATCAACAATCACGTGGAAGGCATTCTGGGAAACGCGGCGGAATTGTTTGTGTCACAGCGCGCCAGCCAGACCGTGTTCGAGCAGTCCGAACCGCTGCTCAAGAAATCATCGGCGCTGGTGGAGGCTTATTCCCAACTGACCGAGCAGCGCGCCGGTATCCGCACCTCGATCTTCGTGGCCGGCTTCACCTCCCTGCTCTTTTTGTTTCTCTTGGCCCGCAAGCTGGTTGGAGACGCCCGCGACCGTGCCCAGCAGAGTGCGGATCAGAACCGCCAGAGTCAGGACGCCATTCTGAAGCTGCTCGATGAAATGGGCGACCTCGCTGACGGTGATCTCACGATCCAGCCCGAGGTAACCGAGCAGATCACGGGTGCGATCGCCGATTCTATCAACTACGCGGTGCGCGAAATGCGCAACCTGGTCATGCGCATCAAGAACGCCGCGCAGCAGGTGGCCGTGGCATCCGAGCACTCCCGTCAGACGGCGACCGAGCTGACCGAAGCCGCCCTGCGGCAGGCGGCGCAGATTACCGAGGCGACCGGCAAAATGGTGACCATGGCGCGTTCCATGGAAGACATGTCCAAGAGCGCCGAGCGATCCGCCGAAGTGGCGCAAGGGTCGGTGTCCACCGCCAAACGCGGTTCCGCGGCGGTGCAGGATACGATCAAGGGCATGGACGAAATGCGCGAGCAGATCCAGGAAACCGCCAAACGCATCAAGCGTCTCGGCGAGTCCTCTCAGCAGATCGGGGAGATTGTGGAACTGATCAACGACATCGCCGAACAAACCAACATCCTGTCCTTGAATGCCGCGATTCAGGCGGCCATGGCGGGCGAGGCAGGACGCGGCTTTGCGGTGGTGGCGGATGAAGTGCAACGACTCGCGGAACGTTCGGCCGAGGCGACGAAACAGATCGCCGACCTGGTGAAAACGATTCAGGCCGATACCAACGAAGCGGTGGCCTCGATGGAACAGGCGACCAACGGTGTGGTGCAGGCGACCCGCCTGGCCGATGCGGCGGGCCAAGCGCTGGGCGAAATCGAATCGGTGTCCGAACAGCTCTCTAGCCTGATCGTGAACATCGCCCGTGACGCCCAGCGGCAGTCCCAGACAGCGACCGACGTGTCCGGAAGCATGGCCAAGATTCAGGAGACCACGACGTTGACCTCCTCGGGCAGCCGGCAAACGGCGGAAGCCATCGGCAAGCTTTCCGATCTGGCGCGCGAGCTGCAGGCCTCCGTGGCGGGCTTCAAGTTGCCGGCCTAATACCAACCGCCAAGTGACGCGGTTTGTGCAGGGATTTCACGTCTTCCAACTAAAAAGGAAGATAGAACGCTGCGGAGTTTTACTATAACTAATGAGCACTCACAGCAAAGTTGACCTGAGCACGCTGGGCTGGGTCAAGACCGAGATCGACGAGACGCTGAAACAGGCGCGCCTCGCGCTCGAATCGTTCGCGGAAAATCCAACCGATAAAACGCGCCTGCGCTTCTGTATCACGCACCTGCACCAGGTGGTCGGTACGTTGCTGATGGTCGAGCTTGATGGTGCGGCCATGCTGGCGAAAGAAACGGAAGCTTTGGCCGAAGACGTCATTAATGACAAGGTCGAGCCTGACTCCCGGACACTCGATGCCCTCACGCGTGGCATCCTGACGCTTCCTGATTATCTCGCGCGCCTGCAGTCGGGCCAGGCGGATGTCCCTCTACGGCATATCGGATTGATGAACGAGATGCGTTCGGTGCGCAAGACCACGCCTATCTCGGAACTTGAGCTCTTCTCACCCGACCTGTCGGTACGTCCGCCGCCGTCGGAATCACCTGCGAAAAAACTGGCGGAAGATGAGTATCGTGAACTGGCCAAACAAATGCGAGGCGGTTTCCAGCCGGCGTTGCTCGACTGGCTCCGGGATGTGACGAACAAGACTCCGCTTCAGAAAATCGCGGATATTTTCGAGCAGTTGCAGATCACGGCGGGGCTCACGGTCCTCGAGCAACTATTCTGGGTCACCGGCGGGTTTCTCGAAGCGATCAAGGATGACGGGCTCGAAGTCACCGCCGAGCGCAAGAAGCTGTTCGCGCGTCTTGACCAGCACATAAAGAAAATCATCGACGGTGCCGATAAATCCACGCTGCGCACCTCGTCCGAGTCGCTCACCCGCGCTCTCCTGTGGGAAATTGCGCAGGCAAAATCCCGGGGCCCCCGGATCGTTCCGCTCAAGCGCGCCTTCGATCTCGAATTTCTTCTGTCCGGTAATACGACAGATACGACACCTGGAAAGGACGAATTGCCGACGCCTGAGGCGCTGGCTTCTGTTTCCTCGGCACTCAGCAAGGAAATCGAGGCGGCGCAGGACCTGATGTCCAGCTATTTCGATCCAGAAAGTCATGGCACGGCCTCGCTCGAACCGCTGCTGGAATCGTTTCACAAGATGTCAGGCACCCTCGACATGCTGAACGTGCCTCTCTTGAAATCGCTGGTGGATGAGCTGTCGCTCACCTGCCGCGCCGTCATCGACAACAAGCTTATGAATCCCGAAAAAATCTCGATGCCGATGGCGGAAGCCCTGCTCATGGTGGAGAGCAGTACCCGGGACATCAGCCGCTCGCCGACCGAATGGAAGAACCAGGTCGAGGAAGCCATCCAGCATTTGCATCGCCTCCATTCACCGGAAGGTGCTGAAACGCTGCCGGCCTCCGACGGACTGGAAGTATCGGATGCCGAACTCACCGAATCCGATTACATACAATTGCTGGGAGTTGTCGCCAGCGAAGTCAGCATCAACCTGGGCCGCATCGAGGAAGCGCTCGAAAGTTTTGCTTCCGATACCACACGTCTTGAATCACTGGATGAAGTGCCCCAACTGCTATCCCAGATACTCGGGGCGATGCAGATTCTCGGACAGACGCGAGCTGCCGATCTCGTGGAGGTCACAAAAGGCCACGTGGACAACATTTGCCGTGGTCTCCTGGTGGCGGACAGCGCAATCATGGACGGTCTCGCCGTGTCCGTGGGCACGATCGGTGCGTACATCGAAGGGTTGCGCGCCGAGCGGCAGAATTTGGATGTGCTGATCGATTCGGCTTTCCAGGAAATGGAAGCTGCCCTGGCCAGCGGGCACGGTCGGCAGCGTGATCCGGCACTGCTGATCGATGGTATCCGCCTGAGCTTGGAATCCTGGATGGACGATTTCGAGAACGAGCCAGCCCGTGAGACGCTCATGCATCAGCTGGAGGAGCTTATCCATCTCGCACAGGAACAAGAACAGGAAAAAATTTCCCGGATCAGCTCGGAAATGAGCCATCTCCTGGCACTGGTCGCGGAAGATCCGTCACGCGTGTCGGATGAAATCATTGAAACCCTGAAACAGTCTTTCACGGCCATGTCCGTGCTCGCCGGTCGGCGTATGACCTTGCGCACGACGCCGCCCCCGCCGCCCGAAACCGTGGATGAATCGGAAACCGAAGAAGAATCAGCACCGCCGGTGGTATCCCGGGAACAGAAAAAAGCTCCGGCGCCAAAACCCCCCGCTCCGCACGCTCACCCTGCGGCGGATGCGGAATTCGATGCCGAGATCATGGAGATTTTCGTCGAAGACGCGCGTGACGTGCTGGAGAACATTCGTAATAAATTTATCGTCTGGCGCGAAGACACCGACAACCTGAATGCCCTGACAGAACTGCGTCGCGGCTATCACACGTTGAAGGGCAGTGGTCGGATGGTGGGCGCCAGCGAAGTGGCGGAACTTGCTTGGGACGTGGAAACCGTCCTTAACCGTATCCGCGAGGGCAAGATCGTTCCTTCCACCGCCATTGTTGATCTGTTGCAACAAACGCAGGACGCACTTCCGCATCTGATCGATGTGCTGGCCGGGGGGGCTGAACACAACTTTGACGTCGATGGTTTGCGCGAGATCGCCCGTGGTCTGGCGCATGCCGACAGTACGCAGGCCGCTACGTCCAGGATGCCTGAGATGCCCACACCGAAGCCGGTGGCCAAGCCGGTTCCCACGGATGAGCTTGGCGATCTCCCGAAGCTTGAACGCGCGTTGTTGGAGATTTTTACCACGGAAGCTCTCGACAATCTCGAGAATATACGCCGGCAAATCCAGAACTGTCGTGAGTCCGGTAGCGCGTGTTTTGTCTCCGAACCGTTTTTCCGTTCCGTGCACACCCTTCAGGGCAATGCCCGCTCGCTGGGTTTACAGGTCATGTCGCAGGCTTGTGCGGAAATCGAAAAACTGTTGCATGCGCTCAAAAGCGCGAATCTGCCCCTGAATGAAACTTATTTGAGGTTGGCAAGCCGGTTCGAGTCCGCCGTCACCCGGCTAGTGGAACTGATGAACAGCAGTGCCACTTCTTCCGGTTCTTTGCGGCAGGAGTTCGCCGATCTCGCGCGTGACCTGCACACGGAAACACAGCACATCGCCAAGACGGAACATGAACATCATGTCGCTCCGGAAACGCTGGCAGCGCCTGCAATGGAAATCGAGGAAGACGTCGCACCAGAGCCGGAAATTGATGAGACGCTCTCCGCGCCGCCGCCAACGAAACTTTCTCGTCCCACGGCAACGCAGGCCCCGCCACCCATAGCCGCGGAACCGCCTGAGCCCGAACAGCTCGATCCGGAGCTTTTGGAAATCTTCCAGGAAGAGGCCAGCGATATCCTGACATCGCTCGAAGAGACCCTGACTCGCTGGCGTAATCGCCCAGAAGATCACCGGGGACATGTGGCCGAACTCAAGCGCTCGCTGCATACGCTCAAGGGCGGGGCACGCATGGCTGGCGCCATGGCCATGGGCAACCTCAGTCACAACACCGAAACGCTACTGAAGAACATTGAAGACAATAAAGTGCAGGTGGACAACCATGTGTTCGATCTCCTGCACGAGGCCCAAGACATGCTGGTGGTGATGCTGGAGAGCGCGCGCGAAAGCCGGCCCATCCCCGATACCAGCGAGTTGAATGCCAACCTGTTGGCATTGTCTGTCAGTGAGGATCTGCCGGATGATAAATCCATAGCCAAGAACGCCCCGGAAGTGCCGACAAGCGAACCCGCCGAACAATTTATCGCAGAACCGGAGCTGGAACCCGAAGCCGTCACGCATGAAGCCGAGACCGCGTCGCCCGCTGCACCACGGGCCGCCAAGGAGATTATCGAAGAACGGCGCGATCTGCCCGAAATCGTAGAGAAGACCTGGCCGGATAAGATGGAGCGGCGCGGCCAAGTGCGTGTCAACACTAGCCTGTTGAACGATCTTGTCAACTACGCGGGCGAGGTGAGCATCTCACGCTCACGCATGGAACAGCAGATATTCAGCTTCCGCGACAACATGGGTGAACTATCACGCAACATCGTGCGTTTCCGGGAGCAAATCCGCGAACTGGAGATACAGTCCGAGTCGCAGATTCTTTACCGTTTGGAGCAGGAGGCGGGCATCGAAGGGCGCACGGGCGATTTCGATCCGCTGGAGTTTGACCGCTTCAGTCGGCTGCAGCAATTGTCACGTTCTCTGGCGGAAAGCCTGCACGACCTCGGCACCATCCAGAACAACCTCGGTAATTTTGTCGGCGAGGCAGAGACCGTGCTGCAACAGCAGGCGCGCATCAATACCGAGCTGCAGGAAGGACTCATGCGTACGCGCATGGTGAGCTTTTCGACGCAGGCCGCGCGACTGCGTCATATCATTCGACAGACCTCGCGCGAGCTGGGCAAGCGTGTGGAACTCCACCTGGAGAATGCCGAGGTAGAACTCGACCGCAACGTGCTGGAGCGCATGATCGGGCCGTTCGAGCACATGATTCGAAACAGCATCGACCACGGAATCGAATCCGAATCCGAGCGTCACCGAAAAGGAAAGCCGGCGGTCGGACGCATCAACATCGTGTCCTCGCAGGAGGGCGCGGAAGTCATCATTCGTTTCTCCGACGATGGCGCCGGTCTCAACATCGCGGGAATCCGCGAAAAGGCGATTGAGCGCGGACTGATGTCCCCGGATGCCGTTCTGACGGAGGAGGAGCTGATCCAATTCATTCTGATGTCCGGTTTCTCCACATCCGACAAGATTACACACCTGTCCGGCCGTGGCGTGGGCATGGACGTGGTGCACAGCGAGGTGAAGCAATTGGGCGGCAGCATGTCGGTGGACACCGAGCCGGGCGTGGGCACGACCTTCATCATCCGCTTGCCACTGACGTTGTCCATCGCCCAGTCACTGATGGTGTACGTCGGTGACCAGCTCTTCGCCTTGCCGCTGGGTTCGGTAGTGAACATTATCGAGTTCCCGATCGAAAAGATCGCGTCCATTTCAATGGGCAAGAATCCGCTGCTGACCCACGACGAGACGGTGTATCCATACATGCATCTGGGACAGCGACTGGGAATTACTTCGCAGCCACGCAATGGCAAGAAAGTACCGGTGCTGTTGGCACGCACCGGAACACGCGAGGTCGCGATCCAGGTCGATGGACTGGGCGGCACGCGCGAAGTCGTGATCAAATCGCTCGGTCCCCAGCTTTCCGAGCTCAAGGGGCTCGCCGGCGCCACCATCCTCGGCGACGGGCGCGTAATACTAATTCTCGACATCCCGGGTTTGTGGTTCCGCGAAGATGTCATGCATTTCGAGCATCGCCCCGAAGGAAAAATAGCGCAAGAAGTGCGCGCGCGGCCGGTCGTCATGGTGGTGGACGACTCGCTCACGGTGCGCAAAGTCACGAGCAAGCACCTGCAGAAACGTGGCATGGACGTGCTGGTCGCCAAGGACGGGCTTGATGCCGTCGAACAGTTGCGCGATCACCTGCCCGACGTGATGTTGGTCGACATTGAAATGCCGCGCATGGACGGGTATGAACTCACCACCCGCGTGCGATCCGACGAAAACCTCAAGCACATTCCCATCATCATCATTACATCACGCGCCGGTGCCAAGCATCGTCAGAAGGCCTTCGAACTCGGTGTGGACATTTACATGAGTAAGCCCTATCAGGAAGAGGATCTGTTCAAGAATATTGACACGCTGATCGCACAGGGCAGGACGAAGTGAGCTTTCGGGATGGAACCGGCGTGGCAGACTGACAGAAATGGCCGAGGCGAATCAGTATCTGCGGCTGCAACTGGGAGGGGTAAGTTACTTACTGCCCGGCGGCTCGGGCTACACCATCGAGCAGCGTGAAAACCTGATCACCAATAAATCCCCCGAAGGCAATGTCGCCGCCTGGCAATCATTGCGATCGACACGGGTTCCGGCATATTGCCTGGACGCGATGTTGCGCGTCACGCGTCATCGCAACTGGCATCGTGCGGTGTTCCTGGAGGCAATCCCGCACGCCGTCGGGCTGGCGGTAGACGAGGTTCAGTTGCTGCCACGTGCGGACACCATCATCACGTCCTTCAGCCCCCTCGGGCATCCACCCACGCGCCAGGGTCACTTGTTCTCCGGTGCCTGGGTGACGGGAAACCACCTCATGCTCGTTTTCAATCCGAAGGCAATCGTCGCTTATCTTCAGAGCCTGGGAGACGCGTGATGAAAAAGCAGCGCAGCGGTCCGCGCCTGCATTCACTGGAAGTTCCACTGGATGGGTGCACGCTGCTCGTCCCGAGCGCCTCGGTGGCGGAGGTCATCAATATGCAGAAGTTGGCACCGGTTCCCTTCGGCGAGCCGTGGCTTCATGGCGCCATCGGCTGGCGCACGCTCGCCGTCCCGGTAATTTCGATAGAAACGTTGTTTGGCGCGCCAGCGATGACCCGAATTGACGCGGCCAAGATCGTCATCTTCTATCCCCTGAGCGGACGCAAAGACTGGGAGTTTGTTGCCATGTTCGCTACTGCAGAACCGCGACCACAAGTGCTGGATGGCAGCCAGCCAGTGGCGAAGAGTTCCGAGTTGTTAGATTCGCCTTACATCGCCGCGGGCCTCAAGGTGGACGGACGGCTGATGCTGATTCCCGACTTCGAGGCGTTGAAAAAGGCGTTTTACCCGGCTTGAAGCTCAAGTGCCGGCGCGCTCGATTCCCTCCCGCGCCACTTTCGTGAGCCAGTCGATTTCTTCCGGTGTGATCACGTACGGTGGCATGAAATAGATCACGTCGCCAACCGGCCGCAGCAGCAGGCCTTGATCCAGTGCGTAACGATAAACCTCCAACCCGCGCCGTTCCTGCCAGGGAAAGGGCTCACGTGTTGTTTTATCCTTCACCATTTCAATGGCCAGGATCATGCCGGTCTGGCGCACCTCGGCCACGTGCGGATGTTCCGCGAGCGGCGCAGCCGCCTGCGCCAGGCGCACCGCTAGGTCCTTGTTTCGCTCGATCACATCGTCGTCGTCGAATATGTCGAGCGTGGCCAAGGCCGCGCGACAGGAAAGCGGGTTGCCGGTGTAGGAGTGCGAATGAAGAAAGGCCTTGCGCGCGGTATAGTCGGCGTAGAACGCCTGATAAATCTCTTCTCGACTCAGGCACACGGAAAGTGGCAGATATCCCCCTGTCAGGCCTTTGCCGAGACAGAGAAAATCAGGAGAGACGCTTGCCTGCTCGCAGGCGAACATTGTGCCGGTGCGGCCGAAGCCGACCGCAATCTCATCAGCGATGAGATGCACTCGATGTTTATCGCACGCCTGCCGCAGCAGCTTTAAATAAACTGGATCGTACATGCGCATGGAGCCAGCGCATTGAACCAGCGGCTCCACCACCACTGCACAGGTTTCATCGGCATGGCGTTCCAGCGCCTGCTCCATCTCGGCGAAAGCGCGGGTGGAGTAATTCTCCCAGGATTCCCCGGACTCGCGGAAATAACAATCCGGGGATTTGACCGTGATCGCTTCGAACAGCAAGGGCCGGTAGGTTTCCTTATATAAGGCCACGTCGCCCACGGAGAGCGCCCCGAGGGTTTCACCGTGATAACTGTTGGCGAGACTGATGAAACGCTTGCGTTTATTCTCGCCACAGTTCTGCCAGTAGTGAAAGCTCATTTTGAGAGCAATTTCGAGCGCCGCAGAGCCGTCCGAGGCGTAGAAGCAATGCGCAAGTCCCTGAGGAGCGATTCCGATTAGCCGCTCGGAAAGCCGAATGACCGGCTCGTGCGTGAAGCCAGCGAGGATCATGTGCTCGAGATTACGCAATTGGTCTTCGATGGCGGCATTGATGCGCGGGTTGGCGTGACCGAACAGGTTCACCCACCATGAACTGATGGCGTCGAGGTAGCGTTTGCCCTCGAAGTCTTCGAGCCATACACCTTGTCCGCGACGAATCGGGATAAGCGGGAGATTTTCATGGTCGCGCATCTGGGTGCACGGATGCCATAGCACCTTCAGGTCACGTTGCGTCAGGGTGTCGTTATCCATAGACTGCCCAAATCATACAGGGCGTGTTGCCCGGTGTTAACGAAGCTTTTTGGAGAGACGACAATGGTAAGCACGGAAACCCCGATATGTGATTTCGGCCTTCCGGCCCCCGATTTCCGCCTGCAAGGCGTTGACGGAAAGACCTGGACCTTGAAGGAGGCCCGTGGCAACAATGGCCTGCTCGTGATGTTCATTTGCAACCATTGCCCCTACGTCAAGGCGGTGCGTGATCGAATTATCCGCGATGTGAAGGAACTCAAGGGGCACGGCATGCATGCCGTGGCGATCATGTCGAACGATCCGGCGGATTACCCGGAAGACTCGTTCGATAACATGAAGCGCGTGGCGCTGGAACATAATTTCCCGTTCCCCTATCTGTTTGATGAAACCCAGGAGGTGGCCAAGGCCTATGGCGCGGTGTGCACGCCGGATTTTTTCGGCTACAACAAGGATCTTAAGCTCCAGTATCGCGGGCGCCTGGATGAGTCGGGCAAGCAGCCGGCAGCCCCCAACGCCCGGCGCGATCTGTTCGAGGCCATGAAACAGGTGGCGCAAACCGGCCAGGGGCCGAAGGACCAGATCCCGAGCATAGGCTGCTCGATCAAGTGGAAGCTGGCATAGGGCACTGGCGAACGAATGATCATTGAAGAGACTTTTTACCGCCCAACGGAAATATCACGCGAACGGCGTACATTGCCGGCTGAAGTCTACAATCTCTCGCGTGTGTTGTTGAAACGCGCTAGCCACGGTTGCCTGTTCGTGCCCCTTCGCAACTTGCAAGTCTTGGCGGTTCTGGATGACGCAGAATTCATCTTCGTGGACCGTGAAGGCCGGCGAAACATCGAACTCGCCTGGCAGTCTTTCGCGCCGCAAGTCCGGGCATCTCTGGAAGAATCGGTTTCCTACGAGGCGGTGTATTACACGTTGGCTGCCGCGGAGATCATGCGCCGGGCACAAATGGAATTTCTCAATGCCTTGCGCGATCTCGAACAAAAGCAGGTGTACGTGGGCCCGGCGCGAATCCTAAAACTGGACGGAATAATTCGCTGATGCTTCCGTCGCTCCCTCAGTTGCGCGAGTTGGTCAGCACCGCTGCGCGCGAGGAGCTGATGCCGTTGTTCGCGGACGTCATTCGCCATATCAAGCACGATGGCAGCGTGGTGACTGAAGCCGACGTGTCCATGCAGCGGCGCCTGAAAACCGATCTCGCGCGCTTCTGGCCGGAATACGATTTCCTCGGCGAAGAAATGCCCGGGCACGAGCACGAGCAGCTGACCCTCGACCAGGATAAAGGTTTGTGGTGCGTGGACCCCCTGGATGGCACCAGCAATTTCGCCACCGGTATCCCGTATTTTGCAGTTTCGCTGGCACTCATCATAAATGGCCGCCAAGAGCTCGGCTTGATTTACGATCCGGTGCGCGACGAATGTTTTATGGCGCAGCGTGGTCAGGGAGCGAGGTTGAACGACATGACCCTGGGTGCGTACGAGCCGCCTCTGCCAGAGATGTTGTCACGCTGTGTGGCGTCAGTGGATTTCAAACGGCTGGAGGCACCGCTGGCGGCGCAACTTGGCGCGTTTCCCCCTTACGGCTCGCAGCGCAATTTTGGTGCCAGCAGTCTTGAATGGTGCTGGCTGGCAGATGGCCGCTTTCATATTTATCTGCACGGAGGGCAGAAACTGTGGGATTACGCCGCCGGCAGCCTGATATTGTCCGAAGCGGGAGGCATGATGACCACGCTCGACGGTGAAAAGATTTTTACCTACGGTCTCGAACCCCGGTCCGTGGTCGCGGCGGCTTCGCCCGCACTGTTTAAGCAATGGAAGACCTGGATCGACGAAAACTGGAAATCACCTTAAAGCAGATCACTCTGGTTCTGTTTCGGCCAACTATTACGGCGGTGAGCACAAAATCCTGTTTATGGGGTGATAACGAATTGAACAGGTCCCCGTATCGGCTATTGCCCAAAAACCGGGCGTGAGCGAAAATGCCTGCTTTTCGAGGAGCTGTGCCAAGGCCCCGGTTGCTGAGGGAAATCAGGAAGGGCAACCTTTTCAATATATAAGAATTACCTGGCGTTTCCGGTTTGCGCTCCCTGCGATGAATATGCTGCCCATTGGTGCCAGGGTGTTTTGTTGTCGGAAATGGCGCTCACCGCGGCCGCGAAACGATAATGAACCGGTTTCGGGCTGGCAAGAATTCGAGTATTTGAGGATCTATCCATGACCGTAGAAACCCAGACCCACAAGGCGGGCGAAGGCAAGGCATTAAGCAGCCGGCGTGTGCTGGCGAACGCCATTCGTGCGCTTTCCATGGACGCGGTGCAGAAGGCCAACTCGGGACACCCCGGGGCCCCCATGGGGATGGCCGACATTGCCGAAGTGTTGTGGAATGAATTTCTTAAACATAACCCGGCCAATCCGAAGTGGGCCGACCGCGACCGCTTCGTGCTCTCCAACGGTCACGGCTCGATGCTGCTTTACAGCCTGCTGCACCTGACCGGCTACAACTTGCCAATGGAGGAAATCAAGAATTTCCGCCAGCTGCATTCCAAGACCCCGGGCCATCCCGAGTATGGCTACGCGCCCGGTGTCGAGACCACCACCGGTCCGCTGGGTCAGGGGATCAGCAACGCCGTGGGCATGGCGATCGCCGAAAAGGTGTTGGCCGCCCAGTTCAACCGCGACAATCATCAAATCGTCGATCATTTTACTTACGTGTTTCTCGGTGATGGCTGCCTCATGGAAGGCATCTCGCACGAGGCCTGCTCGCTGGCCGGTACCCTGGGCCTGGGCAAACTCATCTGCTTCTACGACGACAACGGTATATCCATCGACGGTCATGTGAAAGGATGGTTCACCGACGACACCCCGAAACGTTTCGAGGCCTACGGCTGGCACGTGATTCCGAAGGTCGACGGGCACGATCCGGAAGCCGTTCGCAAGGCCATTCAGGAAGCGCGCTCGGTCAAGGACAAGCCGTCCATGATTTGCTGCAAGACCGTGATCGGTTATGGCGCGCCCAATCTCAGCGGCAGCCACGACTGTCATGGCGCCCCCCTCGGCGCCGAGGAAGTGAAGGCCACGCGCGAAAACCTCGGCTGGACCCATGAGCCGTTCGTTATCCCGAAGGAAATTTATGCCGGTTGGGATGCCAAGGCCAAGGGCGCGACCGCAGAAAAAAGCTGGAATGACAAGTTCGTCGCCTACCAAAAGGCACACCCGGAACTGGCCGCCGAATTCGAGCGGCGCACGCAGGGTGGGCTGCCCAAAGACTGGAACGCCAAGGCCGAGGAATTCATCAAATCCGTCGATGCCAAGGCCGAGACCATCGCCTCGCGCAAGGCCTCGCAGAATGCCTTGAACGGCTACGGCCCGATGCTGCCCGAGTTCCTCGGCGGTTCCGCGGACCTCGCCGGTTCCAATCTGACCATCTGGAAGGGATCGAAAGGCCTCGGCAAGACTGCCACCGACGGCAATTACATCTATTATGGTGTGCGCGAGTTCGGCATGTCGGCGATCATGAACGGCATCGCCCTGCATGGCGGTTTCATTCCTTACGGCGCCACCTTCCTGATGTTCTCCGAGTACGCGCGCAATGCTCTGCGCATGGCGGCGTTAATGAAAATTCCCACACTTTTCGTCTACACCCACGACTCCATTGGCCTTGGCGAAGACGGCCCGACCCACCAGGCGGTGGAACAGACCGCCACACTGCGGCTGATCCCGAACATGTCGGTGTGGCGTCCGTGCGATGCCGTGGAAAGTGCCGTCGCCTGGAAGCAGGCCATCGAGCGCAAACAGGGACCGTCTTGCCTGATATTCTCGCGCCAGAACCTGCCGCACCAGAAGCGCAGCGCTGCACAGATTGCCTCCATTCGCCGCGGCGGTTATGTCCTTTCCGAGACCGAGGGCGGCCAGCCGCAGGCGGTCATTATCGCCACCGGCTCCGAGATCGGCATCGCCGTGGAAGCACAGAAGCTGCTGAGTGCCAAGGGCAAGAAGGTGCGCGTGGTGTCGATGCCCTCGACGGACGTATTCGATGCCCAGGATGCGGCGTACCGTGAATCCGTCCTCCCCAAAGGCGTCAAACGCATTGCGGTCGAGGCCGGCGTTACTGACGGCTGGTACAAGTACGTTGGCCTGGACGGCAAGGTCATCGGCCTTGACCGTTTCGGCGAATCCGCCCCGGCCGGTGCACTGTTCAAGCACTTCGGCTTTACTGGCGAGAATGTCGCTAAGGTGGTCGAGGAAATCTTATAAGCACTCATCATTCAGCGATCAGCTAGGATCGTTTTGGCTGACAGCTACAGGTTTTCACTTAACTTTCTGGAGATTTGGTTATGGCAATTAAAGTCGGTATCAATGGTTTCGGGCGCATCGGTCGCATGGTGTTTCGCGCCGCAATAAAGGATTTCCCCGACATTGAGGTCGTGGCGATCAATGACCTGCTCGAACCCGATTACCTGGCCTATATGCTGAAGCACGACTCCGTGCACGGTCCCTTCCAGGGGGACGTTAAGGTCGAGGGCAACCATCTCATCGTTAATGGCAAGAAAATCCGCCTGACCGCCATCAAGGATCCTGCCGAGCTGAAATGGAACGAGGTGGGTGCCGACATCGTGATCGAGTGCACCGGGCTGTTCCTGACGAAAGAAACCTGCGACAAGCATTTGAAGGCCGGCGCCAAGAAGGTCGTGCAAAGCGCGCCGTCGAAGGATGACACCCCCATGTTCGTCTACGGCGTGAACCACGACAAGTATAAGGGAGAGACCATCCTCTCCGCCGCGTCCTGTACCACCAACTGCCTGGCCCCGGTGGCCAAGGTGCTGAACGACAGCTTCGGTATCAAGCGCGGCCTGATGACCACCGTGCACGCCGCCACGGCCACCCAGAAAACCGTCGATGGCCCGTCCAACAAGGACTGGCGCGGCGGCCGCGGCATCCTTGAGAACATCATCCCGTCCTCAACCGGCGCCGCCAAGGCCGTGGGCAAGGTACTTCCGGAGCTGAACAAGAAGCTCACCGGCATGGCGTTCCGCGTGCCGACTTCGGACGTGTCGGTGGTGGACTTGACGGTTGAACTGAACAAGGACGTGTCCTACGAGCAGATCTGCGAGGCCATGAAAAAGGCCTCCGAAGGCCCGCTGAAGGGCGTGCTGGGTTACACCAACGAGAAAGTGGTTTCCACCGATTTTCGCGGCAACACCTGCCCATCGATTTTCGATGCCGATGCCGGCATTGCGCTGGATCCGAGCTTCGTCAAGGTCGTGGCCTGGTACGACAATGAATACGGCTACACGTGCAACCTGATGCGCATGGTGCAACACGTCGCCAAGTAACAACTGTTACCCAATGCAATTGCACCAAGACGCGAAGAAGATCAAAATTTCAATTTT
The DNA here is from genome assembly GCA_029863005.1 of Gammaproteobacteria bacterium. Lineage (GTDB taxonomy): Bacteria > Pseudomonadota > Gammaproteobacteria > Acidiferrobacterales > Sulfurifustaceae > Sulfuricaulis. The sequence goes on along the minus strand of JAOTWF010000001.1, from coordinate 50,079 downwards.
CGAATCTTCGCATCCTTTGCATCTTGGCGTCTTGGCTTGCGGGTTTCTTCATTTAGGGTTTAATCCATGTCCGTCATCAAGCTGACCGATCTCGACCTCAAGGGCAAGCGAGTCCTGATCCGATCTGACCTCAACGTCCCGGTGAAGGACGGCCAGGTTACGTCCGATGCCCGCATCACGGCTTCGTTGCCAACCTTTCAGCACTGTCTCAAGGCAGGAGCCAAGGTGATGGTGATGTCACACCTCGGCCGCCCAATCGAGGGTGAATACAGCGAAGAAAATTCACTGAAACCCGTGGCCGACGATCTATCGAAAAAGCTCGGCAGGCCGGTGCGCCTGGTCAAAGACTGGGTGGACGGCGGCTTCGACGTGGCATCCGGTGAACTGGTGTTGCTCGAAAATGTGCGCTTTAACGAGGGCGAGAAAAAAAACGTCGAAGAGACTGCGAAGAAATACGCCAAGCTATGCGATGTGTTTGTGATGGATGCCTTTGGCACCGCGCATCGCGCCCAAGCCTCAACCCACGGGGTGGCGCAGTTTGCGCCGATCGCCTGTGCCGGCCTGCTGCTGACCGAGGAACTAAATGCGCTCACTAAGGCGCTGCTCAACCCGAAACGGCCGATGGTCGCCATCGTCGGCGGCTCCAAAGTGTCCACGAAGCTCACTGTGCTCGAATCCCTATCCGAAAAAGTCGATCAACTGGTGGTTGGTGGTGGTATAGCCAATACCTTCCTCGCAGCGGACGGCAAGAAAATCGGCAAGTCGCTGGCCGAGGCCGGTCTCATTCCGACGGCGAAAAACCTGATGGCAAAAATGAAAAAACGCAACGCCACGATTCCCATCGCGGTGGATGTCGTGGTTGGCAAGAAATTCGACGCCAGTGAGAAAGCGGTGCTGAAGGACGCCGGGAGCGTGGCCGATGATGACATGATCTTCGACATCGGCCCGAAGAGTGCGGAGGCACTGGCCGACATCATCATGAAGGCCGGTACCGTGGTGTGGAACGGTCCAGTGGGCGTGTTCGAGTTCGACCAATTCGGTGCCGGCACCAGAAAAATCGCCGAGGCCATCGCCAATACCAAGGCGTTTACCCTGGCGGGCGGCGGTGACACGATCGCGGCCATCCAGAAGTACAATATCTACGACAAGGTGTCATACATTTCCACGGCGGGCGGGGCGTTTCTGGAGTTCCTCGAAGGTAAGAAACTGCCGGCGGTGGATATTCTTGAACAGCGTGCCAAGAAATAAATATTTCGTGTACCGCAGATGTTTGCGTTCATCTGCGGTTTCTAATTCCTAAGGAGTCTCCTTGCATCGAAGAACCAAAATCGTCGCGACCTTCGGGCCCGCCACGGAAGACCTGAAAGTTATCGACAAGTTGATCGAGGCCGGTCTGGACGTGGCGCGCCTCAACTTTTCCCATGACAGGAAAGAAGTCCACGTGCATCGCGCCCAAACCGTGCGTGACCGTGCCAAGGCGCACGGCCGTGAGGTCGGTGTCGTGGTGGATCTGCAGGGACCAAAAATACGCACCGGCAAATTCAAAAAAGGACCGGTCACGCTGAAGGAAGGCGAAATGTTCGTCCTGGACGTGGATCATCCGCTGGACGCCGGTACACCGGAGCGCGTGGGCGTAACGTACAAGCCGTTACCGCAGGACGTTGATCGCGGCGCGACGCTGCTGCTCGACGATGGGCGCATCGTATTGTGGGTGGACCAGGTGGAAGGCAACGCAGTCATCTGCCGCGTGGTTGTCGGCGGAGAGCTTTCAGACAACAAGGGTATCAATCGCCAGGGCGGCGGGCTCACGGCCAAGGCGTTGACGGACAAGGATCGCGAGGACATCCGCACCGCCGCCAATATCCAGGCAGATTACGTCGCCATTTCCTTCCCGCGCAGCGCCGAGGACGTGAACGAAGCCCGGCAACTGCTGCGTGCGGCTGGCGGACACGGCGGTATCATTGCGAAGATCGAGCGCGCCGAGGCGGTGCAGAACATCGAGGCCATCATCGACGCCGCGGATGCGATCATGATTGCGCGTGGCGATCTCGGGGTCGAGATTGGCGACGCCGCCGTGCCGCCTATCCAGAAACGGCTGATCAAGATGGCGCGCGAACGCAACAAGATTTCGATCACGGCGACGCAGATGATGGAATCGATGATTGAAAACGCCATTCCGACTCGCGCCGAAGTTTCCGATGTGGCCAACGCCGTAATCGATGGCACCGACGCCGTCATGCTCTCGGCCGAGACGGCCGTTGGCAAACATCCGGTCGCAGCGGTGATGGCCATGGACCGGGTGTGTCGGGTAGCCGAAGAGGAGCCCGATGTCAGCCTGTCCGCGCATCGCATGCGCGCCACGTTCAAGCGCGTCGACGAAGCCATTGCCATGGCTACCATGTATACCGCGAATCATCTGGCAGTGAAGGCTATCGCCGCCCTGACAGAATCTGGCTCTACTGTTCTGTGGATGTCACGCATCAGCTCGGCGGTCCCCATCTACGCCTTGACGAGCCAAGTCGGGACGCGCAGAAAGGTAAGCCTTTACCGCGGTGTTTACCCCGTTGCATTCACCGTCACAACGTCGGATCACGCCACGGTCAACAAAGAAGCGATCGAAGAATTGCGACGCCGGGGCACGGTGCGGGATGGCGACCTGGTTATCATCACCAAGGGAGATCTCACCGGCGTGATGGGCGGCACGAACGCCATGAAGATCGCCACGGTCGGCAACTTGCCGGAATTCTGAATTCCCAGAGCGCACGCGGTTCAGGCGGCCTCTTTCTCCATCTCTTCCCGATACAGCCCGAGCGTGGCGGCACCATTGAATTTGGCGCGGCGCAGGAGCAGCTTCTGCGCCTGCGCGACGTTTTCCTTCTTGCCGGCCCAGGCCTCGAGCGTCGGCTGCTGCAGGGCGCGGGCGTAGGAAAAACTGAGCGGCCACGGCAGGGTCAGTTTCATCCGGTTCATGGCATTCAAATGGGCGGTCGCTTGTTGTGTACCCTGTCCGCCGGAGAGGAACGCGATTCCCGCGACCGCCGGCGGCACCGTATTCAACAGGCAGCGCACGGTCTCGCGCGCCACATCTTCCACCCCGGCCTGTTTCGGACAGCTCTTGCCCGAAATCACCATGCTGGCTTTCAGAATCATGCCCTCGAACGCCACGCCTTGCCCGGCAAGCTCACTGAAGACGCGCCGTAACGTAGCGCGCGTGACTTCGTAACAGCGCTCGAGCGTGTGGTCGCCGTCGATCAATACCTCGGGCTCGACGATGGGCACGAGATCGGCCTCTTGCGCCAGTGCCGCGTAACGCGCGAGTGCGTGTGCATTGGCCTGAATGCAGGCATGCGACGGAATGCCCGGCCCGATGGTAATCACGGCACGCCACTTGGCAAATCTTGCCCCCATTTTTTTGTACTCGACGAAACGTTCGCGCAGCCCATCCAGCCCCTCGGTGACCTTCTCGCCCGGATGCCCGGCCAAATCCTTGGCGCCGGCGTCGACCTTGATCCCGGGGAGGATGCCCTGTTTTTCAATGAACTGTGCGAATGGCACTCCACTCAGCGTGTTCTGGCGGATAGTCTCGTCATAGAGGATGGCGCCGCTGATGTGGCTGGAGAGGCCCGGGGTTGTTACAAGCAAGTCACGGTAGGCTTGGCGCTGATCAATTGTTTCCTCGATTCCCGCTTTCTTGAAGCGTTTGTGGCACGTGCCGGTGCTCTCATCCATGGCCAGGATGCCCTTGCCCTTCGCCACCATCGCCGTGGCTGTCGTCAGGAGTGTTTGTCGGTTCATGATGCGCCTCCTTGTCATCGCCTCGAATAAAGGAAATCCGTGAACTGCCGGAACGAGTGGGGACCTTGAATCTAGCGGATAGACCCGGACAAAGTCCAGACCACGGGCCATGCCCTTATGGGTATTGAAGGTACCCCTCTCTTCGCGATGTCGGCCTTGCGGTTTTTCTTGCTGAGACGGCGGTTTTCTTGAACAGACCCGGCCGTGCTGATAGGCTAGCGCGGCTTTTTGCCTCAGGCACGCCGAGCCGGGGGAGCCCAGATGGGGTCCGGACAAGGCGGATAGCGCGTACAGCGATCAAACAGATATCCAAGGTGCCGAGGGGGTAGCAGAACGATAAGGTGCCGTGGCTCACGCGTTCTCAAGTTCCGGAATTTCCGTTCCCTCTCGATTGCCACAGATAATTATTATTTTTTTATTTTTAGGAGACTGTCATGGCTTTAGTAACCTTGCGCCAACTGCTGGATCACGCCGCGGAACATGCTTACGGCGTACCGGCGTTCAACGTCAACAACCTCGAGCAGATGCGTGCCATCATGGAAGCAGCGCACGAAACCGACAGCCCGGTGATCGTGCAGGCCTCGGCCGGTGCGCGCAAATATGCCGGCGCGCCGTTTCTGCGCCACCTGATCCTGGCGGCGATTGAAGAGTGGCCGCATATCCCGGTCGTGATGCATCAAGATCACGGCGCCTCGCCAGCCGTGTGCCAACGCTCGATCCAGCTCGGATTCTCCTCCGTCATGATGGACGGCTCGCTCAAGGAAGACATGAAGACCCCGGCCAGCTATGAATACAATGTTGATGTCACCAAGCGCGTGGTCGACATGGCCCACGCCTGCGGCGTGTCCGTGGAAGGCGAGCTCGGTTGCCTGGGCAGCCTCGAAACCGGCATGGCGGGCGAAGAAGACGGCTCGGGTGCCGAAGGCAAGCTCGATCACTCGCAACTCCTGACCGACCCGGACGAGGCGGCAGACTTTGTGAAGAAGACCAAAGTCGATGCGCTGGCCATCGCCATCGGCACCAGCCACGGCGCCTACAAGTTCACCCGCCCGCCCACTGGCGACATCCTCGCCATCGAGCGCATCAAGGCGATCCACAAGCGCATCCCGAACACGCATCTCGTGATGCACGGTTCGAGCTCGGTGCCGCAGGACTGGCTGAAGATCATCAACTCCTACGGTGGCGACATGGGCGAGACCTACGGCGTGCCGGTGGAAGAAATCGTGCAGGGCATCAAGCATGGCGTGCGCAAGGTCAATATCGACACTGACTTACGCATGTCCTCGACCGGCGCGGTGCGTAAGTTCCTGACCGAGAACAAAAAGGAGTTCGACCCACGCAAGTGGCTCGCCGCTTCCACCAAGGGCATGAAGGAAATCTGCAAGGCGCGCTACGAGTCCTTCGGGTGCGCCGGTCAAGCGTCCAAGATCAAGCCGCTGTCGCTCGAGGCCATGACCAATCGCTATACCAAGGGCGAGCTCGATCCAAAAGTGAACTGAGAAATAATTGTGGCGGGTGCAAAAAGGGGCGGAAATCCGCCCCTTTTATTTTGCGATAAAATTTGCGTAACCGAGCAGACCGACCTATCTTTAAAAAATGATGGATCGGAACAAATATCCCTGCCCCTGCTGCGGGCATCAGGTTTTCCAGCGCCAGCCCGGCAATCACGAGAAATGCCCGATCTGCCTGTGGGAAGACGACCTGACGCAACTGCGTTTTCCGCGCTTGCCGGGCAGCTCCAATCACGTCTCGCTTGAGCAAGGCCAGCAGAACTTTGCGGAACTGGGAGTCGCCGAACGGCGTTTCCGTGGAGAAGGGCGCGCCCCGTTTGAGGAAGAGCCGCGTGAATCCGGCTGGCGCCCGCTCGACCCCAAGCGTGACAACGTCGAGGAACCCCAGCGCGACGTGGATTACGCGAATTCCTACCCCTTGGCCGACACCACCGTCCTTTACTATTGGCGCAAGACCTACTGGCGCAAGCTCGCGAGCTGAATTACCGACTTTCCCCGGCTTTTTTGCCCATCAGGGTCCGGGCCTCCTTCAGCATGAAATCCTTGTATTTTTCGGCCGCGGCCGACAGGCGCTTACCTTTCCGATGTACCACGTACCAGTGACGCATGATGGGAAACTCGGCAACGTCCAGTTCCACCAACCGTTTCAGCTCCAGCTCCTGCCCGATCGTGGCGCGTGACAGCAGCCCCAGCCCCAGGCCTGCCTGCACGCTTTGTTTGATGGCCTCGTTGCTGCCGACTTCCATGCCGGTTTTCAGGTGAATTTCGCGCTCGGCGAAGAAGCGCTCCATGGCACTGCGCGTGCCCGAGCCCGGTTCGCGAACCAGGAAGACCTCATCCTGTAGACGCTTCAGCGGGATTTTTTTCTGCTTCGCCAGCGCGTGATCAGGCGGCGCCACGATGACCAGTGGGTTTTCCATGAAGGCCTCAGCCTCGACGTCGGCCTCGGCCGGGGGCTGGCCCATGATGACGAGATCGACGGTATTCTCGGTAAGCTGCTGGAGCAGTATTTCCCGGTTGGTGACATCGAGACTGACCGTCACCTCCGGATAACGGCGCGAGAAGGTGCCGAGCAGGATGGGGATGAAGTAGTTGGCGGTGGTGGCGACCGAGATGCGCAGCTTTCCGCCGGAAAGTCCCTTGAGGCTGTTCAGGACCGATTCGAGTTCGTCCAGTTGCTGGGTCACGGTACGCGCGTAGGTGAGCACTTCCTGGCCGGCTTCCGTCAGATGGACGCGTTTGCCCAGTTGCTCGAACAGTGCGACCCCGAGACTCTCCTCCAGTTGCTTCACCTGCATGGACACGGCCGGCTGGGTTAGGAAAAGCTCCTCCGCCGCGCGGGTGTAGTTCAGGTGGCGCGCCGTCGATTCAAAAACCTTGAGTTGTCGCAGCGTGAGGTGCAAAGTATTGGCCCCGATATGACTATAAGCTATAACTTATCATAATAATCATAAATTGTGAGTGTTATTTATGATGTGGGGATAGTAGGGTTATACCCAAGATGTCATAACGCTTGGGTAATAACAGGCGAAATAGCCGAATTCACACGATTTCCTACGAGGAGTGCATATGAGCAAAGCCAACGTGAAGACGTACAAAGCGGGCGTCAAAGAGTACCGCGAAACCTATTGGGAACCCGATTACAAGGTTCTGGATACCGACATTCTGGCCTGTTTCAAGATCACCCCGCAGGCCGGCGTGCCGCGTGAAGAAGCGGCCGCCGCCGTCGCCGCCGAGTCGTCCACCGGCACCTGGACCACGGTGTGGACCGACCTGCTGACCGACCTGTATCACTACAAGGGCCGCGCCTACCGCATCGAAGACGTGCCGGGCGACGACACCTGCTTCTATGCCTTCGTGGCCTACCCGATCGACCTGTTCGAAGAGGGTTCGGTGGTCAACGTGTTTACCTCGCTGGTCGGCAACGTGTTCGGCTTCAAGGCCCTGCGCGCGCTGCGCCTCGAGGACGTGCGATTCCCCATCGCCTACGTCAAGACCTGCGGCGGTCCGCCGAACGGCATCCAGGTCGAGCGTGACCGTCTGAACAAGTACGGCCGCGCGCTGCTCGGCTGCACCATCAAGCCGAAGCTCGGTCTGTCAGCCAAGAACTATGGTCGCGCCGTGTATGAGTGTCTGCGCGGCGGTCTCGACTTCACCAAGGACGACGAGAACATTAACTCGCAGCCGTTCATGCGCTGGAATCATCGCTTCGAGTTCGTGATGGAAGCGATCCACAAGGCGGAGAAGGAAACTGGCGAGCGCAAGGGTCATTACCTGAACGTGACCGCGCCGACCCCGGAAGAGATGTACAAGCGTGCCGAGTTCGCCAAGAGCCTGGGTGCGCCCATTATCATGCACGACTTCCTGACCGGCGGTTTCACCGCCAATACGGGCCTGGCCAATTGGTGCCGTGACAACGGCATGCTGTTGCACATCCATCGCGCCATGCACGCCGTGCTAGATCGCAACCCACATCACGGCATTCACTTCCGTGTGCTGGCCAAGGCGCTGCGCCTGTCGGGCGGCGACCATCTGCATTCCGGTACCGTGGTCGGCAAGCTCGAAGGCGATCGCGAGGCGACGCTGGGCTGGATCGACACCATGCGTGACAGCTTCATCAAGGAAGATCGTTCACGCGGCCTGTTCTTCGATCAGGACTGGGGCTCCATGCCGGGCGTGATCCCGGTTGCCTCCGGCGGCATCCATGTGTGGCACATGCCGGCGCTGGTCTCGATCTTCGGCGACGACGCCTGCCTGCAGTTCGGTGGCGGCACGCTGGGCCATCCGTGGGGCAACGCCGCCGGTGCGGCCGCCAACCGTGTGGCGCTTGAGGCCTGTACCGAGGCGCGCAACCAGGGCCGTCAGCTCGAGAAGGAAGGCAAGGACATCCTGACCAACGCCGCCAAGAGCTCGCCGGAACTGAAGGCCGCCATGGAAACCTGGAAGGAAATCAAGTTCGAGTTCGACACCGTCGACAAGCTCGACGTCGCGCACAAGTAAATCCGGAATCCGGGCGGGCGCCATCGCCCGGCCGCTTCCCAGACTGACATGAGGAAACCGCAATGAGTGAAATGCAAGATTACAATTCGCGTCTCTCGGACAGCGCCAGCCGCAAGTTCGAAACCTTCTCCTACCTGCCGGCGATGAAGCAGGACGAGATCAAGAAGCAGGTGGCGTACCTGGTAAGCAAGGGCTGGAACCCGGCCATCGAGCATACTGAGCCGGAGAACGCCTTCGACCATTACTGGTACATGTGGAAGTTGCCGATGTTCGGCGAGACCAACGTCGATCGGATCCTGGCCGAAGCCGAGGCCTGCCACAAAGCCAACCCGGACAACCATGTGCGCCTGATCGGCTATGACAACTTCAAACAGTCGCAAGGCACCGCGATGGTGATCTACCGCGGCAAAATGAAGTAATTCTTGCCCGGCAAGGGTGACCAAACCCCTGCTCGGGTAACCGGGCAGGGGTTTTTTGTTGAAGGCATCGAACGAGGTGATGAACCAATGACCAAAGCAAGCGTAGCTGCGAAGCATAACGACACCCTGGATATGTCCCAGTACATGGTGGCCCGCGAGCCGTATTACCGCCCAGTCGCCAATGAAGTCGAATTGTACGAAGCCGCCTACAGCGCGCGCATGCCGGTGATGCTCAAGGGCCCGACCGGTTGCGGCAAGAGCCGCTTTGTCGAATACATTGCCTGGAAACTCAAAAAGCCGCTGATCACGGTGGCCTGCAACGAAGACATGACGGCCTCCGACCTGGTCGGGCGCTACCTGCTCGACGCCAGCGGCACAAAATGGCACGACGGCCCGCTGACCGTGGCCGCGCGCATCGGCGCGATCTGCTATCTCGACGAGGTCGTCGAGGCGCGCCAGGACACGACCGTGGTGATCCACCCGCTCACCGATCACCGCCGCCAGCTACCGCTGGAGAAGAAGGGCGAGACGGTGAATTGCCATGAGGATTTCCAGCTGGTGATTTCCTACAACCCGGGTTACCAGAGCCTGATGAAGGACCTGAAACAGTCCACCAAGCAGCGCTTCGGCGCCATCGACTTCAATTACCCCGAGGCCGAAGTCGAGGCCGAGATCGTCATGCACGAAACCAAGGTGGAGAAGAGCGTTGCCGAAAAGCTGGTGCAGATCGCGCACCGCGCGCGCAACTTGAAGGGCCACGGCCTGGACGAAGGCATCTCCACGCGCTTGCTGGCCTATGCTGGCCAGCTGATCGCGCGCGGTATCGACGCCAAGGCCGCCTGCCAGATGACGCTGGTGCGACCGATCACCGACGATCCGGACATGCGCGACACGCTCGACGCCGCCATCAACACCTACTTTTGAGTCGGGAGCGGATATCGCCATGAACCGCGGTGCTGGCTATCCCGGCATTCACGCTGACCTCTTTGGCGGCATGACCGATCTCGGGCACATCATCCGTGACGCCTGGGTGTTCGGGCTGCTACCGGAGACCGAGACCTGCGCCGGCTGGAGCGCACCCCAGTTCGACAAGCTGTACGAAAAGGTCCACGCCGCTTGGGAGCCGTATGGTCATCTGGCCAGCCAGTTGCCGCCCGAGCTGAGGACGCGCCATGAGCGCATCTACAATGAAGCGGTACAACGCGCGCGCGCGCAGGGCTGGTCACCGGACATGGACGTGGAAGAAGGCTAACCATGAGCGTCAGCCTCAAAGACTACAAGGAAACCCTCGAGGAGATCGATCCGCACATCCGTGCCACGCTGGAGGCGAGCTTCACCGAGGCGGCGCGCGTGATGTCGCCCCAGGGCCTGCACAACTGGCTGGAAGGCGCGCGAGGGCTGTCGCAGCTCGGACGAGGCAACGAGCTCGTCACGACTTACGTCCAGGAAATGCCGGCGGTGGTGAAAGAGGTCGGCGAGGACGTGATCAAGGATTGCGTCACCGAGTCCATGAAGCTGGCCTCGATGGTGAGCGGCGAGGTGATCCAGCTGTTGTTCGATACTCTTCCAACCGCGGCGCAACGATTGGGTGATGCCGAGTTGCTGCGCGGTTATCTCGGCCTGATCCGCCAGTTGTCGGCCAAGGCGCCGCGCGGGCTGCGCCCGATGCTGTCGCACCTGGACGAGTTGTTTGGCAAGCTCACACTCGGCGGCCTGCGGCGCTGGGCGCTGTGGGGTGCGCAGGCACACCAGAGAGATTTCCAGGCGCAGACGTCCTATTTCGATCTCAAGAGCGCCGACAGCCAGGCCATGCTCCAGAAGGAACGGCGCGGCACACTGCTGATCGACAACCAGCGCAAGCTCAATTTTTATCTGCGCGCCTTCTGGGGAAGGGATTTCTTCATGCGCCCGACCTCGGGCGATTATGAAACCCGCGAGGGTTACAAGCCGTTCATCGAAGCGCGTGTCATCCATCTGCCGGACGCCTACGACGATTTCGCCGGACTGCCGGGGAAAGAATTGTTTCGCGCCACCGCCGCGCACGCCGCCGCGCACCTGGTCTATACGCGCGAGCCGCTGTCGATGGAAGCGCTCAATCCGGCTCAGATGTTCCTCATCGGCCTGTTCGAGGACGCGCGTGTCGAGGCGCTGGCCGTCAAGGAATTTCCGGGCATGAAGCAGATGTGGTCCCAGTTTCATGACAAGGTGCGTGAGGTCAGTTGTTCCACCGATCCGATGGTCGGGTTGCTCGAGCGTTTGGCCTACGCGTTGCTGGACGAAAGTTATCAGGATGACGACAGCCTGATCCGGGAAATGGTGACGCAGTTTCATGAGGAATTCGCCGAGCGTCCACAGGACAATCGGCTATCGTGGGATCTGGGCGTCACGCTGTACAACAAGCTCGGCAAGCGCGGCGCCATCCCGTCGCTGCGCGTGCTCGAATCCATGGCGATTCCCTATCGCGACGACAACCGCTATCTCTGGGCTTCGGACGAGATCGCCTGGCACGCGGCCGAGTATGTCCCGGCGTCGAAGCAGGTGCGCAAATACGTGTCGGTCACCGAGATGGCCAACGAGATCGACTGCGAGTTGGCCGGTGACGACGCGCAGGAAATCTGGGTGCTCAACACGCCGTTCTATCTTGACCAGGAAGGCTGCACCATCAACGAGCTGGAAGGCAAGGAACCGGTCAGCGAGCCGTATCACTACCAGGAATGGGATTACGGCGTACAGCTGCACCGTCCCAACTGGGTGACGGTTCTGGAAAAGCGCCCGAAGAAGGGCGACCCGGAGGACATCGACCGCATTCTTACCGAGCACAAGCCGGTGGCCTCGCGTCTGCGCCACATCATCGATGCCATGCAGCCCGAGGGCGTGCAGCGCTTCCGGCGCCAGGAAGACGGCGAGGAGATCGACCTCAACGCCGCGATCCGCGCCATGATTGACATCCGCCTGGGCCAGACGCCGGACCCGCGCATTAACATCCGCATCGAGCGCAAGGTGCGCGATCTGGCGGTGCTGGTGCTGCTCGATCTTTCCGAATCCACCAACGAGAAACTTGGCGACTCCGAGAAGCCGGTGTTGCAGCTGGCGCGCGAAGCGACGTCCTTGCTGTCCTGGGCCATCGATCGCGTTGGCGACCCGTTCGCCATCCATGGATTCGCCTCGGACGGCCGCCACGACGTGGAGTACTACCGCTTCAAGGATTTCGAGGATCACTACGGTGACGAGGCCAAGGCCAAGATCGCGGGCATGCAGGGCAGCCTGTCCACGCGCATGGGTGGAGCGTTGCGGCACGCGGCCTCGTTCCTACGCCGGCAACCGGAACAGAAAAAACTCATCCTGCTGGTGACCGACGGCGAGCCGGCCGACATAGACGTGCGCGACCCGCAATACCTGCGCCACGATACGAAAAAGGCCGTCGAGGAGCTGGCAACGCACGGGGTGCGCACCTTTTGTCTCACCCTCGATCCCAACGCCGACGATTACGTCTCGCGCATCTTCGGGCCCAAGGGCTACATGGTGGTGGATCACGTCAGCCGCCTGCCGGAGCGGTTGCCGATGTTGTACGCCGGGCTGACCCGCTAGCGATGTAATCGGTAGCGCTTTACCGCAAGTTGAGTTGCGCGGAGCCTCCAGGAACTTGTCCATTACCGGAATGTCGCAGTGGCCGGATTGCTGAACTCATGAGTGGTATTATCCAATTCCCATACCGTGTTTCCTCCATTCATGGATAATTGTTTTTTTTCGATCGCTCTTTGGCAGCGATGGCCGCTGTGTTGGAGACAATAGGATGACGCCAGGAAAGCCGCACGAGACGCCCTCAAGGTTGGCGGAGAAGGGGCTGCTGTTGTTCGTCGCGCTCCTGGTACTGGTCGCACTGGGTATTTTCACCGCCACCCGAATCATTTTGGCGCTCTATATGGGCATGGACAGCGTGCCGCTGAGCAGCTGGCCGCGTTTCCTCGCCGTGGGATGGTGGTTCGACGTCGCCGCCCTGTGCTACCTGCTGGTACCTTTTCTGTTGTATGAAGCCGCGTTCGGAAATCGCTGGCGCCCGGCCGGTTGGCAGCGCTGGGTGCGCTATGGGGTATTCTGGTTCGTGACGGCCGCGCTTCTGTTCAATGCGCTGGCGGAGCTGCTGTTCTGGATCGAGTTCGAAACTCGCTTTAATTTCATCGCGGTGGATTATCTCGTGTACACCCGCGAGGTGATCGGCAACATCCGCGAGTCTTATCCGGTCATGCCGCTGCTGCTGGCGGTGGCGGCGCTGGCCGCGCTGCTGACCTGGGCGCTGCGCGGCCCGCTGGCGCGCGCGTTCGGCGTGCGCCTCGCGCGTGGCGCACGCCGCCACATGCTGCTGGCCGCCGTGCTCCTGCCGCTGGCCAGTGGCCTGTTCGCCAACGTCGACCATATGTACGGCCACGGCAACAATTATGTTGAAGAGCTTTCCGGGAACGGTCTGTTTACCTTCGCCGCGGCCTTTCGGCGCAATGAACTCGATTACGAGCGTTGGTATGCGACGATTCCGCAAGAACGCGCGGACCGCATCCTGTATGACCTCGGCGTCGAGCGTGTGCCACTTTCGGTCGTGCTCAAGAATCGGGACAAGGTTCCCGAAGCACAGGAACCCACCCCTGATTTTCTACTCCGCCGTCCCCGTCACGTGATATTAATCACGGTGGAAAGCTTGTCCGCCGAATATCTTGGCAGTTACGGCTCGCGCCAGGGCCTGACCCCCCGGCTTGATGAGCTGGCACGCCACGGTGTTCAATTCGACCGGGTACTGGCCTCGGGCACGCGCACCGTACGCGGGCTCGAGGCATTGTCGCTCGGCACGCCGCCGGTCCCGGGGCAGGCCATCGTGCGCCGGCCCAGCAACGAGCATCTCTCCACGATTGGCGAATTGCTCGAACATTTGGGATTCGCCACCTATTTCGTTTACGGCGGATACGGTTATTTTGACAACATGAATGCGTATTTCGCCGGGAATGACTACGTCACCTTCGATCGCACCGAGTTCCCCAAGGAATCGGTGATCTTTGAGAACGTTTGGGGGGTGGCCGACGAGGTGTTGTTCAACAATGCGCTGACGCTGCTCGACAAGACTGAGAAAAACGGCAAGCCTTTTTTCATGCAGATCATGACCACGTCCAATCACCGCCCTTACACCTACCCGGACGGGCGCATCGATATTCCCTCGCCCGGCGGGCGCGAAGGCGCGGTCAAATACACGGACTATGCCATCGGCCAGTTCATCGAGCAGGCGCGCAATCGTCCCTGGTTCAGCGATACCCTTTTCGTCATCATTGCCGATCACTGCGCTTCGGTCTCCGGCAAGACCGAGCTGCCGGTGGCGAAATACCATATCCCGCTCATTCTCTACGGTCCCAAGATCGTCATGCCGGGCCACTATTCGCGATTGATCTCCCAGATCGACGTGCCCCCGACGCTCTTTGCCTTACTCGGGGTGGAAGGGGACGATCATTTTTTTGGTAATCCAGTTCACGAACAAGAACTGATGGGGGAACGGGCTTTCATCAGCAATTACCAGTCACTCGGCTACTACAAGCGCGACATCCTCACCGTGCTCAAGCCGAAACGGAAAATCGAGAGTTTTAAAATTGACCCGAAGACATTCGAATCTACACCTGCGCCGATAGACGAGACCTTGCGTGACGAAGCCATCGCGTATTACCAGACGGCGTCTTCGGCGTTCAAGCAGCACAAGCTCAAGGCGCCGGGCTATTGATGCGGTCGTCCGGCGTGCGCCAGTCCACTCCTGTCTCCCAAAATCTTCGCGAGCTGTGGTGGCTGGCGGGTTGTCTGGTGCTAATTTTTATCCTCGCGCGCCATACGCCACTCGATCATGCGCTTACGGCGGTGTTCTATGATCCCGCCGCGCGAACTTTTCCCCTGCGCGATGAGACTTTTTGGGCGGTGATCATGCATTCGGGGCTCAAGTACCTGAGCGTGGCATTGTGGTTTGCGCTGCTGGCTGCCTGGTTGGGGCTGCGACGACGGCCGTGGTGGCAACAGTACCACCGCTCCGCCGGTTTTACGCTACTGGTCGCGCCACTGGCGGCGCTCACAGTTTCATCGTTGCGCACACTGTCAGGGCACAGTTGCCCGTGGGAATTGACCCTGTATGGAGGAACCGCTGAATATTTCCGGTTCTTCGATGCCGTGCCGCTGAATCCTGGTTCCGGTCGCTGCGCCCCGAGCGGGCATGCCGCATCCGGGTTCGCCTGGCTCACCGCTTATATCGCGTTGCGCGGTGTCAATCTTACGAAGGCGCGTATCACGCTGGCTTTCAGCTTATCCCTGGGTGTCCTGACCGGCCTGACACAGCTCGCGCGTGGCGCGCATTTTCTTTCGCACGTGTTGCTGACGGCATGGATCTGCTTCGCCGTGGCCTGGGCGTGCCATTGGGCCTGGAAGAAAAGAGAGAGCAGGGCGCGGTCGATGTAGTCGCCCACGCATCGGCGCGGGAACAAGAATATTGTTCGCAAGACCGGCAAGGTATAGTCTGGGAATGAACGGGAATTACGGGGAGGGATCGTGATGCTGCGCCGTCCAAAACGCTATGCCAGTTTATCCCTGCGTGTGGTGGAAAATGCCGGCTTGCTGGTCATCGCGGTGGCGACGGTAATCGCCGGCGTGCAGGAGGTCAACGTCATGATCGCCGCCAGCCGTGTGACTTTGGCTGATCTGCTGCTGATGTTCATCTACTTGGAAGTGCTGACCATGGTTGGACTGTACTTTGAATCCGGCAAGCTGCCGGTGCGCATCCCGCTTTACATCGGCATGGTGGCACTGGCGCGCTACATGGTGCTGGAAATGAAGGAGATGGATGTGTGGCGGTTGTTCGCGGTGTCCGGCGCGATACTGGTGCTGGCGCTGGCCGTGTTGGCGATTCGCTACGGACACGTCCGCTTCCCTTACCCGGAAGATGATCTGACGCCCGAAAAGCAGATGCAGGGTAGAGTTCGGCACCGCTAGCCAGTCTTCTATGTCATGATGGGTGTCGGTACACCAATGATGTGGACGTTGTTCGTGGCGTTCGTTCTCATCGCGCTGCTGGTTGATTTCTTCACCCTGAATCGCCAAGGCGCCCGCAAGGTATCGATGCTGCAGGCCGCCGTCTGGTCATTGATCTGGGTCGCGGTGTCCTTCATGTTCCTGGGCTGGTTGTGGTGGTACCTGGGTGGGCTGAGCGCCAGTGAAGCGGAGCGCACCATGGCAAACACCAAGGCGCTCGAATTTTTCACCGGCTATCTCATCGAAAAGGCCTTGGCCGTGGACAACATCTTCGTGTTTCTCATGGTGTTCACGTATTTCGCGGTACCGGCGGAATTCCAGAAGCGCGTATTGATGATCGGAATTCTCGGCGCGCTGGTGTTGCGCGCACTCATGATCCTGGTCGGTGTCTGGCTGATCGCGCGCTTCCACTGGGTGCTGTACCTGTTCGGCGCGTTCCTGTTGTTCACCGGCGTCAAGATGTGGTGGGCCGCAGGCCAAGAGCCTGACCTGGAGTCGAACCCGGCGCTGAAGTGGATCCGACGGCACATGCGCATCGCCCCGAAATACGACGGTGAGAAATTCTTCACCTTCGTCAATGGCGTGAAGATGGCCACGCCCCTGTTCGTGGTGATCCTGCTGATCGGCATTGTGGATGTCGTGTTCGCCGTGGATTCCATTCCGGCCATTTTCGCGATCACGCTCGACCCGTTCATCGTGCTGACATCGAACGTCTTCGCCATTCTCGGCCTGCGCGCGATGTATTTTCTTCTCGCCGGCCTGCACGAGCGGTTTCATCTGCTGAGCTACGGTCTCGCCATCGTGCTGGTTCTGATCGGCAGCAAGATGCTGCTGGTCGACGTTTACCATGTCCCGGTGGCCTGGTCGCTGGTGGCTACGGTATGCGTGCTGGCGGCGACCATGGTGCTGTCGCTGTACATCCCGGCCCCGGCTTACACCGGAAGTGCCTACCCCTTCAAGGCCAAGCATGGGAAAGAAGGGGAGGGGGGAAAGAAACAGAACTAAGGTTTTACCCCAATCTACGCGTACCCGATCGAGCCATCGCCACTGGGTGCGGATGTTATAGTATTCCGTTGTCAGTAGGCAGCAATGTTGGAATTGCCTAACAACGCCATCAACGCGGATTCGCAAAAGCGGCGCACCGCGCCGCTTTTGCTCGCCGGTTATGGCAAACGTTATACACAAATTACGACCCTTAACAAGGTCTAAACAGCATCCTCGAAGGAGGAACGGCAATGAGATCGAAGCAGCTTACCATCTTCTTTATCGTTGCCACGCTCGCCTTTGGTTTCGGTCAGACCGCAGCGTTTGCGGCTGGTGCCACAGCAAAGGCCTGGCTCGCGCAGGCGAAACAGACGGCAAAGAAATGGCAGGCAGATGCGGTATTGATCAGTATCAACACCCTCGGGGCAGACATGGACGGCACGTCCAGTAAGTGGGGTTATATGTTCTATTCGCCCAAGACGAAGAAAGGCTACTCAGTCGACTTTCAGGGCAGTAAGACTGTTGAAACGCTCCAGGTAAGTGCCGTCATCATCACCGATTCTATAGGCGACGATTTCATGGACAGCGATAACGCGATGAAGGAAGCGAAAAAACACGGGCTTAAAATAAAGGACAAACAGGTTTCCATGACGCTCATGGTTATGGGCCAGCTAACGAAGCAGCCGTGCATATGCTGGACAGTTACTGGATTTGAGAAAGGCGATGTTGGCATTATGCTCGAATCGAGGAGCGGCAAGCTCTATAGAAGAAGTGAAGTAAAATAAAAGTGGTGCTGCCGATAATCTCAAGGGAGAAAAAGAGAACTTGCATAACAAATCACTGGTGCGGACGACTGTTCGCCGCTACACAGTTTGATCGTTAATCCCCTAATATTCCGATTTCACAGCCAAAGCAGCCGCTTCCCCCGTTCTCAGATTAACCCGGAAGGATCTCCGCACGAACAGAAACCGGCCAGTTTCCGCGCGGAATACATCGGTATTCTCGGTAGGATGCAGCACAATCCAGTCATTCGGGCTCTTGGGACTGACATAGCCGCTGCGTGCTTCTTCGAATACCGGCAGGCGGATACGCTGGTCTTTTCCGCCGCGCGTGACGACCAAATATTCGCGATGGGTGACGGTGCCCGGGTTGTGCAGCTCCAGCCGGTAGGAAATGTCCTGGCCATTGGCGCTGAGCTTAGCGGTGCCGCTGGATTCCACTTCCTTGGGTGCGAACGACGGGAACCATTCTCCGTAGGCTTTGTG
Source organism: Gammaproteobacteria bacterium (assembly GCA_029863005.1). Lineage (GTDB taxonomy): Bacteria > Pseudomonadota > Gammaproteobacteria > Acidiferrobacterales > Sulfurifustaceae > Sulfuricaulis. The sequence continues at coordinate 32,064 of JAOTWF010000001.1, read as the reverse complement.
ATGCGTCTTCCCCACGTACCAGCCGGAACCGAGAATAATCGCGACGAGCACCACGGCGAGCCATTCGTTGTCTTTCCAGTAGGCGATGACGGCGACGATCACGGCGGCAATCGCGCTGAGAGCAAGGGTCGTCGCGATGACCGATTCCCCGAGCGCCAGCTCTTCGCGAAACCAGTCCGACAGATATCCCAGCGTCGCCGCCACGGCGGCGACGTAGAGCAGGGTGATGATGACAACGAATTTCCGCATCCTTGCCTCCGTAATTTCCGCGAAACGACTCAGCTCTTCAACCGGTAGCCCGTGCGGAATATCAGCCACACCAGCCCGAGGCAGAGCAGGAAGAAAACCGACGTGGCCGCCAGGCTGATACCCACACCCACGTCGGCGCTGCCGTAGAAACTCCAGCGGAAACCGCTGATGACGTAGACGATCGGGTTGAACAGGCTGAACGTGCGCCAGCCGTCCGGCAGCATGTCAATCGAATAGAACACGCCGCCGAGGAAGGTCAGCGGCGTGAGAATCAGCATCGGCACGAACTGGAGCTGCTCGAAGCCCTTGGCCCAGACGCCGACGATGAAGCCAAACAGGCTGAAGGTGACGGCGACCAGAAGCAGGAACCCGGCCATCCAGAACGGATGCTCGATGTGGATCGGCACGAACAGATTCGCGGTTGCGAGGATGATCAGCCCGAGCAATATGGATTTTGTTGCCGCCGCGCCGACGTAGGCGAGGACGATCTCGAACGCCGAAACCGGCGCCGACAGGATCTCGAAGATGGTTCCGGTGAAGCGTGGCATGTGGATGCCAAAGGAGGCGTTGCTCACACTCTCGGTAAAGAGCGACAGCATGATCAGCCCCGGCACGATGAAGGAGCCGTAGTGGATGCCGTCGACTTCGCCCATGCGCGAGCCAATGGCGGCGCCGAACACGACGAAGTAAAGCGAGGTCGTAATCACCGGCGTCACCAGGCTCTGCCACAGCGTGCGCTTGAAGCGCGCCATTTCGAACTTGTAAATGGCGAGAATCGCGTGGTAATTGAATTTAAGTGTTTGTGTCGCGGTGTTCATCGGCGTTCGGTGACCAGGCTGACGAAAATTTCCTCGAGCGAGCTTTGGCGCGTGTTGAGGTCCTTGAAGGCGATTCCCAGTTCGCCCAGGCGGCGCAACAGCACCGGGATGGTGGTGTGCTCCTTGCTCGAATCGAAGGTGAATTCTAGGTCGCTGCCGTCGTTGTTGAGCGTCAGGCCCCAGTCGCTGAGGCCGGACGGGATTTCCACGAGTGGTTCCTGCAAGTGCAGCGTGAGCTGCTTCTTGCCGAGTTTTTTCATGAGCACCGACTTGGCCTCGACCAAGATCAGTTTGCCCTTGCTGATCACGCCGATGCGATCGGCCATTTCCTCGGCCTCGGCGATGTAGTGCGTGGTGAGGATGACCGTGACGCCGCCATCGCGCAGGCGCCGCACCAGCGACCACATGTCGCGGCGCAGCTCCACGTCTACGCCGGCGGTCGGTTCGTCGAGAAACAGCACCCCCGGCTCGTGTGCCAGTGCCTTCGCGATCAGCACACGGCGCTTCATGCCGCCCGAGAGCGTCATGATCTTGTCATGGCGCTTCCCCCACAGCGACAGATCGCGCAGCACCTGTTCAAGGTGGGCCGGGTTCGGCGGCAGCCCAAAGAGGCCGCGGCTGAAATTCATCGTCGCCCACGGGGTCTCGAACATGTCGGTATAGAGTTCCTGCGGCACGAGTCCAATCTTGGCGCGCGCGGCGCGGTAGTCGCTTAAGATATCGTGGCCGTCGACCGTGACGCGGCCCGAGGTCGGCGTGCTGATGCCGCAGACCACGCTGATGAGCGTGGTCTTGCCCGCGCCGTTCGGCCCGAGCAGCGCGAAGATCTCGCCGCGGCGGATGTCGAGGTCAACATCCTGGAGCGCCACAAGCCCCGAGGCATAGGTCTTGTTGAGCTGGGAGATGGAAATGATTGCGGTCATGGGCGTGAGTGTAGCGTTTTACATACCCAAATCCAGAGGCCGCACTGCAACAGTTCGACCTGCTTTACATGTGGGAATGTCTCACGACAATACGAAATCAAGCCTCGTCGGTGTAGGCTAACGCGTTTCGAATTTCGGGAGATTGCCCATGGAACTCAAGGGATCGTGTCATTGCACAAGCGTGAAATTCACTGTCCAGTCGCCGCACCCGTATCCATTCAATCTTTGTTACTGCTCGATCTGCCGCAAGACCGCGGGAGGTGGGGGTTATGCGATCAATCTTAGCGGTGATTACAAGACGATGAAGATTACCGGCAAGGCAAACATTTCCGTTTACCGCGCGCGACTGAAAGACGAGACGACCGGGAAAATCACACGGAGCACGGCACGGCGGAATTTCTGCAAGAAGTGCGGCAGTGCGCTCTGGCTCTGGGACCCGACGTGGCCGCATCTCGTGCATCCGTTCGCCTCGGCGATCGACACCGAGCTCCCGACTGCGCCCGAGCGCACGCACCTGATGCTGGGGTCGAAGGCGAACTGGGTGCCGGTCCTCGCTGGCCCGCGCGACAAGAAGTTTGACGAATACCCCGAAGAGTCCATCGCCGAGTGGCACCAGCGATTAAAGCTGGAATGCTGAACCACTGCCGCTAACTGTAGCGGTAACTGCGCTCGATGCGCTCGCGTGTCAAAACTCCGTATACATGTTCCGAGCCCGGGGCGGCGTCGTCGCTTACATAAACCGCTTCGGCGCCAGTGGCGTTGAGTATATCCAGCGCCTCTTGCAGGGTCGCCTGCAACAACACGCCGGCAACTTGGCTGCGTTGCGCCGGGATGGCGAGCAGGTCGAGTTCCGTCGCCTCCGGCTGTTCCTTGAGCGCGCGCGCGAGGTCCATGGCCGGTTGCAGTGCTACCAGTTTTTCGCCGTCGCGCACCAGGATCCAGTCAGGGTTGAGCGCCAGTTCGGCCTGCGCGCGATCGGGCGCGATCGTGCGCGGCAGCACCGTGATGTTACCGTCCATGCTGCCGCCGACGCCAAGTCGGCGCAGCGACTGCGTCACGGGATCATTGCGGTAATCGAGCCCGCGCCCGCGGAGCAACACCACATAAACCGACGGCTGATGAAACACCACGCGCGCCGTGAGCGATGCCGCGATCACCGCGAGCATGCCGGGCATGATGATGTGCGGATTGCCGGTCAGTTCGAGCACCGCGGTCAACGCCGCGAGCGGCGCCTGCAAGGCGCCGGCCATCATCGCGCCCATGCCGAGCAGGGCGTACAGGCCGGGCGTGGAGGCCTCGCCCGGCGCGAGTGTTTGCCCGAGAATGCCGAGGAGGCCGCCCGCGGCTGCACCCAGCACCAGCACCGGGCCGATCATCCCACCCGGCAGGCCAAGGCCAACGCCGGCGGCGGTGGCCAACAGCTTGAAGATGACGATGCCGCCCAACGCGACGAGGGTGAGTTGTCCGAGCAATGCCGCATTCACTGTGTCATAACCGATGCTCATGATTTCCGGCACCTGAAGCGCCAGCAGGCCGGTGATCGTGCCGGCCACGGTCAGTCGCGCCCAGATTGGAACGGCCTTGAAGCGCGCGGCGAAGAAGCCCGTAATCACGATGAAAGCGGCGGCAAGCGCACCGATGATCATGCCAAGCGCGAGGATGAAAGGGAGCTCGAACAGGGAGCCGAGTGCCAGCTGCGGCACGCTGAACGCCGGCGCCGAGCCGTACACGAATTGCGACAGCGCGGTCGCGCTCACCGCCGCCAGAATCACCGGGGCGAACCCGGCCACGGTGTATTCCATGATCACGACCTCCATGGCGAACACCACGCCGGCGAGCGGCGTGTTGAACGCGGCGGCGATGGCGGCCGCCACACCACAACCCGCGAGCACGCGCAGGCTGTTGTTCGGCAGGCCCATGTAACGCCCGGCAACGCTGCCGCTGGCGGCGCCGAGATGAATAGCCGGACCCTCGCGGCCGACAGAGTGGCCGGCGATGATGCTCACCGCTCCACCAAGGAACTGGACAATCGCGTTGCGCAATGGCAATCGGCCCTGGTGGTAGGAGAGGCGTTCCATCACGTGCACCACGCCCACGTGGCGCGACTCCTTCGGCAGGAAATGGAACACGAGCCCGAGCACCAGCCCGCCCGCGAACGGCAGAAGGAAACGCCACATCATGTCGAGGCCTTCGTAGTTCTCCGGGTCAGCGCCAGGCAGGAACAGCGACTGGCTGACCTCGATGAGCAGGCGAAAGGCGATGATGACGAGGCCGGTAAGCAGGCCGCAGATCACGCCGAGGGTTGCCAGCTGCGGCAGTGCCTCGGCGCGCGACAGGCGCAGGCGCAGCGCATCGAGCGCGTGGTGAAGTTTGCGTTGGGGACGGTCCGTGGACATGAATTATTCGTGCAGTGGAATGATGACCCCACGGTAACGCGCCGTGTCGGGGCTGGCAACCTGCTATTTCGGGATGCGCAAAGCGCTCAAAGTGTCAGTCGCGCGATCCAGGCCTTGCCCGCCGATTCGATGATGTCGAGGTACATGGCGGGATAGAAGCCGACGACCAGTACCACCAGTGCCAACGCGATCACGACCAAGCGTTCACGCAGCCTTAAATCCTCCGCTTCCACCAGCACTGGATTTGTTGCCGGGCCGAAGAAGGCGCGCTGATAAAGCACCATGAAGCACCCGGAGCCGATCACCATGGCCGTCAGCGCGGCGAGGCTGGCGCCGGTGTGCGTCTGCAGGGCGGCAAGAATAATCAGAAATTCCGCTGGGAAACCCGAAGTGCCGGGCAGACCGAGCGAGGCCAGCCCGAGCAGCAGAAAGAAGCTGCCAAGCCAGGGAAGGTGCTTCATGGCCCCGCCGAGGCTGGCGACATCCGTGGTGCTGGTGCGTTGGCGCAGGAATTCCAGCATCAGGAACGAGCCGCCGGCGATCACGGTGAAATTTAGCAGCTCGAACACGGCGCCCTCAATACCTTCCTGGCGGAAGGTCGCGAGCCCGAGAATAACCAGCCCCACGTGGCTGACGCCGAGATAGGCGAGCGCCGGCCGCAAATTGGTCTGCGCCAGCGCCACCACCGCGCCGTAGAGGATGCCCGCCGAACCAAGGCCCACCAGCAGCCACTGAAACGCGTGCGCCGCTTCCGGCGCCAGGGGGAAGGCGAAGCGGATCAGGCCGAAGGCGCCGATCTTAAGCCCGGCAATCAGCGCGGTCACCGCCACGGGACCTTCGTTCGCCAATTGCGGCAGCCAGGTGTGCAGCGGTACCAGCGGCGCCTTCACGCCGAATCCCACCAGCAACAGCGCGAACACGGTCAATTGCAAGGTCTTGGGAATGTGCATGTCGAGCAGCAGACGCAGATCAAACGGCGAACCGTTGCCACCCCCGTCGAGGGAGTGAAGCGCCAGCAACAAGAACGCGAACAGCAGCGGCAATCCGCCAGCCAGCATGAGCAGGGCGTATTTGTTTGCCGCCGGTTTGCGATTCGGCCCCACACCCCACAGGCTCACAAGGAAATAGATGGGAATGATGGAAAATTCCCAGAGCGTGAAGAAGAGCAGCGTGTCGAGCGCGCAGAAAATCCCGAGGGTGGCGGCACCCTCGAGCAACAACAGGGTGAAATAGGCCTTGGGTGAAATACGCACCTGATTGACCGAGGCCAACACCGCGCCCAGGAACAGCAGCGCCGTCAGTGGCAGGAACAGCACGGAGAAGCCGTCCACGCCCACGAGATAATTCACTCCCAGGTTCGGTATCCACAGAGCCTGCTCGATAAGCTGGAATCTCGCATCAGCGGGATCGAAGTGGAAGACCACGACAAGCGCCAGGGCCAACGCCATGAGGCACGCGCCGACAGCAACGTAGCGTGCCTGGTCAGGACGCGGCAGCAGCCAGATCAGCGCCGCGCCGGTGGGCAGGGTCAGCAGCAGCAGACTTATTATAGGCATGTTATCCATGTCGCCAGGGCCTCAGATTGTCCCAAGCCGCTGGCCCAGCGCACGCATGGGCACATCGACCAGATCGAACCATGGCGTGGTGTAAAAGCCGGCAAACAGCAAAACGGCGACGACCACAGTCGCGATAAACAATTCCAACGGGCTGGCGCGATCCACCGTGGCGGTACGCCCGGCCGGGGCCGGAGCCAGGAACGCGCGCTGGAAGGCCCACAGCAGGAAGCCCGCGGCCACCACGTTGCCGAGCGCCGCCGCCAGCGTGGCGAGCGCGCCGAAACGGTGAATCGCGCCCTCAAATACCAGGTGCGCCGCGTCGAAACCCGGCGTGCCCGGCATGCACACGATGGCGAGACCGCCAACGAAAAACGTCAACGCCAGGGCGGGCAGGCGGTCGAACAGACCGCCCAGGTGCGAAAGCTGGGTGGAACCGATGCGGCGGTACACGAGGCCGACCATGAACAGCATCGCCGTCGCCGCAAGACCGAAGGTGATGGCGAGCAGCACCGTTCCTTCCAGCGCCTCCGGCTCGAGTGTGAAAATTCCGATCGCGAGCAAACTGGTGTGGCTGATCACGGCGAAAGCGAGCAGATGTCGCAAGTTGGTCTGCCTGAACGCGAGCAAGGCGGCGTAGAAAATACCAGCGAGTGCCGCGCCGAGGATAATTCCGCGCGCCTGCGCCGACACCCCCGGCAGCATCGGCAAGATGAAGCGGATCATGCCGTAAATGCCGACCTTGATGCCGAGCAGGAAGGCCGGCGCCATGGCGATGTTGCCATGGCGCGTCACCATCGGCAGCCAGCCGTGGAACGGGAACAGCGGCGCGCGAATCGCGAGACCGACGAATAGCAAAATAAAAATCACCCCGGCGCGCGCGGATTCTCCGGTGGAGACCATGAGGTCGGCGAGCTCGTAGCTCACGTGCCCGCCGGTGAAATCCGCGTAATGATTGCCGGCCAGGAGCGTGCCGATCAGCAGCAACAGCACGCCGGTGCCGTGGAACTGGTAAAAGCGCCGCAGCGCCCGGTCCTTCTCGGCCGAGTTCGACCAGCGCCACACCATGTAGCCGATCAATCCCAGCTCCGCGGTCGAAGCAAGCGCGAACCACAGCAGGTTCTGGTTCGCCAACAGCGACATGATGACCGACTCGATCGCCAGCACCACGGCCAGCAGACGGCCGAGGTCGGGGAGTCCGCGTACCAGGCTGTAGACGCTCACCAGCAGCGTCAGCAGGGCCGTGGTCAGAATGAACACGACCGTGATGCCGTCGGCGGCGGCGTGGTAATCGAGCGCGCCCAGAAAATTGAGCCGTTCGGCGAACTGCATCAACGGCGACGTGGCGTCGAAACGGCGGTAGAGATCAATGGCAATGAACAGCTCGGCAGCGGCGAATACACGTCCCAGCGCGGCGGCGAAAGTCCGTTCACGCAGGCCATAGACGATCATCGCCCCCAGGAGCGGCAGCAGTTGCAACACGGCCAGTATCGGGTAGACGGCGTGTTGAGACCAGTTGAGTTCTTGCATGGCCGAAAATTCCTATAGCGCCGCCGCCAGCGCGATAACAATAATAAGTATCAGGTAGCGTGGGCGTTCCAGCAGCCGCTCCACCACTTCCAGATAGCCGCCAAGTGCGCGAAATGTCCGCTGCACGCCGGCGCCACCGGTGAGCAGCAGCCGCTGTTCCACGCGGTGCAGACGCGGTGCGATCCATTCGAGTATTGCCCCGGCGAGGCCGTGGCCACGCACGTCATCTTGCACCCCCTTACTCGCCGCTTCGTCTTCCGGCGCATGTTGCTCTGCCGGCGTCCCCGCGAGCCGCGACACCACCTGGTCGTCAAAGCTGCGCATTTCCGCGGCCAGCACCTGCGCCGGGCGCGTGACCGTGGCATCGGTAAAGGCCTCGACCCACAGCCGTTCGAGGGCGGCGGTATAAAGCGCTTGGCGACGCCCGAGCCAGCGCGGGACCGGCCGTGCGGGTGTGCCGGTGTGATGCATGTACGACGGCGCCGCGAGAAACTGGTAAGCGCGAAACATGGCGTGCAGGCCGAGGTGCCAGGCGGCGAGATCGAAGGCGCCGAGTCCGATCCACAGGAACATCAGACCGACCTGGGTGATCGTCCCGAAGATCAGTGCCGATTTGACGTCGCTCTGCGTGAGCCCCACGAACCAGCCGTACAGCGCGGTCAGCAGGCCGATGGCGGCGAGCAGACCCATGATCACGGGGGCGTGGGCGAGCAGCGGTTCAAGACGCAAGCACAGGTAGACGCCGGCGTGGATCATCAGTGAACCGTAGAAAATCGCGCTTGAGGGCGTCGGGCCTTCGAGGGCGCGCGCGATCCACGGAGTGAACGGCAGTTGCGCGGATTTCGCCATGGCCGCGACCACGAACCCGAACACCACCACGCCGACCGCGAGATGGCTGATAGCGCCCGCGCCCGCCGCGATCGTGATCCATTCAGTGTTGCCGAGGTACCGATAGGCAATGGCCAGGCCGAGGAGAAAGCCGGCGTCGCCGATGCGGTTGGTCACGAAGGCGCGCACGGCGTTGCGTGTGGCGGTGGCGCGCTCGTGGGCATAGCCGATAAGAAGGAACGAGGCGAGCCCGGACAGCTCCCAGCCGATGAACATGAGCACGGCATTGCCGGCGAGGACGATGAACAACATGGCCGCGAGGAACAGGCACAAGACGGCGAAGAAGCGATGGAAGCCTGGTTCGCGATGCATATACTGGGCCGAGAAGAAAAGCGTCAGCCAGCCGATGACCGCCACCCCCAGCGCCGCCGTGAGGCTCAGTCCGTCGAGTACGAAACTCAGACGGATTTCGATCGCGCCGGCGGCAAACCAGGTGCCAAAGTTGACGGGTTTGAGCGGGCCGAAGATCAGCGCGCTGACTATCAGTGCCGCCAGCAGCGCGAACGCCAGCGTCACGGCGAAGAGGGCACCGCGCGCGGTCAGGCGTTCGGCGGCATCACCACGCGGCCGGCCGGGCAGCGCGTACAGCGCGATCAGCAGCGCCGCGAGCAACGGAAACAGCGGCACCAATGCGATCAGATCAGTCAACATTGGCATGCTCCCCGGGGCGCCCCTGTTCGAGCAAGGCGGGCGGCAAGGCCTCACGATGACGGGTGAACCAGTCAGCGGAACGCGCGACTACGGGCGGCGCCTCGATTTCCTTTTGCCAGTTTTGCCAGCCATGTTCCGGCGAAAAGACATCGATCCGTGAGGAGCGAGGGTCTTTGGCGGCCACCTGCACCCAGCCGTTGCCGATCAATTCCCGCAGTGAAGGCTGTCGTTCGATCAGGCGGCTGATGACACCGGTGTCCGCCTCGATCACGATCAGCAGGCGCATGGCTTCGTGGATTTCAATCATCTGCTGCGGCAGACCGGTGCGCAGATCCGAGCTCGTGCCTTCCTGCACTCCCAGGAATCCGGTAATGTTGTGCATGACCTTGGTGCTGCATCCAAGACGCTCGTTGTTCACCGTCGAGAAATAATATTCGAGGCTGATGCCGGCCCCGACTGGACCCACCGCGAGCAGGATGTTTTCCAGAATATCGCCTTCCGGGTCTTGCATCGGATCGTAGGAAACCAGAAAGGCGCGCCGGTCGAAGAAAGCGCCGCGCGTTACATCGCGCCGCCCGATGATGGCGCAGGCGTTGGTGACGTGTCCGAGTTCGGGTCGCGCCTGCGACAGATCGTGCACCCGACCGGCTACATGGCGAACAGCCCGCTCGGGTGACAGGCGTGGTGACGCCGTCGCGAAGCGCCGGCAGCGCTCTTGTGCGTGGGCGCGGCCGGCACGCGCGAGAATCATCTTGAGTTCGGTCGCCCGGGCGCGCGCCTCCTCGGGGACGAGATCCTCGTCATACCAGAGGATGCTGTCATCGCCGGTGTTGTGTTCGGCACCGATGAACCAAGTGTCATACGGAATAGAAAGGCCTTGTTCGGCGAGGCGCACGCGGATTTCCGGGCGGTTGGCCATGGCGGCGAACACGCGCGCGTTCGGTCCACCGTGGCGCCCAGAACAGGCGCCGCAATCGTAAGCGGCGAGGTGAGGATTGTTCTCGCTCGATGACCCATGACCGAGCAGCACCACCAGCGGCGCGAAACGGGATGTCAGTCCCATGGTGCGCAACAACCCGCGCACGCGTTCGGCCTGCTCGGCGTCGGTGAAACCGGCGCGCGGGTGTTCTGGCGTGGCCGGGGTAGCAGCGTCCACCGCTTTGAAAGCCACGCGCGTGGACACGCACGGATCGAAAGTCATGAGTAATTTGCGCACCAGATGTCCGGTGCTTCGCGGCGCGAGCAGGCGGCCCATCAACACCAACAGCGCCAAGGGAGCGCCCAGTACCGTGGTGGCCGTCGCGCCCAGCAGACCGCGGTGACTAGTGCGGTGCGCCAGTTCACGGAGCCGACGTCGCCAGTCAAGTCGTCGTTGATGAAGTTGTTGCGACAATTCCTTCCCGGGTGCCGGAACCTCGGAGATGGCGTGTGCCGGCGTCACGACAACCGGACACAGCGCCGCCGATGATAAATCGTCCAGGCCACGCCAGTTCATGGCAACGCCGAAGAAGCCGGCGGCGCCGAGGGTTTGTATATCGGGCGCGACTTCCTCAACATGCCGGCGCATGCCTTCCTCGCGATCGTCCATACAGAACACCAGCTGCGCACGTGGGCGAATTTGTGTAGGCCATTCCACGCGTCCGTGGTTGGCTTTGAGCGTGGCGAATATCTGGTCGCGGTAATTGCCTTCGTAGGCGCACAGCCAGACGTTACCCGCCGTATCCGGATCGAGCCGGTCGAAACACTCGAAGATCGCGTTGATCGCGGCGGTGTCAAGGGAGCGGATCTCGCTGCCGGTTAGCCCCAGATGCTGCGCCAAGCGGAACAGCGGCCAAGCGTGCTCATGCCGGCTGCGCCGTGGTGATGCCGCATCGGTCACCGGTGCGCGATGAGTGAGGATGCGCTGTGCGGTGGCGATCCAGCGCCGGTCGTTTTCCTCGCGCGCGCTGGCCAGCGCGCGCATCACGCGTTTTTGTGCCTGCCAGTGCAGCGCTTCGGGCAGCGACGTGGTGAACAGCGCGTGGCGCACGATCAGTTCTGCCGGGTGGCGGCGGAAGTGCCAACGCAGCATCGGCAAGCTCGCCTCCATTCGCCAATGACGCCGACAAAGCCCTTGCGCATGAATACGTTCGAGCACCAACCGCACCGCCAGGTAGTCGATCATGTTCACCGGCACGTCACGCTGGCCATTGTAGTCCGGGCGCTGATGACGCCAGAGGAACATGCCCGACCAGCCGGGAAGTTCCAACGCCAGGCGCTGGAGATAGCCGGCCCAGCGCACCGGCTTCACCCCGAGCAACTGGAGTTCCTGCGCTATCGTTTCCAGCGGATCTTCCGGCAACCGTTCGAGGTGCTGGCGCCATTCCGGGAGATCACTCAGCGCCCAGGTGTTTTCATCTCCGGCGCTGGCCCGCCAGGCGGTGTAGAAACCGCGCTTCCGTGCCGGGTTGTGCCACGCCGCCAATCCCTCATCGAGATGGCTGGCCACGTGTCGTATCAGGTGTTCGCGCGTCTGCTCGAAAATGTCTTCGCCGGTGAGCACCATGAGCAGATCGCGCAATGTCCAGGGATCGCCAACGCGCGCCGTGAGCGCATCGAGCAGGCGCATGGCCTCTTTCCGGATCAGGCGCGTCTGCCACAGAGCGCCGGCTTCATCGTGCCCGGTGTCCGGTGGAGCAGGTCCAGATATCGAATCGTCGCTAAGCTCCGGAGACACGCCTATCGATTCACAGCAGGCGCGCCACAAATCCTCGATGGTCGCGTGCACGTTCGCCGCTCCCTGTCGTCGGGTGCGCTCGCGTAGGAGTTGCTGCATTTCCCGGCTGACGTCCGCTTGAAAGTGGGTCAACGCCTCGTGTTCAGTAACTTGCCACGCGAGCGTGGCGGCGGTCACGGGCCGCAGCGGATGCAGCAGCGCCGTGCGGTAGACATCCCGCCGACGCAGCGTAAACGCAGGCTGATCGACGATAACTTCATCGGCGGCGAGCATCGATACGGCTGAAAGCGATGTTTGCAAATCCTCTTCGAGGATGCGACCCGCGTGGAAAAAATCGCGGAAGCGTGCTTCGGGCAACCAGGCGCTTGCTCCCGTAAGGCGGCGCGCACCCGCAAGTGCTTCCGGGAACGGCAGATGCTGAAAGCCGTGCAGGGTGTTGTGGTGCACGAAGTCGCGTATCGAAGCTTGCGCCGGGAGCACATGCTCGAGCGTGGCGACGATCCGGCGCAGGATTTCGCGCGGGTCCGTGACGTTGTCGGCGGCGTGGCTCACGGCGGAAACAATTTCACGAGCCCGGCGACTGAGCCCTGAATAAGATTGAGCGCGGGCGACGGCCACACGCCGAGCGTGACAATGCCGGCGACCAGCAGCGCGGCGGCGGTGAACTCAGCGTGGCTCAGCGCTGGCAAAACTTCGCGTGGGTGGCGCGGGCCAGCGAGCAGGCGGCCCACGGTACGCAACGCGTAAGCTGCGCTGATCAGCACGCCGATGCCGAGCAGAACGATCCAGGTGCCAAAGCGCTCCAGCCCACCGAGCAGGGCGTGCATTTCGGCAACGAACCCGGCCGTACCCGGTTGGCCCAGGCCTGCGAGGAAGGCGATCGCCACCAAGAACGCCAATCGCGGCGAACGCTCGCGCAGGTTGCTGACGGCGCCGAGATCGCGCGTGCGCGTACGTTCGTAGATGAGACCAGCGACCAGAAACAGAATGCCGGCGGTGAATCCGTGTGCGATCATCTGCATCATCGCGCCGGTGAGACCGGCCGGTGTGAGCGTGGCCAATGCGAACAGCACGATGCCCATGTGGCTGATCGAGGAATAGGCGATCATCGCTTTGAGATCGCGCTGGCGCCATGCCAGCACCGCGCCATAGAGAATGCTGACAATGCCGACGACGGCGAGCCAGGAGGAGGCGGCCACCATGGCCTGCGGCAACAATTCAGCGGCGCGCAGCAGGCCGTAGGAACCCATTTTGAGCAGGATACCGGAGAGCAGGATCGACACCGGACCCGGCGCCTCGACATGTGCCAGCGGCAGCCACCCGTGCAGCGGAACGATCGGCATTTTGACCCCGAAACCGATGAACAAGCCAACGAAGAGCAATGTCTGGATAGCCACCGGCAGGGAGCGGGCGGTCTGTTGCAATGCCGACATGTCAAAACTGTACGCGTTCGTCATGTCGTAGACGGCGAGCAGGGCCATGAGCATGAACACCGAGCCGCCCATGGTGTAGAGCACGAAGTTGAGTGCCGCGCGGTGACGCTGTTCGCCGCCCCAGCGGTCGATGAGGAAGAACAGTGGGATCAGCGTCAGTTCCCAGAAGACATAGAATAGTGACCAGTCGCGCGCGGTAAACACACCAATCAATGCTGATTCGAGCAGCAGCAGGAGCAGGTAATATCCTTTTACGCGCTCACGGATGACACCGGAAGTGAGAACCGCCACGAGGCAGAGCAGCGTGGCGAGCAGCACCATCGAAGCCGACAGGCCATCAAGCCCGAGTGAGAAACTGGTACCGAGACGCGGGTTCCAAGTGTGGGTCTCGAAGTACTGCGGGCCCGTTTGCAAGGTATCGAACTGCATCAGCAAAAAGACGGCGAACACGAGCGTGGCCGCGGCCGCCAAAATGGCGGCGGCGCGTATCCCGGCAAGCGCCCGGCGTGGCAGGAACAGAATTACCGCGGAGCCCAGCAGTGGCAAAAAAAGCAGTATTCGCAGCATTCAGGGTCGACCTGCGGCGGCGATGACAACCCCTTCGCTGTCCGTGACGGCGATACGGAGGATAGTCGTTAACAGCAGTTGGATCATGGGCGTTGCGGCGGAGGAACTTCTGGTGGTGCCGCCCGCCGGCTGCCGTGATTTTATCAGGCCGAGCCCCCACGCGCGAACCCGAATCGCGTCCTGGACCATGGGCCGGGAGGGTGCACTTGCCGTTCCGGAACGATCTCCGTATAAAGCTTCCGATGGACATCCACAGCAAACCCATAGCGCAGCGCATCGAATGGTTGATGGAACATGCGCACCGGCACTCGCAGACCTTTACCAGTGCCGAGGCCTCACTCGCCCGGCAGCGTTATCTCGCGCAACACACGTCGGCGGTCGCCGCCCTCAAGTGCATGGACGGGCGCATCAACCTGGCGGTCACCACGCAGACGCCGCTCGGCATCATTCAGCCCTTTCGCAATCTCGGCGGGATGTTCGACCTGGGCTGGCCGTACCTGGGCGAGGTGCTGGCCAATTACGTACATGATCAGGTTATTACCGGACGCCGCGTGCTGCTGCTGATTACCTACCACTTTTCGAAAGGTAACAGGCTGCGCGGCTGCGCCGGGTTCAATTTCGATACCGACGCGGCGCGTGCCTACACCTACGCCATCAAACTCCAGGTCGAGCACGTCTTTGGCGCCGGTCACGATACGGTCTATCCGATCGTGTGCGGATTCGAGACTGACGAAGATGCGCTCGTCCTGCACGGCTCCAATGGCGCACAACTCGACGTATCGCGCCTGGCGGCCCGCGACCAGGATGGTTTGCGCCCGGTGCTGGAGAAACTGTTCCCGGACATGCCGGGCCAGATCCGTTTCGATCTCGAACCGTTGGTGCTCGGCAACCAGGCGCGTATCGCCGAGGTGCGCAAGATGGCGCGCACGCTGGACATCGAGCACCGCGAGTGGATGATCTGCGTTGGTCGCGGCTTCGATTTTCTGCATATGCCCAACCTCGCGCTCATCATCGGCCCTTATAGCCCCAATCTCGCCGAGCCGATCAGCATCGCCGGCGGGATCATCGAGGAGAACATGCGCGCCGGACGTATTCCCAATGATGGTTTCCTGCTGTTGGCTTCGGTACCCTATGCCGAGGTGGGAGTGGATCGCGCCCGTGCCGAACTGAAATCACGTTTTCTTTCACAGTTCGCCGCGGATGTCATCCGCGGCGGCCATCCGACGCTTGCCGCCAAGATGCAGGTTCACACTGCCGTACTCGATTGGCGTTCCCGTGCGCTGGAAACAATCGCCGCCGCGTAGCCGCGGAAGGCATGATATTCTACGACGTCGATAACCAAACCATCCGCCGTGGAGGATCTTCTCCGATGAGCAGCAAACCGCGTGTGTCGGTGATCATGGGCTCTCAGAGTGACTGGAAAGTGATGCGTCACGCGGTAAAAGTGCTCAAGGACTTTGGCGTGCTACACGAGGCGCGGGTGGTATCCGCCCACCGCACCCCGGATCTTCTGTATCAGTATGCTGAAACTGCCAAGGACCGTGGACTCCAGTGCATCATCGCCGGCGCCGGGGGCGCGGCGCACCTGCCGGGGATGCTGGCGGCCAAGACCACCGTGCCGGTCCTGGGCGTGCCGGTCACTTCGCGCGCGCTCAAGGGGCTCGACTCGCTGCTGTCGATTGTGCAGATGCCCAAGGGAATCCCGGTCGCCACCTTCGCCATCGGCGAGGCCGGCGCGGCCAACGCCGGTCTCTTCGCCGTGGCGCTGCTGGCCAACGGCGATGTGAAGCTCGCGCGTCGACTCGCCGTTTTTCGTCGCCGCCAGAGCGCGAAGGTGCGGGGCATGAAGCTTCCGAAATGACCATTCTCCCCGGTGCCACGCTTGGCATGCTCGGCGGCGGACAGCTCGGGCGTATGTTCACCGCGGCCGCGCGCACCATGGGTTATCAAGTCATCGTGCTCGATCCCGATCCCGATAGCCCCGCGGGGCAACTCGCGACACGCCATTTGCACGCCGCATACGATGATGCCACGGCGCTCGACAACCTTGCCAAAAATTGTTCCGCGGTCAGCACCGAGTTCGAAAATGTCCCGGCCCACGCTCTTGAGGCCCTCGCGGACCGCTGCGTTGTGCGCCCGGCCGCGAAAGCGGTCCAGACCACTCAGGATCGCATCCACGAGAAAACCTTTCTGCGGGACGCTGGCTTCCCAACGTCAGCATTCACGGTGATCCGCACCGGACAGGATCTGGAGCAAGGTATGCGCACGCCGGGCGCGCCAGCCGTGCTCAAGATTTCCCGTCTCGGTTACGACGGCAAAGGACAGGCCGTGGTCAACGGCATCGAAGAAGTGCGCCGCGCTTGGGAATCGATGAAACATGAACCCTGCGTGCTGGAATCCCTCGTGCCGCTGGATACGGAGATTTCGGTCGTGCTCGGACGCGGCGAGGACGGCGACGTTGCCACCTTCCCAGTTGGGGAAAACACGCATCGCCAGGGGATCCTTGATACCACCGTCGTCCCGGCGAATATCCCCGAGATGCTGGCGCGCGAGGCGGAGGAGATGGCACGGCGCGTGGCGGAACGGCTTGAATACATCGGCGTGATGGCCGTTGAATTCTTCGTCTCACGCGGAAAATTGCTGGTCAACGAAATCGCGCCGCGTCCACACAATAGCGGTCACTATACGCTCGATGCCTGCGCGACGTCGCAATTCGAGCAGCAGGTGCGCGCCCTGTGCGGTCTTCCGCTCGGCGAGACACGTTTGCTGAGCCCGGTGGCGATGGTGAATCTGCTGGGTGACCTCTGGAGAGAGGGGCGTCCTCCGGATTGGGAGGTGGTGCTCAGACATCCGAACGCCAAACTCCATTTATACGGCAAACGCGAACCTCGTCCCGGGCGCAAGATGGGACATTACACGGTGCTGGCATCTGATCGTGACAAAGCCTTCCGGCTGGCTCACCGCATCCAGGAGGAGCTTCGTGCTAAGGCCGAAGGGCGGCGCAATTCAAAAGTATCCTGAAACCCGCAACAGAAAGCGGCATCCGGCGGAAACAGGCGTCGCGCCGTTGCCCTCCCTGGTTTAGAATGCGGACCGCCGTTCGCACATCCCCATGACCACGACACTCAACCTCGCCCGGCCCGACGACTGGCACTTGCACCTGCGCGATGGCGCGGCTTTGCGTGCGGTGCTGCCGCATACGGCGCAACGTTTCGCGCGCGCCATCGTCATGCCCAACCTCAAGGCGCCGGTGACCACCGTCACCCAGGCTTTGGAATACCGAGAGCGTATCCTGGCCGCATTGCCGCCCGGGGCGCGATTCAAGCCACTCATGACGCTTTACCTCACCGATCGCACGAAGCCGGAGGAAATCGCTGCCGCGAAAAAAAGCGGCTTCGTTCATGCGGTCAAGTATTATCCAGCCGGTGCCACCACGAATTCAGACAGCGGTGTTACGGACCTTAATCGCTGTCATGCGGTATTTGCCGCGATGGAAAAACACGAACTCCCCCTGTTGTTGCATGGCGAAGTGGCCGACCCGGCCGTGGATGTTTTCGACCGCGAAACAGTGTTCATCGAGCGGCATCTGACTCCGCTCGTGCGCGATTTCCCCGGACTGCGCCTGGTATTGGAGCACGTCACCACGCGCCAGGCTGTCGAGTTTGTGACTCAGGCACCGGCAAACGTCGCGGCCACCATCACCGTGCATCATCTATTGCACAACCGTGGCGCCATGTTTCAGGGCGGACTGCGACCGCATTATTATTGCCTGCCAGTTCTGAAGCGCGAGGAACATCGTACGGCTCTGTTGCAAGCCGCCACGGGCGGCAATCCGAAATTCTTTCTCGGCACCGATAGTGCGCCTCACTCACGCCGTGCCAAAGAGGCGGTTTGCGGTTGCGCCGGTGTTTACACGGCGCATGCCGCGCTCGAGTTGTATGCGGAAGTGTTCGAATCCGTTAATGCTTTGAAGCGGCTCGAAGGTTTCGCCAGTCATTTTGGCGCCGATTTTTACCGCCTGCCACGCAATCGCGACAGCGTTACCTTGAAGAAGGAATCCTGGTCTGTGCCGAGAGAATATGCCTTTGGCGATGACACGCTTGTGCCCATGCGTGCCGGCGAGACCGTGGCCTGGAAACTGGACGCAAAGTAAAAATGAATGCGGAGGCTGAACGCCGTCCGGTGCTCGACGTCGCCGTCGCCATCATTCAGCGCGAGGATGGCCACGTGCTGCTGGCACAGCGCCCGAAGGGCAAGCCGTGGGAAGGGTATTGGGAATTTCCCGGGGGAAAAATCGAAAGCGGCGAAGACGCCCGGCGCGCGCTGGCGCGCGAGCTGCACGAGGAGCTTGGCGTCGAAAGCGGCCGAGTCTATCCGTGGGTGACACAGGAGTACGCTTATCCGGAGAAAAGGGTTCGGCTGCATTTTTACCGCGTAACGGAATGGCACGGCCAGCCACACGGGCGCGAGGGCCAGCACATGTCCTGGGAGGATCCGGCGGCGATCAACATCGGTCCGCTGCTGCCGGCCAATGACAGGATATTGCGCGCTTTGTGCCTCCCCTCGATTTACGCAATATCGAATGTAAAAAAATTCGGCGAAGCGGATTTCCTGCAACGGCTTAAGGCCGCGCTGGAGAAAGGCGTGCGTCTCGTTCAATTGCGCGAGCCTGAGATGCCACCGGAGCAGCTCGAATCACTGGCGCGGCGCGTGGTGAGGTTGGTTCACGAACACGATGCCCGGGTATTAATAAATAGTGACGCTACCCTGGCGCGGCGGGTCGGAGCCGACGGCGTGCATCTGACCAGCCGCCAATTGTTGCAAACCCGGGAACGACCGAGTACGGATTGGTGGGCCGCCTCCTGTCACGATGTGGCCGAACTCGCGCAGGCCGCAGGACTCGGGGCGGATTTTGTCGTGCTGTCGCCGGTGTTACCGACGCCAAGCCACCCGGAGGATAAAGGGCTCGGTTGGGATAATTTCGCCAGCCTGGTGAATAATTATGCCGTGCCGGTTTATGCGCTTGGCGGCATGAAACTGGAATTGCTCGAAACCGCGATGCAATACGGTGCTCACGGCATCAGTCTCCTAAGCGAAATCTGGTAATGTCGCCATTTCCCCTTTATTATTTGGTACTTGCCGTAATTCCTCTATCAGAAGATTGACACAGATCAGAGTAACCAAACCCGAAGGCTTTTATATTATTTTTGTTAATAAGGAGAATTAGCCATGAAACCAAGATCGCTTCAAAAACTGGGACTTCCTGTGATGATGTCGATTCTTATCCTGGGTGCCGGTTGCGCCACCAGCGGTGATCTCGAGTCCACGAAAAAGATGGCTCAGGACGCCAAGACATCGGCTGATCAGGCGAATCGCACTGCCGCGGATGCTGCCGCAAGCGCCAAAGAGGCCAAAGATGCCGCGGCCGCGGCCCAAGCCGCCGCCGCCGCCGCGCAACGCGCGGCGGAAGAAGCCAAGATGGCATCGCAACAGACAGGCATGAAAATCGATCGTGCCTTCAAGAAGGCGGTACAGAAGTAGTTATTCCGAAATCGGCAGCGGAATGCCACGCGCCTCGATGGCGTGACGCATCACACGGTCCCATGCCACGCGCGCAGAACGTGTGCGCGTGGTATCGATTACGGTACGCACCGCAGGGGTGAAATTGTTGTCTTCTCCGATGGAATCATCCAGCGGGGGATGCGCCTCGAAATAAAGTTTTCCACGCTGCCACCCTGCCTTGTACGGTTGATTGACAATCTGCACCGGTGTTCCCACCGGAATTTCATCGAACAGCCGTTGGATATCCTCCGGATACATCCGGATGCAGCCGTGCGTGACACGCATGCCGATGCCGTACGGACGGTTGGTACCGTGGATAAGATAACCCGGGACGGCGAGTTGCAGCGCGTATACCCCGAGCGGGTTGTCAGGGCCGGCGGCAATCTCGCGAGGAAGTTCGTGACCCTCGGCCGCGTGTTCGGCGCGAACGGAATCGGGCGGGTACCACGCCGGGTTGGTGAGCTTCGCCGTCACGCGCGTCAGGCCCAGCGGGGTGGACCAATCCATGCGACCGATGCTCACGGGAAATGTGACGACCATCGCCGGTTTCCCCCGCGGCGTTGGGGGATAATAATAAAGTCGCATCTCCGGAAGATTGAGCACCAGCCCGCGACGGGGTGCCGGCGGCAGGATGTACTGCTGGGGGATGATCACGCGCGTGCCCTCGCCTGGCAGCCAGGGATCCACCTGGGGATTGGCGCGCACGATCTCCTCGTAACCGACATGATGCGCACGGGCAACATCGGAAAGCGTGTCCTGGTGACGTGTGCTCACCACCTTGATCTGGCCGACAATGTCTTCTCCGTCAGATGGCAACCAGAAAGTCTGGGCGGGTACGGTGACGGGCAGCAGTGTCAACGACAGCATGGCCAACACTCTCACCGGAGAATATTGGCGTAGCGCGGGCGTGGTTGAAATCCCATCGGACATATTCACGATTCAGGATCCTTCTTCAATTCTCCTGGAATAAAAAGGAAAATTTCATGATACATAACCGGCGATGTCGGCGCTCATGATACAGGATAGTGGCATGATATGGGCGGACAACTGTACAGGTATCATGGAATAATGCCTCTTGATATTTTGCGGCGATGCATCTTTTTCAGGAGTGGATCATGCCAGAATTTCTGTTTCAATCGGACATCAAAAGCCTGCGCCTGCGAAATCGTGGAAAAGTGCGCGATATTTATGATATCGATGACAAACACCTGCTCATCGTCACCACCGACCGGCTGTCCGCGTTCGACGTGGTGCTTCCCGATCCTATTCCTGGCAAGGGCGAGATATTGACCAAGATGTCGAATTTCTGGTTTGCGCGCGTGCGCACGACCATCCCCAATCAACTGACCGACCTGTCGCTCGACAAGATCATCAAGGATCCCGCCGAACGCAAACAGGTCGAGGGCCGCTCAATCATCGTGAAGAAACTCAAACCGTTGCCGATCGAGGCGGTGGTACGCGGCTATCTCGTCGGCAGCGGCTGGAAGGAATACCAGGCTTCAGGCACGGTGTGCGGCATCAAATTGCCCTCCGGACTGAAGGAGGCCGACCGCCTGCCCGAGCCGCTTTTCACGCCCTCCACCAAAGCGGAAGCGGGTCATCACGATGAGAACATCAGTTTTGACCAGGCGGCAGAACTCCTGGGCAAGGACATGGCGGAGAAAGTAAAGAACGCGAGCATGACCATATATAAGGAATGCGCCGCTTACGCCCTCACGCGCGGAATCATCATTGCCGATACCAAATTTGAATTCGGACTGGACGATAACGGCACGCTCACGCTGATCGATGAAGTGCTGACACCTGATTCTTCGCGTTTCTGGCCGGCGGAATCGTACAAGCCCGGTGCCAACCCACCGAGTTACGACAAACAGTACGTGCGCGACTATCTCGAAACGCTCGGCTGGAACAAGAAACCGCCGGCACCCAAACTCCCCCCGGAAGTGATCAATAAGACGGCGGAGAAATACCGCGAGGCGCTGACGAAACTTACCGGATGATGCCCGGACTAAGGTTGACTGTCTTACGGATTTTCTGCCTCGGGTAATACTGGTAAAGTATGCACATGCTAGGTCTGAAAGCATTTTCGCGTGTCATATCCATGATACTGGTGGCGGCGCTGGTGTGGGCGCCTGCCTTGCCGTCTTTGGCCATGGCGATCAAAGCTGGCGATGCCTATGCCGTTCACGTGACGCATGCAGGCAACCATGGGTATGTGTCGGAATCTGCCACGACTCAGCAAGCGCCCTGTACCCAGCATGATTCCTGCAACGGCCAGTGCTGCTCCTTCTGTGCGCAGAGTTTCAGCGCCGTGTCGCTGCCTCTTCTGGACCAAACCTATTCTCACCCGGTGCAGACCCCTGTGCTGGCGGCGCTGCATCCGCGCCTTCTTGTTACTTCTCCCGAACGACCACCGCGTTTTCTTTCCTTCTGATTGTCTGTTGTCACTGACGTCTCCAGGCGTCGCGCCGCCACAGGCGGTGGATCCCTTATTAATTCATGCATTGCGGGAGAGTTTTATGTCCACACGTCGTCATTTCTTAACCATGCCGAATATGCCGCGCCGGCGATTTCTCCGTGGGTTGGCCGCCGGCGGTGTCCTGCTGGGAATGTCGCCCTGGCTCAAGCCGGAGTGGGCGCGTGCCGCCGACACCGCCACGGGCAGCGCCCCGGTGCTCACCGGCACCGAGTTTGATCTTACGATCGCGGAAACGCCGGTCAATTTCACCGGCAGACCGCGCATGGCCACCACCATCAATGGCTCGATTCCGGGTCCCGTCCTGCACTGGCGGCAGGGCGATACGGTGACGCTGCGAGTCACCAACCGGCTGGCCGTGGATTCTTCCATTCACTGGCACGGCATTCTGCTGCCGTATCAGATGGACGGTGTGCCGGGCATCAGCTACCCGGGAATTCGACCCGGCGAAACGTTCACCTACCGCTTCAAGGTCGCGCAGACCGGCACCTATTGGTATCACTCCCACTCCGGCATGCAGGAGCAGACTGGCATGTATGGCGCCATCATCATCGATCCACCCGGCAAGGATCCGATCCACGCTGACCGCGAGTACGTGGTGCAGCTTTCCGACTGGACCGACGAGAACCCGATGCGGGTGCTCGCCAAGCTAAAGACGCAGGGCGACTACTACAACTACATCCAGCCGACCGTGCCGGAATTCTTCCGCGACGTCTCCGCGATGGGCGTTTCGGCCGCCATGGCGAAGCGGCGCATGTGGAACCAGATGCGCATGAACCCGACCGACCTGGCCGACGTTTCCGCCCAGACCTACACCTATCTCCTGAACGGCGTCACGCCGAACGGCAACTGGACCGGCTTGTTCCGTCCGGGCGAAAAGGTGCGGCTGCGCTTGATCAACTCCGGCGCCATGTCGTTTTTTGACGTGCGCATTCCCGGCCTCAAGCTGACGGTGGTGCAGGCCGATGGCCAAGACGTCGACCCGGTCACGGTGGATGAGCTCCGCATCGGCGTCGCCGAAACCTACGATGTGATCGTCACGCCCAAAGACGACACGTACACGATCTTTGCCCAGTCCATGGACCGCAGCGGATTCGCCCGCGGCACGCTCGCCGTGCGTGCTGGGCTGACGGCCGCGGTGCCCGCGTTGGACAAGCCCGAGTCGCTCACCATGGGAGACATGATGGGTAACATGAGCGGTGGCATGGGCGGGATGGATCACAGCGCCCACGGCGGCATGGCCATGGATCACAGCCAAAACGCCATGGGTGGCGGCATGGCCATGGGTGCGGGAACCGTGCGCGTGCGTCACGCCAAAACCGAGTACGGCCCCAGTGTGGACATGCGTGTGGACACGCCGCGCACGAATCTCGATGACCCGGGCATCGGCCTGCGCAACAACGGCCGGCGCGTGCTTACCTATGCCGATCTGCACACCACCGGCGGGCCGCTCGTGCGTCGCCCGGCGGAGCGCGAGATCGAGCTGCACCTCACCGGTAACATGGAGCGCTATTCCTGGTCATTCGACGGCCTGGAATTCGGCCAGTCCACGCCGGTGCATTTTCGGCTCGGCGAGCAGCTGCGCGTCATCCTGGTCAACGACACCATGATGACCCATCCCATGCACCTCCACGGCATGTGGAGCGAACTGGAGAGTCCCGACGGAAAATTCCAGGTACGCAAGCACGTCATCAGCGTGCAGCCGGCGCAGCGCGTCAGCTTCATCGTTCCCGTCGACGCGCCGGGACGTTGGGCCTGGCACTGCCACCTGTTGTTGCACATGGACGCCGGCATGTTCCGGGAAGTGGTGGTGTCATGATGATGGAGATTAAAACAATGAAAATCGTGCTGCTCAAAAGTTTGGCCACGGCCTTGTTGGCATTGACCCTGTCACCCGCATTGGCGCAGGAGCCGGCCAAGCCGGAAGTGGACCACAGCCAGATGGATCACAGCAAAATGGGTCATCCCATGCCGGCGGCGACGCCGGACCAGGGCCAGGACATGAGCGGCATGGACCACGGTTCCATGCAGGGCGGAGCGGCTCCGCCGGACGCGCGCGATCCGCACGCCTATTCTGGCGGCCATACCCTTCCGCCGGAGCGGCCGCTGCGCATGGCGGATGAGCACAGCTTCGGCTCGTTCTTGATGGACCGGCTCGAGCGCGTGCGCACGCGCGACAATTCATCCACGGTCTATGACCTGCAGGCACGGTACGGACGGACCTACGACCGAATCGTGCTCAAGGCCGAAGGTGACGTGGATGGTGGCGAGTACGAAGACACGCACACCCAGCTGTTGTGGGGCCATGCGATCTCGGCCTATTGGGACACGCAACTGGGCGTGCGCTACGATGGCGGCCACGAGCCGAGCCGGACATGGTTGGCCTTCGGCGTTCAGGGCCTGGCTCCCTATTGGTTCGAGATGGACATCACTGGTTATCTCGGAGAGAACGGCCGCACGGCGCTGAGTATCGAGGCGGAATACGAGCTGTTGCTAACGCAAAAGCTCGTGCTGCAACCGCGCGTCGAGGCCAGTTTCTTTGGCAAGCGCGATGCTGCGCGTGAGACGGGTTCCGGTTTGTCCGATCTGGCCGTGGGCCTGCGCTTGCGCTACGAAATCCAGCGCGAGTTTGCACCCTATATTGGTATTGAGCGGAGTGGCAAGTTCGGCGCCACCGCGGATTTCGCCCGTGCGAAGGGAAATCAGACTTATGAAACGCGAATCATCGGCGGTGTTCGTTTCTGGTTCTGAGGTCAGCCGGATAATACACATATCGCAGATTCCCGTATCCGGATGTACAGCACCTTCCGGCGTTCAGGCGAGAGACTGTATATTCTTAAAATATTCTGACAACCGAAATATCAAAGGTTAATAAAATGAAAATGACGTTCACAGTTTATCCATTTCTTGTCATGACGATTTTATCGGGCGCGGTCATGGCCGATGCTGGCCATGAAAAAATGAGCGGCAATCAACACATGAGTAAGATGCCGTCCGGCCACTGGATGGCGCCAGAGAAAGATGCCAAACGGCCAAACCCGATTCCCGCCGACAAGGCCTCGCGCGCACGCGGCAAGCAGTTGTATCAGGCGAATTGCGCCAGTTGTCATGGCGCAACCGGCCGCGGCGATGGCCCGGCGGGGAAGGCGCTCAAGCCCAAGCCGGCGAACCTGGTTGCAATGGCCGGCGGTCATTCCGATGGCGATTACGCATGGAAGATCGAGAACGGCCGCGGGCCGATGCCGGGATGGAAAAGCGTGCTCACGCAAAATCAGATCTGGGATGTAGTGAACTATGTGCAAAGTCTGGGCGGCTCGAAAACCAAAGCGAAATAGCCAAAGCCAGCTCAAGATGGACATACCGGGCATGCGAACTAGCGGCCGATACACAGGCGCCACGTGCCTCGCTGCGCTGACGTTCCTGCTCGTCGGTTGCCAGCAATCGGTCGATGTACCGTCCTCCGCCCCGAGCGCTGTTGCACCGGGACCATCCGTGGTGCGCGCCACCTCACCAGAGCAGGTGCATCGTGGCGCACTGCTGTACGCTGCCAATTGCGCAGTTTGCCACGGCGCGCGTGCCGAAGGCGCGCCGAATTGGCAGAAGTCGGGAGCCAACGGCAAGTATCCCGCGCCGCCGTTGAACGGCTCGGGCCACGCCTGGCACCATCCCATGACGGCGCTGAAAACGACGATCAAACGTGGGACCCTGTCGCTGGGCGGCAGCATGCCAGCGTGGAATGGCAAGCTCAGCGACCAGGATATCGAGGCCGTCATCGTCTGGTTCCAGTCTCACTGGCCGGACGAACTTTATCAAAACTGGCAGGTGATGGACGAGAAAGCGCGCAAAGGGAAAGCCGCCCCTTGAACCTGATTTGCCATCCGGGCTGGTTTTATTTTCTTTGGCGGTCGTGCGGATTATGATAAGCGCCGGTCAATACCCTGCTTTCCTGACATATGCGCGTGATTGTTGGAGTGATTTTAGTGGTACTGCTGGTCAGTGCCTGTGGCAAGGAAGAATCTAAGACACCGTCGCGCAAGACCGCCGTCGGAATCGACCGACCGGTTTCCACGGAAAATCTGTTTCGCGGGGTTCGGCTGTTTCACGAGCACTGTGCCCTGTGCCACGGACCGGAAGCACAGGGACATCCTGACTGGCGCAATCCGAAAGTGGTGGCAGCCCCCCCGCTCAACGGGACCGGTAATGACTGGAAGCGCCGCAAGCAGGACATAATCGCCGTCATCAAGAACGGAGCAACACGTGAAGGCGAACCCGTGATGCCGGCTTGGAAGGGCCGGCTGACCGACCAGGAAATCGAGGACATCATTACCTGGTACCAGGCGTTGTGGCCGCCGGAAGTGTACGAGCGCTGGCGCAAGGTAAATCTGGGCGAAGCAGCGCCGAAGGGGTGACAATGCTCAATATGATCTATTTACTTAGGAAATAACAAATGCAAATTGCCGTTTGGATCATCATCATTTTGGTCATTGCCGCGCTGATCAAGTATCTCTTGAGAGACGATGGAAAAAAGTAACTGATGAATTTTCCCGCGTCGTCTCGGCATCGCCGGGCCTCTGTCTTCCTTGTCGCCCCCGTTTCTTGATAAAAATCAATGTTCTCTTCCGAGGGTACAGTAGATTTAGCAAGTTAAGATGAACTTATATTTCGCTAAAATGTCTTTTGTTGCAGGATAAATCCAAATGGCAGGAACCCAGACAAGCAGAAAGTGGTTTATGAGCCGGCATCGCCGATCCATCGTGGCAGCGATGGCGGGCTGGATGTCCTTGTCGCTGGTACTGGCCTTATGGCCCTGTTGCCAGGCGGTGGCGGACGTTGTTCCGCTGGTTGTCAGCGCGCAAGCCGAAGTACCAAATCATGGCATACTCCCTGGCACGCAGGACCCATGCCGTACGTGGCTCGATACTGCCGACACTGCACTCAACAGTTCCTTTGTTGTTCTGGTTTCAGATTTTGAACCGAAAATCGGCCATGCGGTTCATCCCGCGACCCAAAATTTTCCCGCCGTGGCGCGTTCGGCGCCCGATAAGCAGCTATTCCACAATTCGCCTTCTGGTTCGTTACCGCTTTATCTTCTCATACAACATTTGTTGATTTGATTTTTCCGCTGACCGCGGTTTGATGAATCGCGGTCAGTTTCGATGCGCCGCATTGGATGGCGCGCCTATTCGTACCGTATTAATCAATAGTCAAGGAGATCAGTCATGGACAGGAATCTTATCAAGCAATGGATACCACGCGTGCTGGCAGTCGCCACATTGGCGGCATCAGGCGCCGCCATCGCCGCTGAGCAAGGCGGGCCGATGATGTGCAATCGAAACATGTCGCCAACCATGCAACCAGGCCAGATGGGTTATGGCATGGCTCCCGGCGCAGGCATGGGGATGATGGGAGGGGGCATGATGGGCATGGGTGGACACGGCATGGGCATGGGATCCGGCTGCGGCATGGGGATGGGCGGGTCCGGCATGGGGATGATGGGAGGAGGCATGATGGGAGGCATGGGCATGGGACACGGCGGTGGCATGGGGCCGGTCTGGATGCTGGATCTCACCGACGACCAGCGTAACCAGATCGAAAAAATCCAGAATGAGGCACGCCGAAAAAATTGGGACACCTACGGCAAGATCATGGACGAACAGTTCAAACAACGCGATTTGTACTCGGGTGAAACCGTGGACGCGAAAAAGGCCGGCGCCGTCTACGGCAACATCAGCAAATTGCAGCAACTGGTGCTCGAGACCAACATCGAGTCTCACAATCGTATGCAGGCCGTGCTCACCAAGGAGCAGAAGGAGCAGCTACGGCAGTGGTCACGCGGTGGCATGGGCGGACCTGGCATGATGAGCCCCGGCGGCCGCGGCGGTTACGGCCCCGGCAACATGCCTCACAGCGGCATGGGCATGGGACCCGGCATGATGCATCGCTGATTTCACCGAAATTGGATTTATGTGATTTTCAGAATCAAGTGGGTGCCCGGGCAGTGGACCTCGTTGTCCGGGAAGGAGTTATCAGAACAGGAGGCAGATTGCCTCGGTGAATTAGGAGATGTTTATGTACGGTTTCAATGTGCAGATAAAAGACAGCTTTGAGAATGCGGTAAAGCGGGTAACGGAAGCGCTCAAGACCGAGGGCTTCGGCGTGCTCACCGAAATCGACGTGCAGGCCACCATGAAGACCAAACTGGGTGTGGACGGAAAACCCTACCGTATTCTTGGCGCCTGCAATCCTCCTTTGGCACACAAAGCCATCACGGCCGATCCGGATATCGGGCTGCTGCTGCCATGCAATGTTGTGGTGCGGGAAGAGGCGGACAAAAGCATCACGGTGGGCTTCATGGACCCGATTGCGGTTTTGAAATTGACCGACAATCCGGCGATTTCAGAAATGGCGAAAGAAGTACGTGGCAGGCTCGAGCGGGTGCGGGACAAATTAGTCAGGAACTAATTTGGACGCGCATAGCGCGCCCGCCAGGGCGTGCGCCATGGATGGCGCACGTCACTAGTTGACCAAGAGTTGACAGGAGGTGAGTCATGGGTAATTGGGGTTGGGATCATATGGGCAACGGCATGGGCTGGGGTATGGGCTTCGGCGGGATATTCATGATCCTGTTCTGGGTGGTGATCATCGCCGCCGTTGTAGTGCTGGCGAGGTGGCTGTTAGGCGGTTTCGGACAGGACGACAAAGCCGGCGGGAAATCCGCGCTCGAGGTCCTTAAGGAAAGATATGCAAGCGGCGCAATCGACCGCGAGGAATTCGAACAGAAGCGGCGTGATATCGGTTAACAATGAATTCCGTATGGTAAACATGCTCAATGGGTTGTTTTGTATCACGCGGTCGAGGTAAACATGTATTCTCCACTACCACAGAATCCGGTCCGTGCCGTTGGCCGACGTGCGGTTTCCCCGCCACTCGCATCGTTGATTCTTTTCTTGATGTTGATCGCCCTGCCCGGAGGCAAAGCGCCGGCCGAGACAGGAAAGAAACCTGATCCACACGCCGCTCTGCGAGGTGCGAAGCTATACAAGAACTTCTGTCAGTCTTGTCACGGTAAACGTGGTGTCGGCGAGACCGTTTATCCCTGGAACGTCGGTAAACCGGGTTACTTTCCAGCGCCGGCGCTGGACGATTCGCAGCACGCGTGGCATCACAGTGACGAGGACCTGGCCAAGTTCATTCGTGAAGGCTCGCCGCGCACGCCGCGTATGCCCGCCTGGAAAAAAAACCTGTCGGAGCAAAACATCCGGGATATCGTCGCGTACATGAAGAGCCTGTGGGGAAACCGCGCCCTGGAATGCCAGGGACCGAAACACATGTCCTGCATGTAGTTGCCATGACAATTCTTCACCATAGAGATTGAATATTATGCTAGGTACCACAAGTCGTCGATTACCCACTGTCGCTATTATTCTCGCGGTGATCGCGATTTCCGGATCGCTGGTTTTTCTGGGTTTTATGATTGGGAACCGGTCTGACCGGGTTCCAGTTGATGAAGATCTACTCGCCAGCAAAGTCAGGGAGGAGGTCGCCGCACAGCTGAAGAATCAGCCGCTCATGGAACCGCTCCTCGAAGAAGCTATCGTAAAATTTGTCGAGCGTCAGCGACTGGCCCAGGCGGCCACGGGGAACGAACGGCTCAAGCAGGTCCGGCGCGTTTCCAAATCGAAGGATCATATCTTCGGCAATCCCGATGCACCGGTATCGCTTATCGAATATTCGGATTTCGAATGTCCTTACTGCAAGCAATTCCATTTTACGGCAAAAAAAATCATCGCCGCCTACGATGGCAAAGTGAACTGGGTGTACCGGCATTTCCCGTTGGGTTTCCACAACCCCGGCGCACAGAAGCAGGCAGAGGCATCCGAGTGCGCCGCGGAGCTTGGTGGAAACGATGCGTTCTGGCGTTATGCCGACCTGGTCTACACCCGCACGAAGTCCAACGGGAAGGGATTTCCCCTCGACAATCTCGTTCCCCTGGCAAAGGAAATCGGCTTGGATGAAACGAAATTCAAGACCTGTCTCGACAGCGGAAGAATGGCCTCGCGCGTCGGGGAAGATTTCGCCGAGGGCAGCAGGATTGGAATTACCGGGACACCGGGAAATATTCTTCTGAACAACAAGACCAGCGAGGTCAGGATGCGGCCGGGCGCGCGACCATTCGAGACATTCAAGAACGAGCTAGACCAAATGCTCCGTTGAGAGAGCCCGTCCCGGAAAAGGATCGAAAAAAACCAAGACAAGAGGCAATGCGCATGAACAGCAATGCAACCCGCAAAACCACCGGTGTGACGCCGCGCGCGCATGATCAGCCCGTGACGGGGGTGGTGGACGTCGACTCCGCAATTCCGGTAAAGGATACCGGGCGCTGGTCGGCGCAACGCCCCTTACTGCTCGCTATTGCCTTTTTTATAGCTATGTTCGTTTTATTTGCGGTGGGCTTGAACCTCGATCCACGGAGGATTCCCTCGCCTCTTATCGGCAAACCCGTGCCCGAATTCAGCCTGCCGCCGGTAAAGGGTCGAACGCTCGGGTTGTCCACCGCGGACATCAAGGGTGAAGTGTCACTCGTCAACGTCTTTGCGTCCTGGTGCGTGGCATGCCGCGATGAGCATCCCATCCTCATGCAGCTCAGTCGCCGGGGCATCGTGCCGATCCACGGCCTGAACTACAAGGACGCGCCCGATGACGCCGCCGCCTGGCTCGACAGCTTGGGCGATCCGTATACGCGAACCGGGGCGGACCGTGATGGAAGGGTGGGGATCGAATGGGGCGTGTACGGGGTCCCGGAAACATTCGTGATCGACCTTGACGGCCGTATCGCCTACAAACACATCGGACCGATCTCGCCTCAGGCGCTCGAAGAAACCATCCTTCCACTCGTCGAAAAATTACGCCAACCGAAGGTCGTCGCGCCACCGGCGCAAAGCGGAGCAAAGCGCCCATGAGGCGGGTCGACGACATATCAATCGTGGTGAAGACTGATGCCTGAGATCGCGGGAGTGGGCGTGTTGACGGCGTTTCTGGCGGGCGCCGTGTCGTTTCTTTCCCCGTGCGTGCTGCCGCTCGTGCCGGGCTACCTGTCTTATGTGGCCGGCCGTTCGGTCGGCGAGCTGCAGGAAGCCGCGCCGCTGCACCGGCGGTTACCGGCGCTGGGCCTGAGTCTGTGCTTCGTGTTTGGGTTCTCGACCGTGTTTCTCATTCTGGGGGCGAGTGCCTCGGCCATGAGTCAGCTGCTGCTCTCTTATCGTTACGAAGCGAATATTATTGGTGGTTCCATTATCGTTGTATTCGGTCTGTTCATGACCGGATTGCTGAGGTTGGGCTGGCTGCAACGTGAGTTCCGCTTTGGCGGAACGATGAAAGGCGGACGGCCACTGGGTTCGTACCTGCTGGGGGTGGCCTTCGGTTTCGGATGGACACCGTGCATCGGCCCAGTGCTGGGCGCGATCCTCACGGTCACCGCGATGACGACCCAAGCGAGCGGTATAACGCTGCTCGCGGTGTATTCGCTGGGTCTCGGGCTGCCTTTCCTGTTGGCCGCCGTTTTTACGGCGCATTTCATCAATCACATGAAAACGATGCGTCGCTTCGGGCGACCGCTGCAAGTTGCCGCGGGCGTCATCATGATCATTCTCGGTGTTGCCATGATTACCGGATATCTGTCGGTATTCGCCTTTTGGATGCTCAACACGTTTCCGATTTTGGGGCGGATTGGTTAGGGAACGCGCCGGCGGACGAGACGACGCCGGCAAGATTTCCTGGAGGTGGTCACCATGTCTTTCATCACTACTCCATCATTTCATCGTTTCCCTTGGTACGTGAAACTGTTCTTCTGGAACCAGAGACGTCGCTACGGCAGGGTACTGAAACCGGCGCGACTATGGGGTCGCACGCCCAGGGTGTTTATTACCTTGGCCCTGCTTTATGGCGCCCTCGATCGCCGCGCATCGCCGATAGAACCGCGTCTGCGCTCGCTCATTACGGTGCGGGTATCGCAGATCAACTGTTGCGCCTTCTGTGTCGATATCAACTCGTCCCTGGTGCTGAAACGCGGAGATGATCCAGCTAGGCTTGTCGAATTGGAACAATTTGAAACGAGCCATCTTTTCACCGAGCGCGAGAAGGCGGCGCTTGAGTACGCGGAGGCGGTTACTTTTTCGGATCGCCAGCCCGCGGCGGAACACTTCGCGCGGCTGCGGCGCCATTTCGATGATGACGCCATCATCGAGCTGACCGGGCTGATCGCGTTTCAGAATCTCTCGAGCAAGTTCAACGCTGCTCTCGGTG
>JAOTWF010000083.1 GCA_029863005.1 Gammaproteobacteria bacterium | reverse complement strand
CCGGTACGGAATGTGCGTTTTGAGGGGGAATTTAAGCATATCACGCAAAAGGAGCTGGAAGCCGCCGTGGGCGATGTCGTGCGTGGGAATTTTTTCTTGCTCAATCTCGAGGCAGTCAAGACTCGCGTGGAATCGCTTCCCTGGGTTTATCGGGCCTCGGTCCGCCGGCAGTGGCCACAGGACGTGCATGTCCGTTTCACGGAACAACAGCTGGCGGCGCGTTGGAGTGACGGGGCCTTTCTCAACCAGGCCGGTGACGTTGTGCGCGTGACACTGAACGAACCAACAGCCGTGCTTTCTCGATTGCAGGGTCCCGAAGGCACCGGGTGGCTGGTATTGGAGCATTTCAAGCGTCTCGGCCAGATCCTGGCCGTGGTGGACTTGAAGCTGGAAAACATCACATTAACACCACGCCGTGTCTGGCAGCTCGAGCTCGCGGGGGGGATGGTCATCGTGCTGGATCGGGATAATCCCGAATCTAAACTTGAGCGTTTTGCCCGTGTTTATGCGCAAACGCTGAAGCACCAATCTGGCGGCATTGCCCAGGCAGATCTTCGGTATGCCAACGGTTTTGCCGTGCAGCCAACCGGTGCCCGATCCGCCAGTCATGGGGATGTTCCGGGTCGCGTGGACACCATCGGAACAGGACGGACAGGAGTGGCCATCAAGGGGTAATTATGGCGAAGCGAGACGACGAAAAACTCATTGTGGGACTTGATATCGGCACTTCCAAGGTGCTCGCCATCGTTGGCGAAATTGCGCCCACTGGCGAAGTGGAGATTATCGGTGTCGGACATCACCCCTCCCGCGGGATGAAAAAAGGGGTGGTGGTGAACATCGAATCGACCGTGCAATCCATTCAGCGTGCCGTCGAGGAAGCCGAGCTTATGGCCGGCTGCCAGATTCACTCGGTGTATGCCGGCATCGCCGGTTCGCACATTTCCAGCTTCAACTCGCACGGCATCGTCGCCATCAAGGACAAGGAAGTCGGGCAGGGGGACGTGGAACGCGTGATCGAGGCGGCGCGCGCGCTCGCCATCCCCGCGGACCAAAAGATACTGCATATCCTGCCGCAGGAATTCATCATCGATAAGCAAGAAGGCATTCGCGAACCAATCGGGATGAGCGGGGTGCGGCTCGAGGCCAAGGTCCATATTGTCACCGGCGCGGTGAGCGCGGCGCAAAACATCGTCAAGTGCGTGCGCCGCTGCGGGCTGGAAGTCGATGACGTCATCCTGGAGCAACTCGCTTCCAGCATCTCCACGCTGACCGAGGACGAAAAAGAACTGGGTGTGTGCCTGGTGGACATTGGCGGAGGCACAACCGATATCTCAGTGTTCACCGACGGGGCCATCCGCCACACCGCCGTCATTCCCATCGCCGGCGATCAGGTGACGAACGACATCGCGGTGGCGCTGCGCACGCCGACGCAGTACGCCGAGGACATTAAGAAAAAATACGGTTGCGCTCTTACGCAATTGGCGCATCGCGACGAGACAATCGAAGTGCCGAGCGTGGGCGACCGGCCGCCGCGCAAGTTGTCGCGCCAGACGCTGGCGGAGGTCATTGAGCCACGGATCGAAGAGCTTTACAGCCTGATTCAGGCGGAACTGCGCCGCAGCGGCTTCGAAGACGTGGTCGGCAGTGGCCTCGTGCTCACTGGGGGTAGCGCGAAGATGGAAGGTGTTGTCGATCTCGCGGAAGAAGTGTTTCACATGCCGGTGCGCTTGGGAGTGCCGCAGTATGTCGGTGGGCTGAAGGGTGTGGTGCAGAACCCGATCTTCGCCACCGGCGTGGGGCTGGTCTTGTACGGAGCGCGGTGCCGGGAAGGCAAGCAGTATGTGCAAAACCCGGGGACTAACGTGGGCGCGAAAGGAATCTGGAACAAGATGAAGAGCTGGTTTCAGGGAAATTTTTGATGCGGGAGAACGGGCGGATGTATCGATCAATAGATTCAAGGAAACCTACACTGGAGGCAACATATGTTTGAATTAATGGATACCTATGGGCAGCAAGCTGTAATAAAGGTAATAGGCGTAGGCGGAGGTGGCGGAAATGTTGTCGACCACATGGTCGCCGCCAACATCGAGGGCGTGGAGTTTATCAACGCCAATACCGACTCACAGGCGCTCAAGCGCTCGCAGGCCAAGACCATTCTTCAGCTAGGCACCAATCTCACCAAGGGTCTCGGGTGCGGTGCCAATCCTGAAATCGGCCGTCAGGCGGCGGTCGAGGATCGCGAGCGCATCGCCGAAGTGCTCGCAGGCAGCGATATGGTCTTCATCACCGCTGGCATGGGCGGTGGAACCGGCACCGGTGCGGGGCCGGTGGTGGCACAAGTTGCGAAGGACATGAATATTCTCACTGTCGCCGTCGTGACCAAGCCGTTTCCGTTCGAGGGGCGCAAGCGCATGGGCATCGCTGAACAGGGTATCTCGGAATTGGGTCAGTTCGTCGATTCCATTATCACGATCCCGAACGAGAAATTGCTGACGGTATTGGGCAAAGATGCCACGCTACTCGACGCCTTTGGCAAGGCCAACCAGGTGCTGCAAAATGCGGTCCAAGGCATCGCCGAGCTGATTACTCGGCCTGGGCTGATTAACGTGGACTTCGCCGACGTGCGCACCGTGATGTCGGAGATGGGCATGGCCATGATGGGAGCGGCCTCCGCCAGCGGGCCATCACGCGCACGCGAGGCAGCGATTGCCGCGGTCTCGAGCCCCTTGCTGGAGGACATCAATATCTCCGGAGCGCGAGGGATTTTGGTCAACATCACAGGCGGGCTCGATATGTCTATCGGGGAATTCGAGGAAGTCGGCAACGCCATCAAGGAGTTCGCCTCCGAAGACGCGACCGTGGTCATCGGTACCGTCATCGAACCCGAGATGCGCGAGGAACTGCGGGTAACGGTCGTGGCTACAGGCCTGGGCCAGGAAAAGCAGCGCAAGCAGCCGTACAAGGTGGTCAAAACTGGCACCGGCACAACCGATTTCGAGGACTACGAGACCCCGACAGTGATCCGGAATCGGCGCACGGAACGGCCCTTGGCCACGACGGCCGAGGCGGCCATCGAGTACCTGGATATTCCGGCATTCCTGAGAAAACAGGCCGACTGAGTCTTTATCCGCGAAACGGGCCGTTTATCGGGCCCGGGTCGTCGATCACGGCCTGCCAACCGAGGTTTGGCTGGACAGTTGTGGGGTTTTATCCTTAAATTACGGATAGGGACCGATTTTTCCGTAATCTTGCCCAGTTTGAAAATTGTAATCGGCATGCAGAGTTGCATGCACAATTTGATTCAGCGCATGTATTTTCCGATCGAGCGGAGACATTCGACCCTCACCTAATATTAATCGCTCGAGATAAAGATTTAATGATCAAGCAAAGGACTTTGAAAAATGTAATCCGCGCCACGGGCGTGGGTTTACACACCGGTGAAAAGGTTTATTTAACTCTCCGACCAGCCTCTTCAGATACAGGAATTGTTTTTCGTCGCATTGATTTGCCGGAACCGGTGGATATCCGCGCATGTCCGGAAAATGTTTCCGACACCCGCCTGTCAACGACGCTGGAATTCAACGGCGCCAGAGTCTCCACGGTGGAGCATCTTATGTCGGCGTTTGCCGGATTGGGAATTGATAACGCCTATGTCGATCTTACGGCGGCGGAAGTGCCGATTATGGACGGCAGCGCCGGACCTTTTGTATTTCTGGTGCAATCGGCGGGCATCGCCGAACAGTTGGCCCCAAAACGATTCATGCGCATCAAGAAGGAAGTGCGTGTGGAGGATGGTGACAAATGGGCCTGTTTTCAGCCTTTCGAGGGATTCAAGGTTTCCTTCGCTATCGAATTCAACCATCCGACGTTCCGCCACTCGACACAAAATGCCAGTGTAGACTTTTCCACCACCTCCTTTGTCAAGGAAGTCAGCCGTGCCCGCACTTTCGGTTTCATGGGCGATCTTGAGGCGTTACGCGCTGTCGGGTTGGCGCGTGGGGGCGGCCTCGATAATGCCATTGTGCTGGATGATTTCCGCATCCTGAATGACGATGGTCTGCGTTATGAGGATGAATTCGTCAAGCACAAGGTGCTGGACGCTATCGGCGATCTTTATCTGCTGGGACATCCACTGATCGGCGAGTTCAGTGCCCACAAGTCGGGTCATTCTCTCAACAATCGCCTGCTGCGCCAGTTGGTGTCCAACCAGGATGCGTGGGAACTTATTACTTACAACGAAAACGACGAGGCGCCCATTGCTTTTGTGCGCACTCTGCCGGCGACTTGATTGAATTAGTGGTGAACGGGGAGTTGAAAGGGGAAGTACGACATGAACATCATCTTGGTACCAAACAGCCGTCACGGCAAAGGCCGTAACACTACCCTTTCCCATCGTCATTTAATCCTGATTTCACTGGTGGTCCTGGTGGCCCTGCCGGCGCTGCTCGGTATAGTCGCTTACCATGCCCAGGATATGCTCTCTGTGTATAACGCGGATTCCATGATGGCCGCTCAACGCCGCGAATTGGCGGCGCAACGCACGGCTGTCTTGGAAACCCGGCGAAAAACCGAGGCGCATCTCAATGCACTGGCACAGCGCATGGGTCAGATGCAGGCACAACTGATGCGGCTCAATGCCCTAGGTTCTCGACTGACGCGCATGGCGGGTCTGGATGCCCGTGAATTCAATTTTTCTGTTGAGGCGGCCATGGGTGGCCCGGAAAAGTCCGCTTCTTCCGCCAATCCGCCTGAGCTGATGGATTCACTCGATCGCCTCACCCGGGAAATCGAGCGCCAGCAGGAGAGATTGAGCGCACTGGAAAACCTGCTGCTCGATCGTAAACTCAACGCGGCCGTGACGCCTTCGGGCTGGCCGGTAGAAGGAGGTTGGATATCCTCCGGATTCGGTATGCGCGCCGACCCCTTCAATGGCCATCAGTCGCAGCACGATGGCGTGGACATCGCCTCGAACATGGGTTCACTCATACTTGCTGTGGGCGATGGTGTTGTCAGCCACAGCGGGGAGAAGGCCGGTTATGGTTTGCTGGTCGAGATCACGCATGAATCCGGTTTGACCACCCGTTATGCCCATACTCACACCGTTCTCGTCAGGGTGGGAGATCGGGTACAGAAAGGTCAAGCCATTGCCCAAATCGGTACTTCAGGCCGTTCCACGGGTCCGCATCTGCATTTCGAGGTGGTGCGCAACGGTACTTCGGTGAATCCGATGAGATATCTGCAGCAAGCGAGCAAGTAGGCATCCAGCGCATCACTTCAAGTCTTTCCGCTTTTCCTCCATAATTGCCGCTCTTTTTTGATTCGTCTCCTCGTGAGACGCATGGATTTTCATGATCACGAAATCGCTCACCAAGATTTTCGGCAGCCGCAATACCCGCCTGATCAAGCGCATGCAGCAGGACGTGGCGCACATCAACGCGTTGGAATCCGGGCTGTCCCAACTTAGCGACGAGCAATTGCGCGCGAAGACTGCCGAGTTCAAAACTCGCCTTTCGAACGGTGAGACGTTGGAAGCGATTCTGTACGAAGCCTTTGCGGTAGTACGCGAAGCCTCCCAGCGCACGTTGGGCATGCGTCATTTCGACGTTCAACTCATCGGTGGCATGGTGTTGCACCAGGGGAAGATTTCAGAAATGCGAACTGGTGAGGGCAAGACGCTGGTGGCCACCCTGGCCGTTTACCTGAATGCGCTGGCCGGCAAGGGCGTGCACGTGGTGACGGTCAACGATTATTTGGCCCGGCGCGATGCTGAGTGGATGGGCCAGATATACACATTTCTGGGGATGAGCGTGGGAGTCGTCGTTCCCGGACTCGACCGCGAAACCAAGCGCGCGGCCTACGCCGCGGACATCACCTACGGCACCAATAATGAATACGGCTTCGATTATCTGCGTGACAATATGGCGTTTCGCGCGGAAGAGCGGGTCCAGCGCGGCCTAAACTATGCCATCGTGGACGAGGTCGACTCGATCCTGATTGACGAGGCGCGCACGCCGCTCATCATCTCCGGTCCGTCCGAGGAAAGCACAGATTTGTACGTCAAGATCAATTCGATCATTCCGCATTTGACGAAACAGGAGACGGAAAACGGTCCGGGCGATTACAGTGTGGATGAGAAGACGCGCCAGGCTTTCTTGACGGAAGCCGGACACGAGACGGTGGAAAAGCTCCTCGCCAAGGTCGGACTGCTCGCGTCAGGTTCCAGTCTTTACGATGTTTCTAACCTGATTTTAATGCATCACCTCACCGCCGGATTACGCGCGCATGCCCTGTTCAAGCGCGAAGTAGATTACATAGTGCGGGACAACGAAGTGATTATCATTGACGAATTCACCGGCCGCATGATGCAGGGGCGGCGCTGGTCGGATGGGTTGCATCAGGCCGTGGAAGCCAAGGAGGGGGTGGCTATCCAGAACGAGAATCAGACGCTGGCGACGATCACTTTTCAGAATTATTTCAGACTTTACGGCAAACTTGCCGGCATGACCGGCACGGCGGATACCGAGGCCTTTGAATTCCAGCAGATATACGGCCTCGAAGTTGTCGTGGTCCCGACGCATCGGTTGATGATCCGTCAGGACATGGCCGATCAGATTTACCGCACGGCCGGAGAAAAACACGCCGCGATACTCGCGGATCTCCGAGATTGCCACCAGCGCGGTCAGCCGGTGTTGGTCGGCACCGCTTCCATCGAAGCGTCGGAATATCTTTCGCGTCTCCTGGAAAAGGAAAAAATCGAGCATCAGGTGCTGAATGCCAAGCACCATGAGCGCGAGGCATTGATTGTGGCGCAGGCCGGACGCCCCGGCGCCTTGACCATCGCCACTAACATGGCCGGTCGCGGCACCGATATCGTCCTCGGCGGGAATTTGGAAATGGAACTCAAGGAAATCGGAGACGATAAGATAAAGCGGGATCGGGTGCGTAGCGACTGGGAGAAGCGTCATCAACAGGTCATCGCCGCCGGCGGCCTGCACGTGGTTGGCACCGAGCGACATGAATCACGTCGTATCGATAATCAGCTGCGTGGCCGCTCCGGTCGTCAGGGCGATCCCGGCTCTTCGCGTTTTTATCTTTCGCTCGAGGATAATCTGCTACGCATCTTCGGCAGCGATCGCCTGTCGGGACTGATGCAGAAGCTCGGAATGCAAGAGGGCGAGGCGATTGAACATCCCTGGGTGTCGCGCGCCATTGAAAACGCCCAGCGCAAGGTTGAAGGGCGCAACTTCGATATCCGCAAGCAGCTATTGGAATATGACGACGTCGCCAATGACCAGCGCAAGGTGATTTATGAACAACGAAACCGGCTGATGGACGTGGAGGACATCTCCGAAAGCGTTACCACCATCCGCCACGATGTCGTGAATGAACTGATCAGCCTGCACCTTCCTCCAGAAAGTGTCGAGGAGCAATGGGACATCTCTGCGTTGGAGGAGGCGCTAAATCGCGAACTGGGTCTGAATCTTCCCGTCTCTCGTTGGCTCAAGGATGAGACTTCCCTGGATGAGGAAAAATTGCGTGCGCGGATTATTGACGAGGCCGACCGCAAACATACCGAGAAAACTGTTTCCATCGGCCCCGATGTCATGCGGCACCTGGAAAAGGCGGTCATGCTGCAGGTTTTGGATACACAATGGAAGGATCATCTGGCGGCCATGGACTATTTGCGCCAGGGTATTCATTTGCGTGGTTATGCCCAGAAAAATCCCAAGGAAGAGTACAAGCGCGAATCCTTTGTTCTATTTTCTGACATGTTGACTCGCGTGCGCCATGACGTGATCAACCTTTTGGCGCATGTTCAGGTGCAGGCGCAACAAGATGTCGAGGCGCTGGAGGCCCAAAACCGCCAGCCCAAGGATATGCAATTTATGCATCCGTCCCTCGAAGCCGCCGGTCCCGGGGAAGAAAACGGGGAAGGCGAGAACGTAGCGGTGGCACAGAAACCCATGGTCCGTCGTCAGCCTAAAGTCGGCCGCAATGAACCGTGCCCCTGCGGTTCAGGGAAAAAATACAAACATTGTCACGGTAAGCTTAACTGAACCATGGCGGTCGGCCTGCAGGGATTGCCCGCGCTGCATCCGGTCCCCGGCGTGCGTCTGGGAACAGCCGCTGCCGGCATCCGAAAAAAGGACCGGCGTGATCTGGTGGTAATCGAATGTGCGCCCGGTACCCTTGCC
>JAOTWF010000020.1 GCA_029863005.1 Gammaproteobacteria bacterium | reverse complement strand
CCCGGGTCGGTGTAGGGCCCGGAGGTGTCGTAGATGGTGATCGGCGGGTTTTCCTCCGCGCCGTGGGTCGAGGGGGTCGGAGTCTGCGTGACTTCGCGCATGCCGACCTTGAGGTCGGGGCGCGGGCCTTGCACGTAAATCTTCCTGGAGGCCGGGAACGGGCGCGTGGCCTCGGCCGAAAGCTTGGATGCCGGTTGCAGAATATCCTTGGGGTTGGCGCTCATGGGACTACCTCTCTAAAACGAATAAGGGGTATGAGCGGCGGGGTGAAACTGAAGAAGCCTATTTAGATAGCTTTCCTACGCCGGGACTAACCGGTTCAGGTTCAAAGGGTGTTTCTCAGCCGGCCACTGCCGGCACCCCTAGCTCACACAGATGGATTCAAGCTAAAGGATTCGTGCCGGGAATGCAACAACGCGGGGACGTATGGCGGCATAAAGGTCTTTGGCTTGCGGGCCGGGAACAAACTTAATACGCTAATCGCCCTTTTACCCCTACGCCCTGTAAGAAATATGTCCACGCTGAATTTTGATGTCGCACGCCGGAACATGATCGAGAGCCATATCCGGCCCTGGGACGTGCTCGATGAGCGTGTCCTGAAACTCATCGCCCACCTGCCGCGCGAGGACTACGTGCCCAAGCAACACCGCAACCTCGCCTTCGCGGACATGAACATCCCGCTCGGCCACGGCGAGGTGATGATGGCGCCCAAGCTCGAGGCGCGCCTGCTGCAGAAGCTGGAGATCAACCCCACCGACAAGATCCTCGAAATCGGCACCGGCAGCGGCTACATGACAGCACTCTTGGCCGCCCTCGGGCGGCACGTGATCAGTGTCGAGATCCGTCCGGAATTCACCGCCGAGGCCGCGATCAAGCTCGCGCACCATGGCGTGCGCAATATCACGCTCGAAGTGGGCGATGGCGCGCGCGGCTGGGACCGCCAGAAACCCTACGATGTCATTTTGCTCACCGGCTCCACCCCGCTGCTGCCCGAGGCGTTTCAGGAAAGCCTCACCGTCGGCGGGCGCCTGATCGCGATCGTGGGCACGGCCCCGGCGATGGAGGTCAAGCGCATCCGCCGCCTCAGCGAACAGGCCTTCGAGGAAAAGTCGCTGTTCGAAACCGTCATTCCAAAACTGCAAAACGCCCTCGAACCTCCCCGGTTCGTGTTTTAAGTCGGGGGCGGTGGGATGATCCGGCAATTGAGCGTGCGCGATTTGAAAGCGCGGCTGGACTCGGAGCCCGGCAAGCTGGTGGTGCTGGACGTGCGCGAGCCATGGGAGCTCAACGTCTGTTCCCTGCCCGGCGTGATTTCCATCCCGATGCGCTCGGTTCCGGCACGCACCGAGGAGCTGCCGAAGGACACCGAGATCGCGGTGCTGTGCCATCACGGCATCCGCAGCCAGCAGGTGGCGCTGTACCTCGAGCGCGTGGGCTTTAACAAGCTCCACAACGTGACGGGCGGCATCGCCGCCTGGGCGGCCGAGATCGACAAGAAAATGCCGACCTACTGAAGGGGATGCCCGACCATGCCGCCTGCAGCGCGTTTGATCCTCTGGTGGCCGGCGCTGCTCGCGGGGCTATTGCTCGCGCCGCTGCCGCTCGCGGCGGAAGACCTGGTGGCGGTTTATAACCTCGCGCACGCCAACGATCCCAAGTTCCGTGCCGCCGAATCCAACTACCTTGCCGGGCGCGAGAAGCTGCCGCAGGCGCGTGCCACGTTGCTGCCCACGATCAATGCGCGCGCCGCACGCGACCGCAACGACACCGAGACCGCGACGGATGCCTTCATTCCCGGGCGGCCGTCGGGGCGCTTTGAATTCTCCAGCGCCGACTACAGCCTGAACGTAAGCCAGCCGGTGTATAACGGTGTGGTGTTCGCGGGACTGAAGCAGGCCAGGGCCGAGGTGCGTCGCGCCGAGGCCGAATACGCCGCCGCCGGACAGGAGCTGGTCTTGCGTGTGGCCGAGGCCTACTTCGGTGTGCTGGCGGCGCAGGACAATCTCGAGTTCACCAACGCCGAGCAGGCGGCAATCCACCGCCAATTACAGACGGCGGACGCGCGGCTCCAAGTGGGGCTCGCGACCATCACGGACGTGCACGATGCCCGGGCCCGCTACGAGATCGCCGGGGCCGAAGTTATCAGCGCGCAGAATAATCTTCAGGACAAACGCGAGGCGCTGCGCGAAGTCACGGGGCGCGCGTTCGAGGTGCTCGCGCGCCTTGGGGAATTCCCGCCGATCAACCCCGAACCGGCGCAGATCCGGCCGTGGGTGGAGAAGGCGCTCTCGGAAAATCACGCGCTGCGGGCGCGGCGCGAGGGGGTCGAGAGCGCGCGCGAGGAAGTCAAGCGCCTGCAGGCCGGGCACTATCCGACGCTCGACATTGTCGGTTCGCGTTCGCGCAGCGACAGCGATGGCAGCATCACCGGCACCGGCATCCGCAGCGACAACACCGTGGTCGGACTCGAGCTGAACGTGCCGATTTTCCAGGGCGGGCTCGTGAGCGCGCGCACCCAGGAAGCGGCGCACCGTTTTGACGCCGCCCAGCATGAACTTGAGGCCGTGCGCCGCGCCACCGAGCGCACCGCGCGCGCCGCCTACCACGGGGTGGAAAGCGGTGCGGCGAAAGTCACGGCGCTGACGCAAGCGGTGGTGGCGAGCGAATCGGCGCTTTCCGCCAAGACCGAGGGCTTCGCCGCCGGCATCGGCACCAGCCTCGACGTGCTGGACGCCAACCGCGACCTGTTTCGCGCCAAGCGCGATTTGGCCTCCGCGCGGTATGATTACCTGCTGAACGGGCTGCGGCTGAAACTGGCGGCGGGAACCTTGAGCGAAACCGATCTGGAGCAGATCAACGGCTGGCTGCAATGAGCGAAAAACGGTACGACACCCCGCAGGAGGCCGAGGCCGCTTTCTACGCCGCGTTCATCAAGCGCGACGTGAACGCCATGATGGAAGTCTGGGCCGCGGATGAAAACATCAGCTGCATTCATCCGCTCGGCCAGATCCTGATCGGGCGCACCGCGGTGCGCGACTCGTGGGAGGAGATTTTCCGTCACTCACCGGAAGTTCAGATCATGATCAATGGCCGCTCGCGCGGGCAGGACGAATCTTTCGCGATCCATGTCGTGGAGGAGCATATCCGCGCCGGCAACGACCCGGCGGGCACGCCGATGCATACGACCAACGTTTACCACCTCACCGAGTCGGGCTGGCGCATGGTGCTGCACCACGCCTCGCCGGCGCCGCCGCCACCGAAGAACGACTCGCCGACACTGCACTGAGGCGGCGCTATTTCAGCACTTGTTCGATCAGGCGCATGTTGGCGTTAAGCGCGCCGCGGTTTTCCTCCACCATCTTGCGCCCGGCCTCCCCGGCGCTGTCGCGACGGTTGGCGTTGCCCAGGAAATCCGACACGGCGGGCGCGAGCTGATCCGCAGAATGTATCTGCACGCCGGCGTCGCGCTCGAGCGTCATCTGGCTGATTTCCTGGAAATTGAACATGTGCGGGCCGAACACCACCGGCTTGCCCACGGCGGAGGCCTCGAGCAGGTTATGCCCCCCTTTCGGCACCAGGCTGCCGCCGATGAAGGCACAATCGGCGGCGGCAAAGAAGAGTTGCAACTCGCCCATGGTGTCGCCCACCAGGATTTCCACCTTTGGATCGAGCGCGCCGGGGGTTTCGCTGCGCAGCGCGATGCGATGCTTCTTTTTGCACAACCGGGCCACGGCGGCGAAGCGCTCCGGGTGGCGCGGCACCAGCACCAGCAGCATGTTGGCGAAGCGCGGTTGCGTCTTGAGCACCGCGAGTGCGGAGAGCACCGCCTCTTCCTCGCTCTCGTGCGTGCTGGCCGCGAGCCACACCGGCCGGTCCTGCCCGCCCCAAGAGAGGCGCAGCACCTCGGCCGATTCGCGCAGGCTGGCACCAATGTTCAGCTCGAACTTGATGCTGCCGGTGACCTCTACGGTTTCCGGCGCCGCCCCCAGGGCGAGCAGGCGCTGCGCGTCCGCCGCCGACTGCGCCGCAAAACGGGTCACCTGTTGCAGTGTGGCGCGTGCCAGACCGGGGTAACGCTGGTACTTGCGCATCGAGGATTCCGACATGCGCACGTTGGTGACAAACAACGGAATCCCGCGCGCGCGGCACAAGTGGAAGATGTTCGGCCACAGCTCGGTTTCCATGATGATCGCCAGCAACGGTTGGGTGCGGTCGAGAAAGCGCGTGATCGCCGAGGGGTAGTCGTAGGGGGCGTAGCAGTGCGTCGCCCGGCCGGCGAACAGCTCGCGCACTTGCGCCGAACCGGTCGGTGTCATGGTAGTGATCAGCAGCGCGTGGTCGGGGTAGCGTGCATTCAATTCATGCACCAGCGGCGCCGTGGCGCGCGCCTCGCCGACCGAGACCGCGTGGATCCAGATGACGCGCGGCGTGAGCAGCGGCTCGATGAAGCCAAAGCGCTCCGGGATGCGTCGCCAGTAATCCGGGTTGCGCAACCCGCGCCACGCGAGACGCAAAAAGACCACCGGCAGCAGCAGCCGCAGGAACCAGATGTAAACGAGGCGGCTCATGCCCACACACCCAGCCTGGCGAGCGCATGCGTAACGGCCACGGTCTCGGGCGCGTGCCCGACATCGCCAAGGTTGCAAACATGTCCGGCCTTGCCCGCGACCACGCCGGTCAGCGCCGGTGATGAATCG
The DNA here is from genome assembly GCA_029863005.1 of Gammaproteobacteria bacterium. Taxonomy (GTDB): domain Bacteria; phylum Pseudomonadota; class Gammaproteobacteria; order Acidiferrobacterales; family Sulfurifustaceae; genus Sulfuricaulis. The sequence continues at coordinate 28,217 of JAOTWF010000020.1, read as the reverse complement.
GTGTAAATGGCCACCGTCGGGCGGTCGAGCGCGGCCGCAAGATGCACGAGGCCCGTGTCCACGCCCACGATCGCCTGCGCGCGGCCCATGAGCGCGGCGAGTTCGCGCAGATTGAGTTGCGGAAGCACGGTGGCGTTTTCCAAATATTTTGCAATGGTCCGGGCATGCCACTTTTCCCCCTGGCTGCCCCACGGCAGGAGCAATTTGAGTCCACGGCTTTCCAGCACCTGACCGAGCGTCGCCCAGTGCTCCGTCGGCCAGCGCTTGGCTTCGCGGCTGGTGGCGTGCAGGGCAAGGATAAATTTATGGGGGACAGTAAAAGAGAACTTCGTCTCCGGTGCCTGAATGCCGTAATCCGGTGGACTTTTTGGCATGGCGTATCCCAGCGCCTGCGCGACGAGATCGCGGTTGCGCGCGATGGCGTGCTGGCCGCGTGCCACGGAAAAGCGCCGGTGGTAAAAAAACGCCGCGAGCGGTTCACGCGCGCTGGCCCGATCCTGCCCGCAGGTGGGGCCGCGCGCCTGGCGCGCCAGCCAGGCGCTTTTCATCAGTCCCTGGGTGTCGAGAATCTCGTCGTAGGTTTCGGATTTGAGTTCGTGACGAAAACGCGAGAGATCGCGCCACGAGTCCGGGTTCAGTATCCGGCGGCGCCAGCGCCGCAGGCACACGGGAATCACCCGGCGCACCCGCGGGTGCATCTTGGGAATTTCGGCAAAGCTCTCTTCCACCACCCAGTCGATCTCGGCATCAGGCATTTGGGCAACGATATCGGAGATCACGGGCAGATTGTGGATCACGTCGCCGAGGGAAGAGGTTTTTATTATCAATAAACGCACGCGAAGATTTTCGCATAGAATAGCGCCGTGGCAGAACCATTAATAAGGCAAGACGAGCAAGCGCCGCTAGCGGGGCTTCCTTTATCCGCTGTCATCATCACCCGCGATGCGGCCTCCCAGATCGAACCGTGCCTGCAAAGCGTCTCTTTTGCCGATGAAATCCTGATTGTCGACTCCGGCAGCACCGATGCCACGCTCGCGATCGCGCAGCGCTTCGGCGCGCGCGTGATTCACCAGGAATGGCTGGGTTACGGCCGGCAGAAGGAATTCGCCGCGCGCCAGGCGAAGTACGACTGGGTGTTGTCGCTCGATGCGGACGAGCGCGTGAGCGAAGAACTGCGGCACAGCATCCAGGTGGCGCTCAAGTCACCGCGCTTTGAGGTCTGCCGCATGGCGCGCTGCAACCGCTTCATGGGGCGGTGGCTGCGCCACGGCGAGGGTTATCCCGACTGGAGCCTGCGGTTGTATCACCGCGAGCACGCGCACTGGAGCGTCGACCCGGTGCACGAGAAGCTCGAGACGGACGGCAAGATCATCACGCTGATGGGCGACCTGCTGCACGAATCGGAACAGGGCATTGATGATTACCTGGCCAAGCAGAACCGTTATACCACCCTGCAGGCCGAGGAGCTCTACCGCGCCGGCCGGCGCGCCAATCCGTTCAAAATGGTTTTGAGCCCGGTGTTTCGTTTCATTAAATATTATTTCTTACGACTGGGCTTTCTCGACGGCATCCCGGGGCTGGTGCATATCTCCATCGGCTGTTTCAACAGTTACTGCAAGTACGCAAAGCTTATCGAACTTTCTTTGCGCCAACGCTGATCTCTGCTGGCGCGTGCTTCACCGGCACGGGAAGCTTGAGTGGAGCCCGCTCGATACCACGCGCCGCCCGCCAACGACGTGCGACATCGATTAACGATGCCGCACGATGAACGTAGGTATGTTCCCGCATCACCCTGGCGTGGGCACGTTCTGCGATGGTACGTGCCGTGTCATAGTTCTTAAGGTAGAAACTGACTTTTTCGGTGCAATCGTCGAGTGACTCAAATGAAACCCACTCCTCCTCAGGCACGAAATCGTCACGCGCATGTTCTCGCGCATCGCTCAGCAGAAATCCCCCGCACGCCGGTACCCCGTAGCAGCGCTCCGGCAGTCCCCAGCTTTTTTCGGCGCCATCATCGCAACCTGCCCAGAAATTGAAATTAATACGACTGCGCTGGATGAATTCGACCTGATCGGGATATGGCATCTGATCAACATGCTTGAAGCAGCACTGATATCCCAACTTATTGAGGCGACGCTCAAGCTCTGAAAAGAATTCCGCCCGCAGACGAATTTCTCCGTACTTTACGGGATCCAGCTTCCCAAAAAAACTGGCGTCAAAACGATAACCTCCGGGGTCACGCAAATCCGGTAGTGTCTTGCCGGCCAGATTGTAAACGCTGGTCCAGGCCGCGTTCGGGAGATACATCACCTGGGGTGCGAATTTCGATGAGTCCTGCAGCGTATGGGTGGCGTAAACATCGAAGATGGGAAGATTTTTCATCAGCCAGAGGCGCCACCATTTATCTCCCTTGTGCCACGGACCGTCGCGGTTCCAGGTGATCAACGGAATGTTATGCCGGCGTAACTGTGCCTTGAGCTTCAAAAGCTGTTGAGGACGCTTGATGGCGTTATACATGCAAATCAAATAACCATCGCATTCTTGCAAATCCGCGTCAGTCGGTTCCCAGAGATTTTCGAGAACCGTATAGCCGCAACTTTGCATTCCTTCGATAATAGGCGCGAAGTTGCGATAATTGACAATAAAAGTGTTCATCAGCGAGTGAGTATTTCCGTATGGATCTGGCCGGAATAAGGAGTCATTTTTTGGCTGTAAACTGACGGCCGTATCCGAGACTGGCGCCGACGAGCGACCAGAATAGAAGCGCCAAGTCCCGCCGGAAGAAATCGTCCGTCATATTACGCGTGAGTACCCCAAACACCATGGCAATGCCACACGCGGCTATCCATTGTGCGACGCGATGGTTGCTTTGATAAAGCCGCCAATACTGGCGAAGGATCGAAGCGAAGATAAACGCCATGACAATTATTCCGGGAAAACCCATTTGGATCCCCGCGTTCAAGAAGGTGTTATGCGCATGGGATAAGTTAACGCTCTGCTGTTGCCACCTGAAAAAGACCTTTTCCACTGAAACTTTCCCGTAACCTGCCCCGGACAATGGATGAGCCAGGATTTCGTTTATCGAAAACGTCCACAACAACCGCCGTGGATCATTTTGGACCGTGAGATCGAGGACTTCGGAGGCATCCTGACTAACCGCCACTCTGTGTTCAAGCGTTGAATAAAACATCGAGGTGGAAGCTGCGAGAAACAGTGCCAAGACAACCAGGCCAGCAAACCTTCTTGCAGGCCTTCGGCTCCTGCCTGCCAGCAACAAGGTTAGCGTAATGGCGATGACAATTAGCGCGATCCATATGGTCCGGTTCGTCGTTAAATAGACGGGAAGCAGCACCAGGACCGGTGCGCCCCGAACAATCCATCGCCAACGGGTACGCAAAGGTAAATGAAATATTAAAAGAACAACGAACGGTAACGTGGTGACGAGATAAGTGGTGTACTCACCAACGCCGTTATAGATGAATTGCGGCGTTATGGCGTTCCCGGTCGTGGCCCAAAGCCAGACGGCGGCCACGGATAACACGATGACGCCGAACGTGATGGTACCAATCCATATGTTCCAGTCCTGGGCGTTCCGCGTCTGGGTGAAGAACAGAAAAAACGCCAGGAAGGCATAGACGATTTCGGACTTGATCTCAGACAGCGAGTAGGCAGGATCGACGGCATAGAGCAAGGAAAGGCCCGCCACGACAGCCCAGGCGAGAAAGACCGACTTCAAAGGCAGATCCGGCATGCCCTCCCGACGCACGAGCAGCACGGCCAGCACAGCCCCCACGAACAAGCAGATCAGGCGGAGGGAAATCGTGCCCGGGATCGGCAGCACAAAGAGAAAGACCGCCCCCAACAGCAGCAAAGCGACGCGGTGACTATCTTGCCGCAGGTCTCTAACCGATGTGACGTGGCTCATCCTGACAGTCACCTCTTAAATTTATTTCGTAATCTGCAAGTGAAATGAAATGCTGTTCGCCGGGAACATGAAAGCGAAATGCTTCTCGTATTTATGGTGAGAGAGGGCGAATAAACCACGCGCGATAAGCGAGAACGGGAAGGATTTACCAAAATCTATTGTTCGCTTGACCATGCGAAAACGCTTGTCGGAGTAAAAATTCGAATGCTTTGTCTTTTCGATGAAATACTCCATGGAGTCGTACGCGAGGTGACGAACATGGGTCGGATCCTGATACGAATAAAGACTCGAGAAATGCGGCGTCGTGATGATGACATCGGCACCATTCTTCCCGACACGGTGAATCTCCTCCATCAAGCCCACCACATCCGGGACATGCTCAATCACATTCCGACAAAGAATCACTTCATAGGTATCGTCCGGGATGGGATAGGGAAAATCATCCAGATCATGCATGACGTCCGCCACGCTGTTCGCGGCATAGTCGATGCCGTCCGAGCCGGGAAACTTGTTCCGGCCACATCCTACATCGAGCACTTTCCGCCCTTGGGCCAGCTGGGTAATTTCGTTCGTGTTCATCGCTTCAAACTCCCTGTATACACCGCGTGGTTACCCGATTATGTCCGTATAGACCGAATTAGCAGTTGGTCAATGGCTCCCTTGACCATATCAACTGAAATAGCGGCCATGCAAAGATTGTTGTGACACTCATGTATATTTCTCACACAACGTTTCATCCAGGGAATCCGCCTTTTAAAAAGAAGGTCCTGATCGCGACAGGGGAAATCGGGGATCGTGACGGGAAGAAAACGGCTGTCCCGCCAGAATTCTCCAGCCCCGGACAAGACAGCGGAACCGGGACCAAACAAAACGACCGTGGGAATATCAACAATTCTGCCCAGGTGTGCCACGCCAGTGTCGAGGGTAACCAAAAGACTCGCTTTATTAAGCAAATGCCAAAGCTGATCAAGCGAGAGGGCTCCGGCATAGTTGGAATATTTCGAATCACGGTCGATCTCACTGACCAGGTGTTGCTCTTTCCGCCCTCCACTCCAAACTACCGTAAAACCGGCCTGGGTCAAATGCTCGGCCAGGATTCGCCATCTTTCGGCAAACCAGTACTTGAGCGGAGTGCTGGCCCCGACGTGCAAGACGCAGTACGGCGAAGCCGGATAATCGAACGGCTCACAATCCGGATCTGGCCATGAACTTCGGTGATACGGCCTCGGCGGGCCTCCGGACAACAGCGCGGCAATCATGTCGGCCCACGTCTGGGGCTTGTCCGGGAAGGAGACAAACTGGTCCACCGGCCAACTTTTGTATGGCGGACGATCACCGGCGAAGGCCACAATCCATTTTGCCCCGAGGGCCCGCGCTAACCAGCTGAAACGGTTATCGCCGGGGACAAAGGCCAGATCAAAGCCGGACATCTTTACCAGAGACAGAAGTGTTCCGAAATCACTCGGGTCGTACGGCACCGGTGTAATGCCGTAAGGTCTCTTGCCGTACAGCGGTGCGATCGCCTTGGGAACGGTCATCACAATTTCAGCGGACGGGTATTTTTCCCGCAATTTCGCCAGTAATGGCGTTATGGTTAACGTATCTCCCAAATACAGGTGATGCGCAATGAGAACACGTTTCGGGTCGGGATCCTGGAGCCGCCGGCGAAAAAACTTAAGTGTCTGCCATAAAACCAACCAAGCCACCAAGATACGAGAAGGCGCTCGGGTCGTCATGGTAATGCACGATTTTCCTGAAAAACGGCTTCCATCCGGTCCAACATTCGATTGATGCCGAAATTCGCCTGTACGAATTGAATCGCGGCCGTACCAAGCTTTTGTCGCAGGTCCGGACTGCTCATCAGGCGTTCAATGGCGGCGCTGAGGCATGAGGTGCAATGAGATTGCACCACCAGGCCCGTATCCTCGTCTTTCACCGCCTCACCGATGGAGCCCACTGGCGTGGTCACCACCGGCAACCCACAGGCCATCGCCTGCAGGACCGCCTGCGGTACACCTTCATTGGCATAAGATGGCAGTACAAAAATATCCAGGGCCTGCAACCAGGGAAGCACGTCAGGTTGATTGCCGGCCAGAATCACTTGGTTGTTAAGGTTAAGCTCGTTCACTTGGGACTGTATCGCACCACGTTGGGGGCCGTCGCCCACGATGACTAATTGCATGTTCTTGTGCCTGAGCGGCGCCATGGCTTCGATCAGATAGCGGTGACCCTTCCAGCTTCGAAGCGTCGCGATGATTCCAATGATCGGAACATCCAGTGGCAACCGCAGCTGACGACGGGCTGCCGCTTTGTCCCCCGGCACGAACTTCTCGGTATCGATGCCCGTGGGGATCGAGGTAATCCGCTCCGCGGGAAACCCGTTTTCGTGCACCAGGGTCTCACGCAGGCGTTCGCCCGTCGTGACGATGTGACGCGTCGCACGAGTATACAACCAGCGTGTCGCGGAATTGCCCGGTACCGGTGCAGAGATATGGCGGGTTCGCACCATCGGTGGTGGCCGGCGCAACATTAACGCCGAGATCGCCACCAGCCATGCATCGGTCGAGCTGTGAGTATTAACGATGTCCACCGGGTTTGCCCGCAACCAGCGGTGCATGGCCAGCAGACCGCGCAGACTTTTACGCGCGATTGGCAGTGCCGTCACGGGGAGACCGCGTCGCCTGGCTTCATCGTAGATATGCGCTTGCGGTGGGCACAACAGATGCACTCCGTGCCCGCGGCGCAGGAACCCAGCCGCTTCGGAGAGAATCCGGATTTCCTGTCCGCCCCAACCGCAGGATGCCTCAGTGTGAACGATCCGCAGCTTTGGCGAAGAAACTGATTCCGCCACGGATTCACTCACCGCGGTCAACCCGGCCCGTGCCGGGGCCGGCATTGTTCAGCTCACGTCGCACAGCATACAGGTACCCCACGTGGTTCTCGCGCTCCGACCGCTCCACTTGGTAGCCAAGACCTTCCAGGAAGCTGTGCAGCTCATTCCCCCCGCGATGATATTCCAGAACAATCCGATCCGGTTTCAAGTAATCGAGCAGCGTTGTATCCGCCAGCAACTCGTATTCGCAACCCTCGCAATCGAGCTTCAAAATATTGGCGTGCTTGATGCCGTGTGCCTGAAGATAGGGCACGGCCTCCACCAAACGCAATTCCTGCTCTAGCGCGTCGCCGCGCGCGACGGTTTCGGAAGTGGTAGCGCCCGCCGTGCCCGAGGCGTTCACCAGCGTCCGCACGATCGCATCACGCGAGGATAAACCAACCGCATGCGCCACGATCCTGCCACGCAAGTCGTTGAGGGCGATGTTTTCCTGCAGATATGGCTGCAATATCGGCAAGGGCTCGAAGGCATATACCTGGGCCCCGCGCGCCGCAAAGGCGACGCTCGCGCCACCAATATTGGCACCGACGTCGATTACCGTTTGACCACGCAGATCGGTATCCCCCAGACGGTAGACGTCGTCCACGAAAACTTCTTTCAGGATATGTACAGATTTCTCTCTCGGCGCAGCGACTAAGTGGAAGCGGCCGAGCGTGACCCGCAGGAACCCGTCGCGCCACTCGGGCCAGGCCCCGAACAACAGCAGACGACAAGCCGTTGGCAGCATGGTCCAGTAGCGCCGCGGAACAATCAGAACCCGTCCTTCCGAGCGCGTTCGGAACTCGCCGCGACCGATGAACGGAAACCACCAGGTGCGAGCCGTGTCCATCAGCGCTGCACGAAACAACGCGTGTGAACGATAATAAAGTCGCAGAGCCCGGATACCTCGGCGCAGACGCGTATGCTTTGTCATCGGATTAGTTCATAGCGATTGCCAAGTTACCGAACAGCTTGAGAAGCTTTGCACTCATTCATTCGAGGATCATAGGCTCGACCGTGCAGCAAGCCAACGATACCACCATATGCGCGTCGGCTCGCTGTAAAAAATGTGTATAGGCCCTACCTTTTCTGCGCAATGTTTCTTTCAACACGCACCTTCCATTCGCGGGCGGTGGCAGTCATGGTGCGGGCACGGTGCTCATAGGCGTGCTCACGGAACACCCGTTCGTGGGCGCGCTCGGCAATCTCGCGCGCCTGCGGAAAGTTTGTCAAATATTGCCGTATCTTTCCCACGCAATCCTCCATGCTCGAGAAATCGACCCACTCCAGGCCGGGTTCAAAGTCATCCTTGGCATGAACCCGCTCGTCGCTCAGGAGAAACCCTCCACAGGCCGGAACCCCGTAGCAACGCCCGGGCAAGCCCCAGCTCTTCTCTGCACCATTGTCGCTGCTGGCCCCGAAGTTCAGGTTGATTCGGCTGCGCTGGATCAGATCAATCTGCTCCCGAAGCGGCATTTTCTTTCCATGGCGGAACCAGGTCGTCACACCCACGGCCGTGAGGCGTCGTTCCAGCTCCTTGAAAAATTCCGCGCGCAATATGAACCGGGGATTTTTTTTCGCATCCAGAGTACCGACGAAGGAAACATCGTAGCGGTAACTCTGTGGATCACTCAGCTCCTCGAGCGTGCGGCCGGCGAGATTGTAGCGACTGACCCAGGCGGCGTTGGGCAGGTAGCGGGCATCAGGTGAAAAAGTGGACGCGTCCTGAAGACTGTGCGCCATGTAGACATCGAGCACCTTCAGCTTGCGAAACCACCAGAGCTGGCGCAGCTTGACTCCCTTGTTCCACGGCGCATCGCGATTCCATCCAATGAGCGGGATCCGCCGCCGGCGCAAACGCGACTTGAGGCGCAGTGTGTCCCAGGGGCGATTCATAGCTTCATACATGTCAATCAGGCAGCCTTCACAATCCTGCAACTGCTTGTCCGATGGTTTCCACAAATTTTCGTAAACTGTGTAACCACAGCTTTCCAAACCTTCGCGGAAGGGAACGAAGTTACTGTAATTGAGGATGAACTTCATGACTTCGTGACCAGCCTCTGGTAAAGCACAATCAGTTTTTCGCTCATGGCCGCCGGTGTCAGCGGTTCCACCGTCTTTCTCGCGGCCAGGCCCATGCGCCGGCGGATGGCTGGGTCGAGCAAATCTCGCAAAAAAGCCGTTTGTGCCTTCACATCCAGAGAGTCGCTGGCAAAACCGTTCTTTCCATTTTCAATTAACTCGGCCGCGCCGCATTGGTAACTGGTCACAATGGGCAAGCCGCTGGCCATTGCCTCGAGAGCCACGTTGGGAAACGGATCGTAGAGCGAGGGCAAGGTAAGTGCATCGGCAGCACCATAATAAGGTTTGACATCGTCCAGCGCGCCGGTGAAAACAACACGCGGGAACAGGCCAAGACGCTGGGCGTCACGCTGGTGCTTTGCCAGGGTTTTATCCCGCCCCACCACCAGCAGAAAGCAGTTCTCGGGAAGCCCGGACATGGCTCGTAACAGCGCCGGCAAACCCTTGCGCTCGAAACCGGAACCGACGAATAAAAAAACTACGGCATCCGGGGGAATACCATGGCGTGCCCGTATGGCTTCGCGGTGTTCTTTCAGCCCGGGATGATAGGCGTTCGTGTCCACTCCACTGTAAATGATGGGCAGTTTTTCATCCGGCAGCGCGAAGTGCTTCTTGATCTCGTCCCGCACCATGCGCGAATTGCAGATCACCGATTTGAGACGTGGGCTGGTGAACAGGTTTCGTTCCGCCATCTTCACGTAGGCGTGATACGGATTGAGGGCAAGGCCCAGACGAGCGGCCCGTCCGAGGACGCGGGAACGTTGCGCAAGCCATTCACGATGCACACCGTCTCCGGCGCGGTAGATGTCGCAACAGGCAATGCGCTCGTGGGATTGCACCAGGTCGAAGTGCCGGCCCGCCAGCTTGCGGCATACACAGCGCGCGAAGGACCAGTCGCGCCATAACCGACCCAGATAAAACGGTCGGCATGTCAATACTTCAAAGTCTTCTCCACCGTGCCACTCGCGCGTTATCAACGTCAGTCGCAGACTCTTTGCCTTGAGTGCCTCGAGAGCGCGTGCAACGAAGCGCTCGGCACCGCCGTCAGCCGCGTAGCGCTGGCGCACCAGGGCGATCGACAGGGATTTCATAGACCCGGGACAAGCTGCCGGATGGCCTTCATGACCTCATCCACGGAAATATCAGTCAGGCAGTCGCTGATTTTTCCGCCGCCGCAGCCATCCTGCCCGCAGGGGCGACAAGGATGATCGGATATCAGTACACGCGTTGGTACCTGCCACGGGCCCCACTCGAACTCGCCGCTGGGGCCAAATAAAACCACCGTCGGTGTTTGCATCGCGGCGGCGATGTGCATGGGCACGGAGTCCACGCCCACGAAACATTTCGCCTGGGCCGTCAGCGCCGCGAGCTGCTTGAGGTTGAGCTTGCCGGCGAGGTCCACTACCGGCTTCCTCAGGCGCGTGGTGATACGCGCGGCAAATTGGAGCTCGGGCTCGCTGGGTGCAGCCGTGAGTACGATGGATTCGCCCGCCTCTTGCAAAGCGCTGATCAACGCTGCATTTTTTTCAGTCTCCCAGCTCTTGAACATCCAGCGCGAGGTGGGATGGAGCTGGATAAAGCCCTTTGGCGTCAGGCCATGGCGCGCCAACAGATCGCGAACGGAGCGCTCGGCCTCGGCGCCGGGAACCAGCGTAAGCCCGCGTTCATCGGCACGCGGCTGGACACCAATGCGCCGCAGGGCGTCAAGATGCATTTCCACCGTATGACGCCGAGCCGGCGAAGGGTACAGGTGGGTGAAGCTGTTGCGCCACAGTCGGTTGCGCTTGGCACGATAATCGCGCGCCACGCTGTAAGGAGGTTTCAGCAACAGACTGAGTATGGCACCACGCGCATTTTCCGTAAGATGGATGATCAAGTCGTATTGGCGCGCGCGCATCGAACGCAACAAGCGCCACTCGTGCGCCAGGCGCGATGTCCATTCCTGCTGCTTCCAGCCGCGGTCGATGGTGAACACATTCGCGATTGCGGGATGACCGGATAACATCGGCTCGGTGTCGCGATACACCAAGGCATCGATCTCGAGCGACGGGGCATGATTTTTGAGAACGGTGAAAACCGGGGAAGTCAGGAGCACGTCACCCAGGTGGCGGAGCTTGATCACCAGCACGCGGTGCAGGGTGGAGAGATCGACGGCGTCCTTGAGCATCGCCCCAACGATAGCAGATTTTTTTCCGGCTTACCCCTTGAGCGCTGCGAGCACGCGCTCGGGTTTGAGCTGGCGCAGGCAATTGAGATGGCCTAGCGGGCACTCGCGCTCGAAACAAGGACTGCAGGAAAGACCGAGAGAAAGCACGCTGGCCTTCGGCGTCATGGGCGGCGTATGCCGCGGATCGGACGAGCCGTACAGGGCCACCACCGGACGCTCGAGCGCCGCGGCGACGTGCATCAGCCCAGAGTCGTTGGTCACTATCGCCGATGTCAATGACAGCAGGTCGATCGCCTCCGCGAGCGAGGTTTGCCCCCCGAGGTCAAAACAGCGGCCTTGTGTGAGTGTTTGTACGATGGTGGTCTCGGGTCTGTCCTTGTCCGAACCGAACAACCACACTTCCCAGCCCTCGGCCAGTTTCGATTTTGCCACCGCGGCAAAATACTCCGCCGGCCAGCGCTTGGCCGGGCCGTATTCCGCACCGGGACACAGGCCCAGGACCGGTGCAGCCGGGGGTACCCGGTTTAACCGACGCAGCGCATCACGGGCCTTGTCGGCATTCGCGATCAAACGCGGCGACGGGATCTCTGGAAGTTTCTCGCCGGGCGCCAGCGCCAGCGCGACGAACCGGTCCACGGTGCGCGGGAGTTTATTCCGGTCCAACCGGCGCGCATCATTGAGCAGGCCATAACGAAACTCGCCGGTATATCCGGTGCGCACGCGGGCTCGCGCCAAAAACGGCACGAGCGCGGATTTGAGTGAATTGGGCAGAACCATGGCGTGATCGTAATGGCGCGTGCGCAATTCGCGGCCGAGGCGCAGGCGCGCGCTAAGGTCGAGCCGTCCATGCACGAACGGCGCCACCACCGCCTCGTCCACCTCCGGCATGCGCGCGAGCAAAGGATGCGTCCAGGAAGGAGCGAGCACGTCGAGTTGTGAATCAGGATGTCGCTGCTTGATTGTCCTAAACAGGCTTTGCGCCAGCACCATGTCGCCAATCCAGGACGGTCCGACGATCAGGAAACGTTGTGCCATTGTGGCCAGTCGCGTGGCTGATCAGGAAAAAGATTCACAGATATCAATCGCCCATGGCACATCCGGGGATTCTAGGCAGTACGCAAAGCTGGTTCAACCGCCGTCACGCGTACCGTTTCAGATTTTCTCATGACTATCTGGTACGGTTTTTTTTCTCGAATCCCACCCGACCCGACTGATAAATCATGTCTAAAGAGTTAAAGTGCGTCCATGACAGTGACGATCCTGCTGTGGGTACTGGCCGCCGCATTCGTGCTCGTGGGACTTGCAGGCCTGTTTTTCCCGGCCATTCCCGGCGCGGTGCTGGTGTTCGCCGGGCTTGTGGTCGCGGCCTGGGCCGACGATTTCGCATACGCCGGCTGGGGCACGCTGACGGTGCTGGGGGTGCTGGCGCTGCTGACCTACCCGGCCGATTTCCTGGCCAGCGCCTTCGGCGCCAAACGCTACGGCGCTTCGCCGCGCGCCGTGACCGGTGCCGTCATCGGCGCCGTGGTCGGGATATTCTTCGGCCTGGTCGGGGTGTTGCTGGGGCCCTTCCTCGGTGCAGTCATTGGCGAGTTTTCGGCCCAACGCCACCTGGGGCAGGCCGGGCGCGCCGGCTTTGGCGCCACCGTGGGAATCGTGCTGGGAACGGCCGCCAAACTGGCGCTGGCTTTCACCATGCTGGGTATATTTGCCATCGTGCGTTTTTCCCGGGGAACATAGTGTTTCCCGAAAAGTTGAACTAGATCAATAACAGATTAGGCGGATTCGAATATATAAAAGCAGATTCACGATATAGTGCCACAATGACTGCATGATTCCAGAAAAGAGGAACACCATGAACTACTGTTATGCCGGAAAAGAAAATGACCGGGAAAAAGCCTTCAACGCCATCTGGTCGAATGAAATCAATGCCGTGTTCTCCGACGTGGCACGCTATTACGACCGCGCCAACAACTACGCCAGCCTCGGCCTGCTGAACCGGTTGCGCAACCGGTTCATCTCCACCATCGATATCCAGCCCCAACACAAGGTGCTGGACGTGTGCGCCGGTACCAATGTAATCGGGATCAGTCTTTTGAAAAAACAACCGGAACTCGATGTGTACGCGGCAGACCGAAGCATCGCGATGCAGCAGGTCGGCCGGGACCGCGCCCTGCATCATGGTTTTCAAATCAAGTCATTCATCTGCGACGTGCACCACCTGCCGTTCCCGGACAACTATTTCGACGTGGTGACGCTGCAATGGGCGACCCGGCACCTGCGCGTGATCAATGTGTTTTCCGAGATCAACCGGGTGCTCAAGCCTGGCGGTCATTTCTACCACTGCGACATGCTGCGACCGGCCAATAAGCTGGTGGAGCAGGCCTACTACATATATTTGAAGCTCCTCATGGGTGTTATCCCCAGGCTCTTTCGCAGCGGACCGGCGTCGCTGAAATGCCGCGATTACTTCATCCAGGCCATCCGCCTGTTTTACTCGACGGAAGAGTTGTCTGCCCTGCTCGCGGAGCTGGGATTCAAAAATGTCATCGGGAATTCGGTGCTGGGCGGGACGGTGGGATTCCACAAGGCACTCAAGCCGTTGACTGACGTCGCCTAGCCCCCGGCCAGCCATCGGATTCTTTTATTATTCCTTGAGCACGTACACCGCCCCGCAATAGGGGCAGCGCTCCTGGCCGCTGTCCTCGATCGGCAGGTAAACCCGCGGATGCGAGTTCCAAAGAGACATGCCCGGCATCGGGCAGGACAGCGGCAGGTCGGCGCGCGTGACCTCGTAGCGGTTCTGCGCGTTGGGTTCAATCAGGTTTTCTTCTTTCATGCTGGCTGCCACGACAATCTCTCTCACGTCACCGGCGTCAGCCATTCGACATGCTGGTGGCTACGTCCGTGCACCACGTCGAAATAAAGCGCCTGGAGTTTCTCGGTCACCGGTCCACGCCGGCCGGTACCGATGGCGCGTCCGTCGAGCTCGCGGATTGGCGTCACTTCCGCCGCGGTACCGGTGAAGAAAGCTTCATCAGCGATATACACCTCGTCGCGCGTGATGCGCTTCTCGACCACCTTGATGCCGAGCTCGGTGGCGAGCTGCACCACGGTCGCGCGCGTGATGCCGTCGAGCGCCGAGGTGAGGTCGGGCGTGTAGATCACGCCGTCGCGCACGATGAACAGGTTCTCGCCGCTGCCCTCGGAGACATAGCCCTCGGTGTCGAGCAGCAGCGCCTCGTCGCAGCCGGCCGAGAGCGCCTCGCGCAGCGCCAGCATCGAGTTCATGTAATTGCCGTTGGCCTTGGCGCGGCACATGTTGATGTTCACGTGGTGCCGGTTGAGCGAGGCGGTGCGCACCTTGATGCCGTTCTTCTGCCCGTCCTCGCCAAGGTAGGCGCCCCAGGACCAGGCGGCGACGATCACGTGCACCTTGAGCCCCTCGGCGCGCAGGCCCATGCCCTCGCTGCCATAGAAGCACATGGGGCGGATATAGGCGGATTCGAGTTTGTTTTCGCGCACCGCCGCGATCGTGGCGGCGTTGATCGCCTTCTTGTCGTAAGGAATATTCATGCCGAGGATATGCGCTGAGCGGAACAGCCGGTCGGTGTGCGAGGCCAAGCGGAAGATCGCCGTGCCCTTGGTGGTTTTGTACGCCCGCACGCCTTCGAACACACCCATGCCGTAATGCAGCGTGTGGGTCAACACGTGTGTGGTGGCCTCGCGCCACGGCACCAGCTTGCCGTCGTACCAGATGAGGCCGTCACGATCCGCCATCGACATCGTTCAATACTCCCCTTCAATCATTAAAGGTTTCATCCCACAGGCGCCTCACACGTTCCGGCCACTCACCGAGTTCCGCGGGATCGGCCAGCGAGCCGCGCTCCATCAGCTTGAGGCGATGCTCCACGGAAAGGTAGCGGCGGTAAGCCTCCGAAAGCCACCGTGCCCGCGCCGGTTCCAGCAGGCCCTCCGCCTCGAGGGCTTCCAGGATTTGGATGTTCTCCGTGTGGCGGGTGAGCCCGGGATGATCGTGTGCCCACCGCAAGACCCAGTATTGCACCATAAATTCGATATCGACGATACCACCCGGGTCGTGCTTGATATCGGCCTGGGTCGCGCCGTGATTCACTTTTTCCGCCGCCATCTTCTCCCGCATCTCCCGCACATCCATCTTAAGCTTATTGGGATCACGCGGCTGGCACAGGATTTCCTTTCTGATTTCGGCGAAGCCCTGCCGCAGGCGGGGATTGCCGGCCACCGGCCGGGCGCGCACCAACGCCTGATGCTCCCAGGTCCAGGCATGGTCGCGCTGATATTCCAGGAACGCATCCAGGCTCGAGACCAACGGACCGCTTTTGCCGCTCGGTCGCAGGCGCATGTCGACTTCGTACAGGATACCGCCCGGCGTACGCGTCGTCAGGATGTGAATCAGTCGCTGGCCGAGACGGGCAAAGTACGCCTCGTTCGGCAGCGAACGCGGTCCACGGGTCGCACCTTCAGTACAGCCTTCGTAAAGATAAATCATGTCTAAGTCGGAGCCGTAACCCAGCTCACGACTCCCCAGCTTGCCGTAACCGATGACGGCAAAACCGGGAGACGTCTCGCCATCTGGACAGCGCGGTGCCCCGTGCTTGCGCTCGAGATCGCGGTTTGCCAGCTCGAGCGCCGCTGCCACTACACACTCCGCGACCATCGCGAGCGCCGCACCAGTCTGCTCCGGGGCCAGTCCCGAACCAACATCTGTAGCGCCTCCGTCCCGAGGCGAAGCTCTTTCGGACGGAGGCGCAGGGCTGATAGAACTAGAAGTACCACGAGGTGCCTGACGACCATCGCGAGCGACAGTTATATCCCGGGCTAGGTCAGCCGCTGCCACGCGCAACACATGGCCGTGGCGAAATTCCCGCAATACTTCCATCTGCAGTTCCAGGTCTTCCTCGGGAATATGCGCCAGGCGTTGGCGCAGTTCATCCTGCAATGTCTCCGGTGTTGGCAACTCATGCAGGACAGGGTCGAGCAGTTCGTCGAGCAGGATCGGATGCTGTGCGATCCAGTTCGCGATCCATGGGCTCGCCCCGCCGAGCCGCACCAGCTGAGTCAACACGCGGGGGTTTTCCGCCATCAGCGAAAAATAAACGGTACGCCGGCCGATGGCCTCGAGCAGATGCACCAGCCGTTGCAAGGTCGTCAGGGGGTCATCGCTCTTCCCGGCCGCTTCCAGCACCAGCGGCAGCACCCGGTCCATGCGCGCGCGGGCACCGGTGGAAAACGCCTTGTACATTGGCCCCTCGCGCAGGGCGTTCACCAGATTCAATGCCTCGTCCGACCGGGCATAACCGCTGTCGCGCAGGATTTGCTTTGCGTTCTCGGCCTCGGCGGCTCCCAGCCATACCGCCGCGAGCGGATCGGGTTCACGTTTGCCGGCCGCCTCCTCCCCGGTGTGGAACAGTTGCGCGAAATGCCCGTGCACCTTCCCGCGTTGGCGCTCCAGTTCATCCATCAGCGCCGGCACATCATCGAATCCGGCGGCAAAGGCCAGCCGCTGCTGCGTTATTTCATCGGTGGGAAGTTGTTGGGTTTGCTGATCGGCCATCATTTGCAGACGATGTTCGATATTGCGCAAGAACACATAAGCCTGCGTCAGTTCGTCCGCTGCCGGGGGTGCGATGCAGCCCGCCGCCACCATGTGCGGCAACACCTTCAGCAGGCGCCGCTCCTGCAACTGTGGTTCACGGCCCCCGCGGATCAGCTGCTGCGTCTGAACGATGAATTCTATTTCCCGGATACCGCCACGCCCGAGCTTAATGTTGCCCTGCATCCCTTTGCGCGCCATTTCGCGCTCGATCATGCCCTTCATGTCGCGTATCGACTCGATCGTTCCGTAATCAAGATACTTGCGATACACGAAGGGCTTCAGCGTCTGAAGCAGTTCTTCGCCGGCCTTTCGGTCGCCGGCAATCACCCGCGCCTTGATAAAAGCGTAACGCTCCCACTCGCGTCCATGTGTCTGGTAGTAATGCTCCATGGCGGCGAAGGAAAGCGCCAGTGGCCCACTGGCCCCGTTCGGACGCAGGCGCATGTCCACTCGGAACACAAATCCGTCGGCGGTGTTCTCGTTCAGCGTATTGATCAGCGACTGGCCGAGGCGGAGGAAAAACTCGTGGTTGCTTAGCGCCACGGCACCCTTTGTCTCGCCCTCTTCCGGGTAAGCGAAAATGAGATCTACGTCGGAGGAAAAATTTAGTTCCTCCCCACCGAGCTTGCCCAGGGCCAGCACCACCAGCTTCTGGGGTTTGCCGCTGTGCTCACCGCGCGGCTCGCCACTATTCGCGCACGCCCAGACATGCAATTTCTCCAGCGCTTCATGCACGCAGGCATCAGCGAACTCGGAGAGCGTCGCGAGGGTCTCCTTCAGATCGGCCCAGCCGGCGAGATCGCGCCAGGCGATGCGAACCAGCTCGCGCTGGCGCAACCGGCGCAGACCGGTTTTAAGCGACAACTCGTCCTTGGCTCCCTCCAGCAATCGTGCGACACGTATCGCCAGCTCACCGGTTGGATAGGGACGCAGGAGATCGCCGGATGCAATCAAGTCAGTCAACAGATTTGGTTGCTGTATGCAGCGGCGTGCGACGAATTCGCTCGCGGCAAAAACGCGCGGCAGGGACTCAAACCACTTTTTCGCCGGCAGCGCCGCCACGTGCGGCGCGAGTTCTTGCCAGTAAGCGGAGACCTGCCCGTGCAACGGCACAGGAATCGCGGCAAGTGCCGCATTGATCAAACGGTAAGAGGGATCAGACATGCCGACATGATACCAAAGGGGCGCGGTTTACTCGCCGCGCCCGCGAACAACAATAGCTAGCCTTTTTTGCTTCTCGACTCCGTCACCGCAGTTTTCTCCACCGGCAGTCCCGCTTCGCGCCATTCCGGAAAACCGTCCTCCAGCCGGCGCGCTTGAAACCCCTTTTCGCGCAGTTGGGCCACGGCCTCGAAGGCCAACACGCAGTGAGGTCCGCGGCAGTAAGCGACAATTTCCTGGTCCTGCGGCAAATCCTTGAGCCGCTTCCCCAATTCTTTCAACGGAACGTTCACCGCGCCCGGAACATGGCCGCAGGCATACTCCTCCGGCGGGCGGACATCGAGAACCGTCACGATCCCCTGACGTGCGCGTTCAAGCAGTTCCTGTCTTGGGATTGGTTCAAGTTCATCCTTGACGGTAAGGTAGGCGCGCACCAGGCGATCCACGTCGGCCAAGTGCGATTCGGCGAGCTTGCGCATGCTGGCGAGCAGCCGGACGATTTCGTCGTCGGCCAGACTGTAATAAACATACAGGCCGTTCTTGCGCGCTTTCACCAGTCCGCTTTGGCGCATGACCTGCAGATGTTGTGAAGTATTCGCGACAGAAAGTCCGGTGAGATTGGCTAGCGCCTCGACCGTGCGTTCGCCCTGCGCCAGGTACTCGAGCAGCTCAAGCCGGTGGCCGTGACAAACCACCTTCCCGATGCGCGCGACCTGACTGTAAATCTGCTGTTTCAGGTTCTGGCTTGACATATTCGAGCCCTTTAATCTATTATTCAATTGAATTATTGAATAATAGCATAGACACATATAAATACAAGAAGTTACACGGGTGTGCAGGACAGTACCTGTTATAGAACCGCAGCTGAAAAAAAACGAAAAGGCGACACGACTGACGGCGTTCTTCGACGTGCTGGCCAGCGTGGCTGTCACCATCGTCCTCCGGAACGCGCTGTACAAGGACGACAACTAAGGAGGGAACTCATGGACTCCAAGACGATCGTGATTCTCGGCGCTGGTATCGGCGGCATCGTTGCCGCGAGTCTGCTGCGCAAGGCATTGCCGCGCACACATAGTGTCGTGCTGGTAGAGCGCGAGGAGCGCCATATATTTTCGCCTTCCTTGCTCTGGCTCATGACCGGCGAGCGCACGCCGGAGCGCATCTCACGTCCGCTCGAAGCGCTCCGAAAACGGGGAATTAAACTGATCCGGGGAAACATCGAGAGCATCGATCCCCAGGCGCGTGCGGTCATGGTGAATGGAAACGAATTGACTGGCGACTTTCTCGTCATCGCGCTGGGCGCGGAGCTGGCGCCGGAATCCGTGCCCGGTCTGGCGCCGGCGGGGCATAATTTCTACACCCTCGGGGGCGCGGAATCGCTGCGCGAGTCGCGCATTAATTTCCGCGCGGGACGTCTGGTGGTTCTGGTCAGCGGCATGCCCTTCAAATGCCCGGCGGCGCCGTATGAAGCAGCCATGCTGCTGGAAGCCGACCTGCGCCGGCGTGGTGTGCGCGATCACACCACCGTCGACCTTTACTCACCCGAACCCGGACCCATGGGCGTGGCCGGTCCAGAGGTTTCCGCCATGGTGCGGCAGATGGTCGAAAGCAAGGGCATCGCTTTTCATCCCGAACATGCCGTCAATAAAGTCGATCCATCGGCACGGCGAATTTACTTCACCAACAACACCACGGCGGATTACGATTTGCTGGCCTTTGTCCCGCCACATCGCGCACCGAAGGCGGTGCGCGACACCGGCCTATGTGGCGAAAGCGGATGGGTGTCGGTGGATCGCGGCACTCTCGAAACGAAATATCCTGGCGTCTACGCCATCGGCGATATCACCGGCATCTCGCTCGCCATCGGCAAGCCCTTGCCCAAGGCCGGCGTATTCGCCCACGAGGAAGCCGAGGTCGTCGCTCATAACATCGCCCGCGCCATCACCGGCCAAGGCGAGGCGCGAACCTTCCAGGGACACGGCGAATGCTTCATTGAATTCGGTGACGGCCGTGCGGGTTTCGGCAGCGGAAATTTCTACGCCGAGCCGAAACCCCAGGTCGCGATTTATCCTCCAAGCCGGCTGCGGCACCTCGGCAAGGTGGTTTATGAGAAGTACTGGTTGTTCAAATGGTTCTAACAAGGGAGGTTCCATTATGAAACTCGGGATGGTCGTATACACACCGGAAGCAGAAACCGTATCGAACGTCCTGCGCCTGGGCCTGTTCGCCTTGAAGCAAGGAGACAGCGTCAAGCTGTTCCTGCTGGCGCGCGGCGTGGAATGTGAAAAACTCGATACCGAACAGTTCCAGATTACCGCGCAGATGCGGGAATTTCTCAATCTCGGCGGCGATATTCTGGCCTGCGGGACCTGTCTCAAGCTGCGCCAGACGGAAGGCTCGGAACTTTGTCCGGTCTCGACCATGAAAGACCTGTACGAAATCGTGCGCGACAGCGATCGGGTGATCACCTTTTAGAATGCGGTTAAAATCACTGTGACTGAGGCCACAGGCACGATGCCAAGTTTGACAACCTTGGGCCCGGGCGAGTATGAGGCGTGGTACCAAACCGCGTGTGGCCGAAACAATGCTCCCCGGCGTGTTGTCGTGGGGTGGGTTCCTTGCGGTACGCTTGCGCAAACCGGACCAATAAAGAGCGCTCGGATAATCAGCCGCACCGGGAACAGAGAGGAAATATGACCAGCTACACAGACAAGCTCGAAAGCGTTCAGGATTATTATGGACATGTGCTCAAGACCAATCGCGATCTCAAAATCGGCGCCTGCTGCACGGGAGATTCGTTCGCATTGCCGGTGCGGGAGATTCTCAAGGACATCCACCCCGATGTCTTAGCCAAATTCTACGGCTGCGGCTCACCGATTCCACCCGGATTGACCGGCAAAACGGTGCTCGACCTGGGATCGGGTTCGGGGCGGGATTGTTTTATTCTCTCGAAACTTGTCGGCCCTAACGGGCGTGTGATCGGCGTGGACATGACGCCGGAACAGCTTGTTACCGCGCGTAGTCACATGAACTATCACACGGAAAAATTCGGCTATGCAAAACCCAACATTGAATTTCGATCGGGCTACATCGAAGACCTGAAAAGTCTCGGCATTGAAAACGACTCGGTCGACGTGGTGGTTTCCAACTGCGTCATCAATCTCTCGCCGGACAAGGAATGCGTGTTTGCGGAAATCTTCCGCGTACTCAAGCCGGGCGGGGAGCTGTACTTCTCCGACGTGTTAGCGGACCGCAGGGTCCCGAAACATCTGGCCGAAGACCCGGTGTTGCTGGGTGAGTGTCTCGGCGGCGCACTCTATATCGAGGATTTCCGGCGCCTGCTTGCCCGGGTTGGATGCTTCGATTATCGAGTCGTGAGCAATTCGAAACTTGCGCTCACTGATCCTGCGATCGAGCAAAAGGCGGGCATGATCGGCTTTTATTCAATCACGGTACGCGCCTTCAAACTCGACCTTGAGGATCGCTGCGAGGACTACGGACAGGTGGCGTATTACCTCGGCACCCTCCCGGAACAGCCGCATCGTTTTATGCTGGACGATCATCATGTGTTCGAGACTGGCAGGCCGCAGCCGGTTTGTGGCAACACTGCCGCCATGCTGGGTCGCACGCGTTATGCGCCACATTTCAATATCGTTGGTGATACCCGCATCCATTATGGCCTGTTCGACTGCGGGCCCAAGGGCGCCGACCGTGGCCCGGAAAACGATGCGTCACCCAGCGGGACTTGCTGCTGAACAAAACGCATTCGGAGCCAGGGAACCCATACGTGAAAGCGATAATCCCCCGAAAGGTCGAGGAGTATTGCCTGCGTCACAGTACTCCGCGTAACAAACTCCTGCGCGAGCTGGAAAAATATACCCAACGACACTGCGAATCTCCACAAATGCTGATCGGGCCGCACGAAGGGGCGCTGTTGGCTTTTCTCGTGCGCCTGACTGGCGCACGGCGCGTGCTTGAGATCGGCACCTTCACCGGCTATTCCGCCCTGTGCATGGCCGAAGCGTTGCCCAAGAACGGGCAGCTCGTCACCTGCGAGATCAACCCCGAACGTGCCGAGATTGCCCGCTCTTTTATCAAACGCAGTCCCCACGGGCACAAAATCAAGCTCTTATTAGGCCCGGCACTCGAATCGGTAACCAAACTGCCGCGCGCGACGAAATTCGATTTCGTTTTCATTGATGCGGATAAAGAGAATTACGTAAATTACTACGAAACGGTTTTGCCGCGATTGAAACCTGGCGGCGTGATCGCGGCCGACAATGTTTTATGGTCGGGTCGGGTGCTGGCGCCGAAGAAAGAATCCGACCGTGCCGTGGTCAAGTTCAACAAGCACGTGCGCCGCGACACGCGCGTCGAGTGCGTGATGCTGCCGGTGCGCGACGGTGTGTATCTCGTTCGCAAACGGTGAACATCTGAAAAGCCATTGCCCGCCCCGGTGGCGAGCGATGGCGATGATCTTCTCGTCGAGCATGCCGGTAAGTCGTCGTGTCGCTGCGCGGTCGGACACGCTGCTGCCGTGCGGCATGTGACCCGCTACAATGGCGCCAGTCCCGGGAGCCGCCTATGCCGAGTTCGCAACTTCCTCGCTCTCCACCGCCGCTGCAGCGTTGGCTCACACACCTGGTGAGCGTCGAGGCCGGCGAGTGGCGCGCGCTGTGCTGGTCGTTCGCCTATTTCTTCGCCTTGCTGTGCGGCTATTACATTTTACGCCCGGTGCGCGATGCCATGGGCATTGCCGGAGGCGTGCAGCAGTTGCAGTGGCTCTTCACCGCCACGTTTGTCGCCATGCTCGCAGCCATGCCGCTCTATGGTTGGGTGACCTCGCGCTTCCCACGCCGGCGTTTCCTGCCCTACGTCTATTATTTTTTCATTGCCAACTTGTTGTTGTTTCATGCGCTGTTCGAGGCGGGCGACCCCGGCGCCTGGGTGGCGCGTGCGTTTTTCATTTGGGCAAGCGTCTACAACCTGTTCGTGGTGTCGGTGTTCTGGAGTTTCATGGCCGATCTGTACAGCAACCCGCAAGCACGGCGGCTGTTCGGTTTCATCGCCGCCGGCGGCACGACCGGCGCGCTCGCCGGTCCGGCGCTGACCGCGGTGCTGGCCGTGCCGCTCGGCACCAACAACCTGCTGCTGGTTTCGGCGGCATTTCTGGCGGTGGCGGTACTCTGCATTCACCGGCTGATCGCATGGCGCAAGCAGGTGCCCGCCGCGCAATCTGAGCAGGCGGCGAGCGAGGAGCGGGCGATGGGTGGAGGGATCCTCGCTGGCATTCGACTCGCGGCACGCTCGCCCTATTTGCTTGGCATTTGCCTGTTGATGCTGCTGTTTACGACACTCTCGACTTTTATTTACTTCCAGCAGGCGCAGATCGTGCGCGACAGTTTCGTGAGTTCCGCCGAGCGCACGGCCGTGTTTGCGGCCATCGATCTCGCGGTAAATTCACTGACTATCTTGCTGCAGGTATTCCTCACCGCCCGCATCGTGCGCGTGCTTGGTGTGGGCGGGACGCTCGCGCTGATTCCGCTACTGCTGGCGGCGGGCTTTACTGCGCTCGGCATGGCGCCGGTACTGGCGGTGCTTGTCGTGGTGCAGGTATTGCGCCGCGCCGGTGAATACGCCATTACGCGCCCGGCGCGCGAGATGCTGTATGTGGTGCTCGCACGCGAGGAAAAATACAAGGCCAAGAATTTTATCGACACGGTGGTCTACCGCGGTGGCGATGCGGTGAGTGCCTGGGCGTATGCCGGCCTGCGTGCACTTGGCCTCGGTCTTGGCGCCATCGCCTTCATTGCCGTACCGCTCGCGCTCGCCTGGGCGTGGGTGGCCTTTAAGATTGGCCGGCGCCAGGAGGCTCTGGCCGCCCGTCCATAGCGCGCCGATCGCGGCGCAAGCGAGGAAACCATGAACGACCAGATTGATCGAGTGTCCCGACGGTTGTTTCTCAAGGCAACTCTGGCCGCAGCGGCGCTGCCGCTGCTACCTGCCGGCGCGCGCGCGGCGGCCGAGGTCATCACCAAGCCGATCCCCTCGAGTGGCAAGCGCTTGCCGGTCATTGGCATGGGCACATCACGGACCTTCGATGTGCGGCTGGATGGAGAACAGCGAGGTGCGCTAAGCGAGGTACTGCAAGCCTTCTTCGACCAGGGCGGCACATTGATCGATTCGTCGCCCATGTATGGAGCAGCAGAGCAGGTGATCGGTGAGTTGCTCAAGACCACCCGGCGCAGCGCGTTGTTTGCCGCCACCAAAGTCTGGATCGATGGCCGGCAGGCCGGTATCGAGCAGATGGAGAACTCACGCGCGCTCTGGGGCATTCCCCGCTTCGATCTCATGCAGATCCACAACCTGCGCGACTGGCAGGTGCACATCGAGACACTGAAAGCGTGGAAGACGCAGGGCAAGATTCGCTACATCGGCATCACCACCTCGCATGGGCGTGAGCACGACGAGCTGGAGCGTGCGTTGAAAAAGGAGCGTTTTGATTTCGTGCAGCTTACCTACAACCTCGAGGAACGCGAGGCGGAGAAGCAACTGCTGCCGCTTGCGGCCGAGCGCGGCGTGGCGGTGCTGGTCAACCGGCCGTTCCAGCGCGGCGGCCTGTTCGGCAAGGTTCAGGGTAAACCGCTGCCGGAATGGGCGAAGGAATTCGACTGTGCCAGCTGGGGACAGTTCTTCTTGAAATTCGCCGTCTCGCACCCGGCCGTCACCTGCGCGATTCCCGCGACCAGCAAGGTCAAGCACATGCTCGACAATATGGGCGCAGGCCAAGGCCGGCTGCCCGAAGCGACGATGCGTGAGCGCATGATTGGCTACATCGCGGGTTTGTAATTAGCCTTGGGAGTCTCTCGACTGCGGTCGTAGCACCAATCGCGCCGCCGCAGGCGGAGATAATCGGGGCTTCCACCCGGCGGCGCTATTCCACCGCCTTGAACGACCATCCTTCCTGGTATTGATTCCGAACGTTGTGCGCGCAACCTCCCTTGCGGTTTAGGCTGAGGTCCGTCACATCGGCGTACTGCGGATAAAACTCCTTCAGGGCGCAAGGATCCCCTTGATTCATGGCATGACCCCCGGAAAAGTACGTCTCCACCCATTGGGCATCCCCACGGCGGCAGGCTCTCGTTTGCTCGGCGTCGCCGACGAGGTTTATCAGGAATTCATATTTTTTGTCGTCAAATACCTTGAGCCGGCCTTCCACCGGAACGTTGGAGAATTCCGCGGGCGTGCCACAGCCTTTGCGACTAATGCGCAAGGCGGCGGTGCCGCTACCTGTATACTCGCGCCAGGCTCCTTCCTCGTAGTAGTCGTCGAATTCCCAGCGGATATTGCCCGTCAGATTTGTCGTATATTCCGAAAACACACTCACATCGGACATAGAGAACGTGCCGGTGTAGGTTTTGACCTCGTCCAGAATCGTGATGCGGGACAGCAGTGTCTGCTTTGCCTTGGGGTAGTTTTTTCCACCGGTAGTCAGTGGGTATTTGAACGTCACCGCCACCGTCGCCTGGTTCGGCTTCGGCCTGGACGCCGGCGCGTGATAGGTGGCGCCTTTATTGTCCCCACTTACGCGGCCCTGGCCGTCGATCACCCGCCACTGCACTTCAAGTGGCACCAGCGGCGCCAGCTCATCCCCATAGCCCTCATCACCTTCGCATACCAGCTTCATCACCGGCAATGGCGCCAGATCATCGTCAGGGATTTCCTCTCCGCGATATTTTTCTCTCAAAGGCGCCAGTTCATCGTCCGATACGTTTTCCCCATAGTACTTCCCCCTCGGTTTGTCGCTGGATTGACCTTTTGGATTCGTTCTTGAAGCGCTGGATTTCACAATGCAGTAAACAAGGTCCAGCTTTGCCGTTGCGCCCACTTTTACGACTGCGGAAGCTGGCATCAGATGATAACCGTCCACCAGCTCGCCGGCACCGCCGGCGGCCAGGCTGAACAGCCACATCACGGACCCAACAAGCCATTTCTGTTTCTTTATAGACATGGCTTTCGTCTCCCCCGTTACGCAACCACCGCAGCGAACAGATTCATAACGATGGTACTTTCGGCTAAAGCCCGAGTTCTTTTTCGAGCGACTTCTGGTCCTTCTTGAATTTGTCTTGGCGCTTCACTTCGGCCTTTTCCTTTTCCGCCTCGTGGGCTTCCTCCAGTTTCGCGGCCTTGTCGCCGAGACCGGCAAGGTTGTAATAGTCGGCGGCGATCTTTTTCTCGCCCTTCTTTAGGTGGGCATCTCCCAGGCGGCGCGCCTTGTCCCTGACCTTCTGGACGTTCCCTTCCTTGCGATTGTTCGGGAACTCGTAATAAGAGATCGCGAGCTCAAGCGATTTCCGGGAGTCATCAGCAAGCAAGGTATCCCCGCGCTTTTCCGCCCGATCATTTGCCCGCTTCTCCTGCCCGAACAGGCCAAGCCAGTCTCTCGCCTTTTTCAGCTCGGCAAGGGAATCGCTCTTCGCGGTCATGGACGTCTTGCGCGCGTTGAATATCTTGTCTTCGTCAGACAGAAATTTTTCTCCGTTTTTTGTCGCTATGGCTTGAAGTTTGTCGAGATGGCCGGCAATCGCCTTAAGACGGGGATCACGCTCGGTCATCATTGGCCCAAACTGGTGAGGGGAATAGCCTCTGCGCGCAATGGCATCGTGGTCGTTCGGATTGATCTTTCTCAGTTCGTTCATATCCAAGCGATTCAGGTGCTCCCGCGTTTCGCGAAAACGATAAACTGCCTTTGACATGGCCTGGAAATCATCCGGCCTGGCTGTCGCCATCTTCATCTCCACCCGGTCGGCGGCGATTCCGTAGTAGTACTCGCTAAAGTACTTGTGGGCCTCGGCGAATTTTCCCTTGCTCTCGGCTTGCTCGCCCAGCTTTAGGCTCGTCTTCCTGAGCATCGCCCAGCGTGTGGCGCTGAAGCGATCGATTTCCTGCTCGTTCTTGCTCATGCAGGAGGCATTGAACTCTCTTGCGGCATCGAAGGCCTCTTTCGTTCGCCCGGCCTTGTCATGGGCCAGCATGTCTGCGTAATTTTTCTTCGCGGCATTCTTGATGTTCAAGTACTTGGGATCGTGACAGTCTATCCCCTCGCCGTCGGCAAAAACCGGCGTGGCCATGCCGGCGAGCAAGAGCGTCACGAAAAAGATTTTCGCTGTAGTGGTCATGTTGGTTTCCCCTATTTCAGAAGATCAATGGCGTCTTTGAGGCCGAATCCGCTCTTGCTCTTGTTTTTGCTCTCGGGCGCCGGCTTGTCATCGCCCTTGCCGTGCCCACCCATCATCATCTTGCCGAGCCCGCCCATGCCCATGTCCATCTTGGTGAAATCGGCCGGGATCTCGAACATGGCGGGATTCTGCCTGCCAACCTTGAGGTTATTGAGCTCGATCTTGAATCGTTCCTTGCTGTTCTTGTCCACGGCGATGGCATCGAGTTTGACGACGATGTTTTCCTTCGTTCTCCACCCGAATCCGCCCAGCTTGTCGCCCTTGGGACCGGTCATGATCATCTTGCTCTTGGTGGTTTTCACGCCATTGACCGTCTCCGGCCCGACCGTGGACGTTTCGATCTTGTAGCCGCTCATATCGTCCTTGCGGCCCTCTTTGGGCATCTTCATCTCCATGTACGTCTTGTCTTCGGGCATCAGCATCCATATGACCTTCTTGTCGTGGCGCATGATCATGATCATCTTCTCGCCATCCTGGACAAATTCGCGCCGTTCCTTGCCGGGGGCGGAATAAACGGCTCCCTCCATCACCCCTTCGGCTGATTCCATGTACGAATCGGCCGAGTACTCGACATTGGTGGACTGCATCGCCAACGCCGGCGCCGTCAATGCGCAACCTGCCACGATCAGCCATTTGTTCATTTTCATTGAGATGATCTCCTGACTTGTTAACGTTGAACGCCGCGCCCCGAAAACCGTTGCACACCGGGGCATATGAGACTGCCGGAACCGGATCAGCCTAGAGGAGGAATCTCTCCTAGGGCAAGGGCTATACCATCCTGTGAAACAAAAAAGAAAGGCCCCGTTGCCGGGGCCTTCCGTGACAGCATTAACCGAGTGGAATGGTCGATTACATGTCCATGCCGCCCATGCCACCCATCCCGCCCATGCCACCCATGCCACCGCCAGCCGGAGATTCATCCTTCGGCATTTCGGCGACCATGGCCTCGGTCGTGATCATGAGACCGGCGACGGAAGCCGCGTTCTGCAACGCGATGCGCTCCACCTTGGTCGGGTCGAGGATGCCCATCTTGAACATGTCTCCGTACTCGCCGGTCTGGGCGTTATAGCCGTAGTTGACTTCCTTGGACTCGGCAACCTTATGGTATACGACCGAGCCTTCGATGCCGGCAT
>JAOTWF010000082.1 GCA_029863005.1 Gammaproteobacteria bacterium | reverse complement strand
CACACCCAGTTCGTCGATCAGCTCGATGAAACGGGGATAGGTCCAGTCATTGAAGACGATGAAACCGGTATCGACGGCATACGCGCGATCACCGACGATGACATCGTGCGTATGGCTGTGCCCGCCAATATGCGATCCAGCCTCGAACACGCTGATGTCGTGCTCGTGGTAGAGCCGGTGGGCGACGACATTGCCGGCGATGCCGGTACCGACGATGGCGATTTTCATGACTGTTCTCCGTGAGGCAGGATGCGAGAATCGCGGATGTGCGCCGGCACCGGGCGCAGATCCCGGATCAGCCCCGACAGTGCCAGCAGCCGCAGAAAGTAATAGGCGATGTCGATTTCCCACCAGTGGAATCCCTGGCGCGCGGACGCCGGGTAATGGTGATGATTGTTGTGCCACCCCTCACCGAAGGTGAGGAGTGCCAGCCACAGGTTGTTGCGCGAATCGTCGCGCGTGTCATAACGCCGCCGGCCGAAGCGGTGCGCAAGCGAGTTGATGGTAAAGGTCACGTGGTACAACGCCACGGTCGAGATGGCGAATCCCCATACCACGAGTTGCCAGCCGTTGGCGCCTAGCTCGGGGACCGTATGCGCCAGCCACTCGCCGGCGAAAAAAAGAAGGACCGCCAGCAGCACTGGCACGAGTACATCGTAGCGGTCGAGAAAACGCAGTTCCGGGTAGCGCGCCAGATCGGGTACACGCTCGAGCCGGGTGCGAAAACTTTCGCGCGCCAGAAACCATCCAAGGTGGCTCCACAGGAAACCGTGCCGGTGTGCCGAATGCGGATCGAGCGGACCGTCGGCATGCGCATGATGATGGCGGTGCTGCGCCGCCCACCACAACGGCCCGCGTTGCGCGGCACTGGCGCCAAGCACGGCGAAGACGAACTGCATGGCGCGTGAGGTGCGGAACGCGCGGTGCGAGAAATAGCGGTGATAAAAACCGGTGATGGCCAGCAGTCGCAGTGCATACAGGATCACGGCCACAGCTATGGCCACCGGGCTCCAGCCGACCCAGATCACGCCGAAACAGGCCGCGTGCAGGGCGATAAACGGCAGGATACGCAGCCAGTCAATCCGCTGCGCCCCAGCGTCATCCGGCGTCACGGCAGAGTCAATCCAGGCGGCAAATGCCCGGCGTGGCCAGGCGAGCAGGTGCTCATGACGGGACGGATTCAGTTCCATCGGTGCGGCACCAGCTGGATTTTCGAGACGTCATAGCCCTGTTCGCCGAGCAGCGCAAGCAGACGCGTATAGTCCGTCTCCGGGATCGCCGGCGTGCGTGCCATGATCCACACATAATCACGCTTATCGCGCCCGATGATTGTTTGAGTGTAGTTCGGGTCAAGGTAAACGATGCGGTAATCGGCCTTGATCGGCCAGATAAACTGCATGCCCCACACGGCATTCGATTCGGTGTCGAACACGTAGCCGGTCGGCTGATAGCGTTTCTCTTCGCCATCGAAGCTGCCCTGACGGAAAGTGAACGTGGTCGCAATGGTCCCGTCCTCGTTCAGCCGGTAGGTCTCGACCGCGTTGTGGGCGCCTTGCTCGATGAAGGTCGGTATGCTCGCGATTACGTACCAGTCGCCCATGAAACGCTTGAGGTCCACGTGCAGGACGGCCTTGATCGGCGTCAGCGGAACGCTCTGGCAGGCGCCGAGTGACAGCACCATGGGCAAACAGAGGAAAGAAAATAGTTTTTTCATGATGATCCCGTCTTATTAATTCATTCGAGGCGGTAGCGCAGCCGTTTGCCGCTCTCGGTAATGGAATCGAGCGCCAGCCATTCACGCTCGGGTGAGTACCACAGTTCGATCCGGAAGCCGCGCGCCTCGAGCCGGTAACGCCGCGCCGGGCGTTCCTGTCCGCGGACTGCGATCGTGTCGGGACCCAAATCGCGCACGCTGACATCGAGATAGTCGCCGTTCTGGGCATTGAGCAACCGCGGCTGCCGGAGGAAATCCGGATTCCAGTAGGCGAAGGTCATGACACAGCCCGGCAGGGTGTTTTGTTCCTGCCCGTTATCGACATGAAATCCCTCGCCCACGAGTTGGCCGCGCACGCGAAAGTCCTCGCCGTTATCGTCGGTGGCGGCCTCGATCCGTGCTAGGCAGTCTCCACGCCAGCGCTCGCGGTTGTCATGTGCGTATTGATAGGCTGTGATCAGCAGGAATTTCACGTTGAAGCGGGCCTCGCTGACGAGCTGCTGTTCGCCGTTTTCCTCGCTCAAGGCGAAGCGGTGATAGCCGATCGGCTTGTCGTCCAGGTAAGCGGTGAAACGCCACTCGCGCGCCGCTTCCGACTGGAGCGGCAACAGGGCCAACAGCACCGCGAACAGGAATTTCCGTTTCATGTGTGCAGCTCCTCTGTGACGTGTTCTCGCCTCGACCCCGGGAAGAATGCATTGGTACGCAACATATAATCCCGGTAGGCCGGCCGCCGCTCGCTGATGTCCTGTTCCAGCAATGTCACGCCCGAGACCTTGAGCAGCAGGAACGACATGAGCAGGGGCGAAGCCACCGCCCACCAACCGCCGGCGGCGAGCGCGATCAGATAGAAACCCCACCACACGCAGAATTCGCCGAAATAATTGGGATGACGCGAATAGCGCCACAAGCCGGTGTCGAGTACACGCCCGCGGTTAATGGCGCGCGATTTGAAACGGGACAACTGGATATCGGCCATGGATTCAAACGTCAGCCCGAATAGCACGAGGCCGGCACCGGCGTAATCGAACAGATTAAGCGGTTGCGGTGAGGCGATGCCCGCCAGCAGCGGCAGCGAGATGATCCATGCGAGCAGTCCCTGCAGACCGAATACGAGGTACAGGCTCTTGAGCGTGAAGTAGGGTTCATTACGCGCGCGAATGGCCCGATAACGATGGTCCTCGGCTTCGCCCCAGTTGCGCCAGGTGATGTACAGTGAGAGCCGCGATGCCCAGAGCATTACCAGCACCAGCATCAGCACCGCCCGGGAGCCCGTATCGGATATGGCGATCGAATAGGCGACGGCGGAGCCGAGAAAAAACAGCGACCACACGCTGTCGACGATGCTGGCGTCGCGCTTGACGACGCTGACGGACCAGGTGACGAGCGCGAGCACGCCGATCGGCAGCAGTGCCGTGATCCAGGCGTTCAGGTCAAACATGGCTGTGTCTCCCGACGCGCGCCTGTGACGCCGTCGAATTTGATCGAGAGCCAAACGAGCAGGGGAACCAGGATGCCCCAGCCGAGGCCCTGTACCGACACGGCTGTGACGACTTCAGGCATGCCGACGGCGCCGAGGGCATGACCGGCGTAGTAGGCAGCTGGTCCGCCGGTGGCGCCGAGCAGCGCCGCGAGCAGCGGCCGGGTCTTGAGCCAACGCAGCGAAATATTGAGCGTGGTAGCGAACACCATCCACAGCGCGATCATCCAGGGCGGCACAACATACGGGAACAGCAGACCGCTGGTGTAGTTCAGCACGCCGAGGAGCATGACTCCGCTGTCCCAGACGGTGCCGATGGCCGCAACCAGCAGCACCAAGGCCACTTCGACCCGCGGGCGCGCGGAACGCAAAACGTGCAGCAGCACGATCGTGAGCGCGATGCCGGTACCGGCCAAGGGCTGACCGTTGGCGGCGCCAAGCACGCAGGCGAACCAGCCGGCCTGAAACAGAATGAAATTGACGAACACGTTCATGGTGAATCCGTCTTGGCGGGGCGTTCGAACAGGTAATGACTGACCCACCACTGCTGGCCATGGTCGTATCCGAACAGTTCGGTGCAGGCCATGAAAAAAATCCGCCAGCGTGTGAACCACACACCGGCCTGTTCGCTGCCGTAGGTGCGCTCGAGGATTGGCATAACCTCGTCGCGATGACGATCGAGATTGGCGAGCCAGGCGTTCGCGGTTTTTTCATAGTGCCGGCCGTCCCAGCGCCAGCGTCGGCGCAGACGCAGATCGTCCTGGAAGCGCGCTGGCAGCTCGTCGCTTGGCATCATGCCGCCGGTGAAGAAGTGCCGGCTCATCCAGTCGCCCGGGCCGCTGTCCTCGAAGGCATAGGGCACAGAGCGGTGGCAGAAGACATGCATGAAAAAACTTCCGCCGGGAACGAGCCAGCGATGTACCCGCGCGAATAGCCCACGCCAGTTGCGCATGTGCTCGAACATTTCGACGGACACGATTCGGTCGAAGGTATCGCTGGTATCGAAATCATTCATGTCGGCCGTGATGACGCGGACATTGGTCAGGCTCCGGCGCGCGGCCTCGGCTTCGATCCAGCGTCGCTGTGAAGCGGAATTGGACACGGCCGTGATGTGGCTGGCAGGGTAATGCTCAGCCATCCACAGGGTGAGCGAGCCCCACCCGCAGCCGAGTTCCAGTACGCGTTGGTTATCCGCCAGGCCGGCATGTTCCACCGTCTGTTGCAGAGCTGCGATCTCGGCTTGGTCGAGGGTTTCCATGTCCTGCGGCCAGTAGCAGGAGCTGTATTTCCGCCGCTGTCCGAGCGCCAGGGCGAAAAATTCTGCCGGGACTTCATAATGTTGTTCGTTCGCCTTTTCGGGTACGTGCGCAATAGGGCCGCTGTTCATACCCTCGATGAAGCATTCCGTCAGTTCGCCTGAGGTGGCGGCATCGCCTGGCGCCAGTTCTTCCAGACGCTGGCGCAGCAAGCGACGGATGCCAGCGCGGATGACGACATCCGGGATGCGGTCTTGTTCGATCCATTCAATGGCAATATTCGTCGCGCTGTTCATGATTTGCTCTCTCTGTCTGTGTCAACCATGTTATGAAGAAAATCATTCCTTCCCGATGAGAATCGGGGCCGGTGACTGCCCCACGTATCAGTTTTTGCTGGCGAGAATTTCGCCGAGGCGTTTCAGGCCTGGTTCGATATCGGCGCCAAGGGGATATGCGCCGGCGCGAATCAGGGCATCATGACGGGTTACCGATGTGTTGCCGCCGATGAAAACGGGAATATTCACGCCCGCCACCAGCTTCGGCAGCTGTTCGTCCAGAACAACCGGTAGGGGATCAAGTGAGCCGGACAGAACCAGGGCATCTGCCTGCGCCCTTTTGACCGCGATCGCCAGTTCCGTCAACGGCATATTGGCGCCGAGGACCACCAGACGATATCCATGATCGTGAGCGGCCAGCGCGAACAGCAGGATGCCGTTTTCATGGGCTTCTCCCGGCAGGCAGGCGACCATAATTTTCGGTCCCTGATTACCGCGATGGCGGTGATGAAAACGGGCACCGAGTTTGTTGCGCAGGTATACGCCAAAGAAATGTTCCTCAGCTACGGAGCCCTCAGCAGTTTCCCAGCGCCGCCCGAGTTCCCCGAGCAGCGGCAGTAACAGGTGACGAATGAGGAGGTCCATTGGGTAGAGAGCCTGCGCCTCGTTGTATGTGTCTTCCAAACGGCTCTCGTCGAAGCGGATAATGGCGTTCACCATGCGTTCCCGATAGCTCTGCCATGGATCGGTGACGGGGCGGACCGGTTTCTCATCAGCGGGCAAACCGAGCGAAACGCGCACCTGGCCGATCGCGACGCCCTTGTCGAGCAGGGCGGTAATACGGTGGATCAGATCGATGTCCTCACGGGTGTAGAGCCGGTGACCCTTGGGCGTGCGTACCGGCCTGACCAGGCCGTAGCGTCGTTCCCAGGCGCGCAACGTAATCGGATTCACGCCGGTGAGTGTGGATACGGTGCGAATCGGGTACAGCTCCGTTTCCGGGGTGATTTTCTTGAGGTTGGTTTTGGTCATCGAGCCTGGTTTACCGCTGTAGTCGGACTAGCGGGGTTGACGCGGTTTAGGCAACGGCAGAGGAACCGTTTGCAGTCTGGGCGTCGGCACCAAACGGGCTATCAGGCTACGGATCAGGTGAGCTATGGCGGCAAGATAAGTCATGATCTTCTCTCATAAAATAAACTATACAATATATATACAATAATAAGCCCACAGCAGTCAATAGGGATAAAAAGCTTAAAAAAACGGATAACAATTATTATTTCATAGAATGGTTGATATAATCTATATGTACATATATTATACAAACTCGATACACTAAGACATGCCGGGGTGTATCAGCCAGAACGACAGCCGGCCAGAGCAAGAGGAGAGCCATCATGACCAACCTGTCTGATCCCGCCGGCTATGCGGCGTCGGCAGATGAAAACGAGCTGCATGGATTGATCGCCAGCGCACGCGTCGTGATCTTCTGTTCCAACCTCACGGATGTGCGTCCGATCTTGGCACGGTTGAATCGCCTCGGTGTGCCGTACCGACAGGTCATTATGGGGATGGGTTCGATGCACATGCGTCAGCGCTTTCATGCGCTCGAATCTTTCACCGGCTGGCATCAATTGCCGCAGATCTTCGTTGATCGCCAGTTTCTCGGCGGCTATGAGGAATTCTTCGCGCATGATTTCCGGGTACCCCTTGATCGGATGGCACCAATTCCGGCGCCAGCCTGGTGGTTCGGTGGCGGCGGGCTGATTCCATTTGTCGCCGGTGCCACGGGTTTATGGCTGGCACCACCGGCCTGGCACGCGCAGATTCTCGGCGCGTTGTTAAGCTATGCCGCTATCATCCTGTCCTTCATTGGTGCTGTGCATTGGGGGCTGGCATTACGCGAAAGGCAAAACTTGCCAGAACTGTGGTGGCGCCTTGGATTGAGCGTAACGCCCGCGCTGATCGCCTGGCTGGTATTGATGATGCCACCACTGCCGGCAGTGGGCATGCTGGCGCTGCTGTTTGGCGTGACGTACCTCGTGGACTATTCAGTTCTCGGCGGGCTCGCCCCCGAGTGGTACCGGCAATTGCGCGCATGGCTCAGTACCGGCGCTACACTCAGCCTGCTGGCGGCGCTGCTGGCAGTATCGTTGCAAGGTGCTCCATTGATGGCTGGCTACATTCTGGAAAATAGCGATGGACAAGGCGCGCATGGCGAGCGTGGAATTGGCGCTGCTCTGGCAGAGCCGCTACGCGCGCCACACCGATCAATTATATTTTGAACGCGTCAGTCTGTGGCGCGACATGTTTCCGGGTGATCTGGCAGCACGCCTGGCACGTGCCGATCCCGGTCAGATCGTATCCTGTCCGACGCCGATTGGCGCACTGGTCGAGCCGTATGACCGCTCACTGGTGCGCATGTTGCGGCGGAATCAATTTCGTCCGCCCCGGCCGGAACTCGCCGGACTTCTTCCGCTTGCCGGTCGCTTCTATCCGCGTCATTTTGTGCATGATGTCCACGACTTTTTTCCCGAGGATCGCCGGCCGTTACGCTGTCTGATCACCACCACCGACCACATGGCGGCGGATTTCAATCATCCGTTCGCCGGCTTCAACGCTGTCGTGGAAGGCCGGATCATTCAGGATCTGGAGGCAAAAGAGGAACGCGGTGGTCATTGCAACGATGTTCCCGTGGAAATCACGGCAGACGGGCCGGGGATGCAGGCGGCGCTTGCCGACCGCGATACTGATTTTTTTGCCGGTGATCCGTTTGCCCGGATCGATCCCCGGCCGGACCCCGATTTCTACCAGCAACCGCGGCTGGTTCAGCATCTCGATGACGTTGCGCTTGCCGGGGTGCGCCAGATCTATGGCGAATACATCCGGCCAGACATGCGTGTTCTTGATCTCATGAGCAGCTGGGTATCGCATCTGCCGGAATCTCGGGACCATACGGAAGTCACAGGTCTGGGCCTGAATCGGGAGGAACTCGAGCGGAATCCGGATTTAAGTGAGCGCGTGGTGCATGATCTCAACGCCAGTCCGCAGTTGCCTTTCGAGGTCGCCACTTTCGATGCCGCGATCTGTACCGTGTCAGTCGAATACCTGACCCGACCGCTTGAGGTGTTTCGCGAGGTGGCGCGCGTGCTTAGGCCGGGCGGTACTTTTATCGTGACCTTCTCCGATCGGTGGTTCCCCCCCAAGGTCATTTCGTTGTGGACTGAGCTACATCCGTTTGAGCGGGTCGGGCTCGTGATCGACTACTTTCGACTATCGGGGGGATTCGTGGATATCGCCTCGCTATCGAGGCGGGGTTGGCCGCGCCCGGCAGCTGATACGCATGCCGCACAGCGCGTGAAATCAGATCCGGTTTTTGCCGTCTCCGGCGTGCGCCGGAGCGACTCACCGGTGTAGTGCTGCGCCGGTTTCAACCCGGATGCACCGGGATTGCCTGGAAACCCCGGTTTATTTCTATTAACTGATGGGAGCGCGTGCGGTTTGCAGCGGCGGGACGCGGCGCTCGGCCCGTTCCAGCCACTGCTGGATGCGGCGGGCGTCACCATAACGGCTGAGCTTGCCCCACGAATTGAGCAGCACGATGGTGAGCGGCCGGTCGGAAATGGTGGCCTGCATGATCAGGCAG
>JAOTWF010000081.1 GCA_029863005.1 Gammaproteobacteria bacterium | reverse complement strand
GCGGCGTGCGAAGCTCGTGGCTAATGGTGGAGATGAATTCACTTTTCATCTGGTCAATTTTCTTGGCCTCGGTAATATCGCGAGCGATGGCATAAATTGATTTTTCCTCCAGGTAAGAAGTGGCACTCCACAACAACCATTTATAGGATCCGTTTTTGCAGAGATGGCGACTCTCGAACTGGAGCGTCTGCCCTCCGTTGATCAACCTGTCGACCTCCAGCAACAAGCGTTCTCGATCTTGCGGATGGACAAACTTGATGAAGGGCTTGGCACTCAGTTCAGCCAAGCTGAAACCGAGCGTTTGCTCCCAAGCGGAATTAAGCTGCTTGAAATGTCCATCGAATCCCACGATGCATAGCATGTGCAGCGACATCTCGAAGAAACGATCGCGCTCCCTCTCCGCCTGCTTGTGAACACTGATGTCGCTTGCTATACCAAGAAAGCCGGTAATCTGTCCTGTGGGATTTTTCAGGGCCGTTACCGAAAGCCGTACAGGAAACCGGCTTCCATCCTTGCGGATATAGGACCACTCGTTTTCATCCGCCATCCCGACACGGGTCTTGGCCACGAAAACCTCAAATCCAGGTTCGACAGGGTGTCGCAGATCCTTGGACAGGACTTGCGCGCGCTGCGATACTTCCTGAGGGTCATGAATGATGGCGGGGGTCTGTTTCCCAATGACTTCATCCGGGGCATAGCCCAGCCAGCGCTGGGCCACTTGGTTGAAAGTGCGAATGGTTCCTTCAGTGTCTGTTGAGATGATGCTGTAGTTGGCGCAATCGAGAATGGCCTGCTTGAGTGCCGTCGCCTCCATGGCTTCTTGCGCGAGCGTCTGATAACGATGCTCGCTTTCCTGAAGCCTGTACAACACGTTACCCAAGCTGGCCGAGTTCAACTCGTTCTCGGCCCAGAGACTGAGGTCACGCAGGAGTTGCCGTTGCCCCTCATCCAGCTCGCGCGGCCGGCGGTCGATGAGGCACAGCGTTCCGAGTTTGTTTCCTTCGATGTCGCGCAAAGGTTGCCCGGCGTAAAATCGAATTTTCGGATCGCCCGTCACCAGCGGATTATCGACAAAGCGTAGATCCACCGATGCGTCCGGCACGATGAATATGTCTGTCTGCAGAATGGCGTGACCACAAAAGGAAATATCTCGTGGCGTTTCGATGGCATCCAGACCGATGCGAGATTTGAACCACTGACGCTTGGTGTCCACCAGGCTGACCAGGGCGATGGGTACGTTGAATAGTTTCTGGGCGATTCGGGTGATACGGTCAAAACGCTCTTCGGCGGGCGTATCGAGGATTCGTAAGGCATGCAGGGCCGCCAAACGTCTGGTTTCGTTCTCGGGATTTGGGGGCGCAATCATAAATTTATTAATGTCCAAACAAATAAAATGAATAACTCGAAGGAAGGTCCAGCGCTATCCCCTGATGGTACAAAGCAGGGAAACCCAGCCGATTCAAGGCTTAAAAGAAAATGGCTCTACACTGACAAGTCAAAGTCTGGCTATTGAGGCAGAACGGCGCAATCGTGTTAACAATTATTAACATTTTAGGATGGAAAGTCCTTATAGAGCCATAATACATGACATAAACGCTGTGATTATTGCTGTTCTCAATACCCACGATTTGAATATGTTTCCACATTCTGAATCCACATACGGTATATGCGGCTTCGTGATATTCTGGAAGCCTTAAGCTGGTTAATCGGGCCTATGGTTAACGGGCTCATTGCCCCTAATTTTTTAGGAAAGCCCACAATGCCGAAGAATGATGCGGCCGCGGTGATAAGCATCTCCAGCATCAAGGCGGCTTGCAAAAACTGCACGCTTCAAGAGTTGTGTCTGCCGCTAGGGCTCACCGATACCGATATTTCTGCGCTCGATCGACTCATCAAGCGTCGCCGCATGCTGAAAAAAGGCGAAATGCTCTACCGTGTTGGTGACCCCTTGAATTCGCTGTATGCCATTCGCACGGGTGCGCTCAAGACCACCGGATTGATTGAAGATGGCCGTGCCCAAGTGACCGGCTTTTATCTCCCCGGTGAGTTGCTCGGCATCGATGCCATTAACAGTGACAAGCATCCGTGCAGCGCCGAGGCGCTCGAGTCTTCGGAAGTGTGTGAGATTCCCTTTCCCTCGCTGGAGGACCTGGCGACCAAAATTCCCGGGCTGCAGCATCAGCTGCTGAGAATCATGAGTCGCGAAATCGTGCGCGATGCGGAAATGCTCATGCTGCTGGGCCGCATGACCGCGGAGGAGCGCCTTGCCTCCTGCCTCATGAGTTTCTCTCGCCGGCTGGAACGTTTGGGCGGGGCACCGGAGGAATTCAAGCTAAGCATGTCGCGCCAAGACTTGGGTGATTTCTTGGGGCTCGCGCTCGAGACGGTAAGTCGCTTGCTTTCGCGTTTCCATGACGAAGGCTTGATCAGCGTACACGGACGGCAGATCAGTTTGCTTGATATGAATCGTCTGCGCGCCATCGCCACTGGCAATTCTCGCGAGAATAACGCGTCGGCCTAAACTCTTTCGTCAACTTACCCTTTCGAACAAGGTTGACACGCGGACCGGCTTGCCCTAGTTTGTCGCGACCATTCCCTTTAGTAAATACTGATGCGCCCCGATACCGCCGAAATTGCCGCCCTCTTTGAATTGCCGTTCAATGATCTGATCTATCGTGCCCAGAGCGTGCATCGTCGGCACTTCGATCCGAACGCGGTACAGTTGTCCACACTCTTGTCCATCAAGACCGGTGGCTGTTCTGAAGATTGCGGATACTGTTCCCAATCAGCGCGCTTCCACACCGACGTCCAAAGCCAGCCCCTCATGCTCCGAGAGGAAGTTCTCGCCGCCGCCCGCTCCGCCCTGGATCGCGGCGCCACAAGATTCTGTATGGGCGCCGCCTGGCGTGGTCCGAAGGAAAAGGATCTGGCGGAAGTCACCGAGATGATTCGTGCAGTCAAGGAGCTGGGCCTGGAAACCTGCGCCACACTTGGCTTATTGCGCGAAGGGCAGGCCGACCAATTGGCGCAGGCGGGTCTGGATTACTACAATCACAATCTTGATACTTCGCGCGCCCATTACGACAACATCGTGCACACCCACAGTTTTGATAACCGGTTGGAAACTCTGAATAAAGTGCGATCCGCCGGCATCAAGGTCTGTTGCGGCGGCATCCTGGGAATGGGGGAGTCGCGCGGGGATCGCATAGAGTTTATTGCTGAGTTGGCTGCGCTCGACCCGCCGCCGGAATCGGTACCCATCAACCTGCTGGTACATATCCCCGGCACGCCTTTATCCGATAAGCCAAGGCTTGATCCGATCGAGTTCGTGCGTACAGTCGCGGTCGCACGTATTGCGATGCCAACGTCATTCGTGCGGCTTTCCGCCGGCCGCAGTAGTATGCCAGATCACCTCCAGGCGCTGTGTTTTCTGGCCGGCGCCAATTCCATCTTTTACGGTGACAAACTGCTTACCACGCCCAACCCGGAATCCAACACCGATAAGAAGCTTTTCGCTAAGCTTGGGCTGCATGCCTTGCCTGCGGCGAGTGACGGCGCCACAACAGACCATCGCGCCGAGTCGGCCTAGGGTTTTTGCTTTAACGCCTGCTCCCAGGCCTGCAGTCCGAACACCACGTCATCCGGCGCTGTGTCGGCGCGCAGATGCAGCCGGCGGATCGCCCATTCGCGCGATTGGCCCGGAATCTGTGGAAACAGTGATTGATACTGTGAAACCCATGCAATCAGTCCCATGAGTTCCGGGTCGGCTAATTCAAGATTCGTCGTGCGCATTTCATGCCGCAACCAGTTGGCGGCGAGGGCGCTAATTTCCTGCAAGCGCTGACGACGCGCCGCCTCTGGTCGGACGAGTTCTATTTCGGCTCCAGCACCCAACACCCAGAACCAGTCGAGCGGTACGTCCGGAGTGGAAAGCATTCCGTCGCGCCAATGATGATAGAGTCGTCCATCGCGCCACAACGTCGCGAGCACGTAATCGAGCGCACCCGTGGCATATTCCAGCGCGCGCCGGTCACCGCTGGCACGCGCGTACTGCACGAGCGCCCAGGCCGCCTGGGCATTGGTGTCGGCGCGTTTCATGTGATCCAGTGGTGGCATGGTGGCACGCCGCCGCTGCGCCGGGGGAATCGCGTAATAGCGTTGGTCGGCGACCTGCGCTTGCCAGAATCCGCCTTCGCGTGCATCCCACAGACGCTCACGCAAGAATCGCCACCCTTCGGCGGCTGCCTGTTTCAGCTCGGCGTTATTGGCGCCTACCCGGGCAAACCAGGCGATAAGCCAGGCGTTGCCTTCGAGCAATTTCGAGGATTCGGTGTAATCGCCGCCCGGCTGTGACGGGTCGAGGAAATTGAAAAACCCGCCACCCACAGGATCGTGCAGGCGTTTGTGCTCGACCAACGCCGCACGCCGCGCGCGCTCGCGCCAGGGTTCTTGGTTGGCGAGATACATCCAAGTCAGAGGAGAAGGACGCTTGAGCGTGGCCCCGGTCTCGAATCTTCCCGCGAGGGTCCCGTGTTGTGGATCGTACAAATGGGTAATGTGTTCCAGAAAAGAGCGGCGGAATTTCTCGAATCCCGCCCGATCGAGATTACCACTGCGCGCAACGATATCTGGGATTTCTCTGGCCAGCGTTGGCTCTGTCCTCGCGGCAAATTCTCGCAGCAAATCCGACATGTCTTTAGGCGTGAGAATGCCCACGAACCCGTTCAGGACTTCACCCGACGGCGAGAGAATCAGGGTGTAGGGAAGGCCACGAACGTCATAGCGCTTCACGAGATCCGGGCGCGCGTCGAAATCCACCCGCGTGGCCACGTAGTGCTGCGCGAGTAATTGGCGCACTTGCGGTGTCTCGAGCGTGTCGCGTTTGTAGCGCTGGCACCAGCTGCACCACACGGCGTCAAAATACACGAAGACCGGACGCTGTCGCTCCCGTGCTTGGGTAAGCCCAGCCTCAAACCCTTCAACCCATTCAGCGGGGGCGGCGCTGACCGTCATGGGCCATAACGCCCACAGCAGGAGAGCGCCGTTCAGCGCTGTGCTTTGGAGACCTGCCATCCGCCTGCTCCAGCCGGCCCTGGCACCGCACGGACTTCGAATTCCATCTTCGCGAGGTCGCCCAAAACGTAAGTAGCCGGCGCGCTCACGCCGCCCACGGTACCGGGATCGATGCGCAGCGTTTCCCAACCCTTGATGTTCTGGATAGGCTCGATGACGGCGTGATGTTCATGACCGTTGCACACCATGTCGTAATCGCCCGTAAGTGCCATGGCCTTGGCATAGTTCGGATAATGTACGAGAAATATTTTTTTCCCACCGAGCAAAAACGAACCGTCCTGGCCGTAATAATGCACCCTGTTTTCCGGCTGGTGCGCGAGTTTGTTTAGGTGATACAGGTCGCCCTGGTTGTTGCCGTGCACGATATGCACCGGCAGCCCCAGCGGAATAATCGCATGCAGCGTACTTGGTGCCACCAAATCACCACAATGGATCACGGCCTGTGCACCCAGTGTTTTTGCCTCGCTGACAGCGGCGGCCAGATGTTCGCGATGATCGTGGCTGTCGGAGACGATGCATATTTTCATTACAGTATTGTATCCCTCAAAAACAAAGGCCGGCGAGTGCCGGCCTTTGTTTGGTGCAGAAAAACAGTTTACAGCAACGGCACAATCAGCAGCGCAACAATATTGATGATCTTGATCATCGGGTTGATCGCCGGACCCGCCGTGTCCTTGTAGGGATCGCCGACCGTGTCGCCGGTGACCGCCGCCTTGTGCGCATCCGAGCCCTTGCCGCCGTGCTTTCCGTCCTCGATGTATTTCTTGGCGTTGTCCCAGGCGCCGCCGCCGGTGGTCATGGAGATGGCGACGAAAATGCCGGTGACGATGGTGCCGAGCAATACCGCACCGAGCGCTTCCTTGCCGAGCGTGAAGCCGACCACGATCGGCACCAGCACCGGCAGCAGTGAGGGCATGATCATCTCCTTGATCGCGGCCTTGGTGAGCATGTCCACCGCCCGGGAATAATTCGGCTTGGCCTTGCCAGTCATGATGCCCTTGATGCTCTTGAACTGGCGCCGGACCTCGACCACCACGCTGCCGGCAGCGCGACCGACCGCCTCCATCGCCATCGCGGCGAAGAGGTAGGGAATCAACCCGCCGATGAACAGGCCGATAATGACGTTGGGGTCGGAAAGACTGAATTTCACCACTTCGCCGTAGCGCTCCAGTTCGTGGGTGTAATCCGCAAACAGGACCAGCGCCGCCAAGCCGGCCGAGCCGATGGCGTAACCCTTGGTGACGGCCTTGGTGGTATTGCCAACAGCATCAAGTGGGTCAGTGATGGCACGCACCTTTTTCGGCAGCCCTGCCATTTCGGCGATGCCACCACCGTTGTCGGTGACCGGGCCGTAGGCATCCAGCGCCACGATGACGCCGGTCATGGACAACATCGAGGTGGCGGCGATGGCGATCCCGTAGAGGCCGGCCAGCTCGTACGCGCCCCAGATGCTAGCGCACACCGCCAGCACCGGCAGCGCCGTGGCCTTCATGGAAAGGCCGAGTCCGGCGATGATGTTGGTGCCGTGCCCCGTGGTCGAGGCCTGCGCGATTTTCCGCACCGGGCTGTATTCGGTCGCGGTGTAGTACTCGGTGATCACGACCATGGCCGTGGTAAGCGCCAGGCCTATAAGCGCCGCGCCGTAAATGTTCATCGTGGCGAAGGAACCGTTGCCCACCATCATTTTCTCGGTTACGAAGTAAAACGCGATGGCCGCGAGGACGCCGGAGACGATCACGGCGCGGTACAGCGCGTTCATGATCTTGCCTTTGCCGCTGGTTTTCACAAAAAAAGTGCCGACGATGGAGGCAAGGATGGACACGCCACCGAGCACCAGGGGGTACAGCACGGCATTGCCGAAGGCCGGTAACAGTAGGCTGCCGAGTAGCATGGTGGCGATAATGGTCACCGCGTAGGTCTCGAACAGGTCGGCGGCCATGCCGGCGCAGTCGCCGACATTGTCACCGACGTTGTCGGCAATCACCGCCGGGTTGCGCGGGTCGTCCTCCGGGATGCCGGCCTCGACCTTGCCGACGAGGTCGGCGCCGACATCCGCGCCCTTGGTGAAAATACCGCCACCAAGACGCGCGAAGATTGAAATAAGCGAGCCGCCGAAGGCGAGTCCGACGAGGGGCGCGATCAGTTCAGACTGGGAGAAGCCAGGATATAAATATTTGAGCAGGGCGTAATACCCGGCCACGCCCAGCAATCCGAGCCCGACCACGAGCATGCCGGTGATGGCCCCGGAACGGAACGCGACCTGTAACGCCGGGTTGAGCCCACTCTTCGCCGCTTCGGTGGTGCGCACGTTGGCGCGCACCGAGATGTTCATGCCGATATAGCCGGTGGCAGCGGAAAGAAGTGCGCCGATGGCGAAGCCGATGGCGGTGCGGGGATCGAGTGCGAAATAAATCACGAGGAAAAGCATCA
The DNA here is from genome assembly GCA_029863005.1 of Gammaproteobacteria bacterium. Lineage (GTDB taxonomy): Bacteria > Pseudomonadota > Gammaproteobacteria > Acidiferrobacterales > Sulfurifustaceae > Sulfuricaulis. The sequence continues at coordinate 1,227 of JAOTWF010000081.1, read as the reverse complement.
CGCCGACGACGGCAATGGTGGTGTATTGACGGTTCAGGTAGGCCGAGGCGCCTTCCTGGATCGCGGCCGCGATCTCGCGCATGCGGTCGCTGCCGGTGGGTTTATCAAGGACCCATTTGATGGATATCGCGCCATAGAGCAGGGCCGCCACGGCACAGGCAAGGGCAAAGATCAGACTGTCAGACATGTTTTTCCTCCCGCAAGTTGGGTATTACCGCGCCCACTGGCGCAATGGTTATTAACAAATGACGAAAGTAACCGACTCGGCAGTACGGCATCGTTGATAAATATCAAATGCAGTCCAGCATTCATTTCTTGATGGCCAGCCCGCCTTCAAAACGCATGCCTGGCTCGAAATTGAACACCTTGTCCAGTTCCAGCTCACGAATCAGCCGATCCACCGCCGCCTGGCCATGCTCGCGGCTGACTTCTGCCAGGATCAGCTTGGCCGAATTGGCATTGTAGAACCCGCCGAATCCCGCTTGAACCTGAAGCATTTCCTTGGCCTTGTCCAAAGTCATATTAAATATTACTGAAGTATTATCGCCAAGAATGCCAAGAGAAGAAAAAACTTATCTCCGCATTACATGGCGTGTGTGGCGGTCCAAATGATTAATAATTACGGTTTAAATTCGCCCGGCAGTTTCTTTTTCACCGGTAAGTTCTTGAGGCGCACATACTGCGGCATCCCGTTCTTGTATGGCGGGTAGTCCTCGCCCTGGATCAGCGGCTCAAGATACTGCCGGCATTTGACGGTTATGCCGAAGCCGTCGTCGGTGATGAAATCCTTGGGCATCATTTTCTCGACATTGGCCACCTTGTTGAGCGGGGCGACGCCGACCTTCCATTTATAGGGTTTGTTGGACACGCGCTCGACCGTCGGCATGACCGAATTCCTGCCCTTGACGGCCAGTTCCACCGCGGCCTTGCCCATGGCATAGGCTTGGTCCACGTCGTTCTTCGAAGCGATGTGGCGCGCGGCGCGCTGCAGGTAGTCGGCCACGCCCCAGTGATACTTGAGACCCAGTCCTTCCTTGACGATCGAGGCCACTACCGGTGCCACGCCGCCGAGTTGGGCATGGCCAAAGGCATCCTTTAGACCCTGGTCGGCGAGGAACTTGCCGTCCGGGCTCTTCACGCCCTCAGACACCACCACGGTGCAGTAGCCGTATTTCTTGACGTTGGCATCCACCGTGGCGAGGAATTTTGTCTTGTCGAAGGAGACCT
>JAOTWF010000080.1 GCA_029863005.1 Gammaproteobacteria bacterium | reverse complement strand
ATCCGTCGTTCTTACCGTATTGACGACCACCTGGGCCAATTCCGCAAGCACGACATCGCCCACTTGGTGACCATAGCTGTCATTGATGCGTTTGAAGTGATCGATGTCGAGCAATAGCACAGAAAGTGGTATGCCATAGCGAGTAGCGCGGGCAATCTCGGTCGAGAGGCAGCGATCGAGATAGCGGCGATTGTATATCCCCATGAGAGGATCGGTAATGCTTTCCTGCTCGAGCACGGGCACGCGCCGCACGTCACGTGTGGTTTCCAGCGACAAATAATTGACTAGCAGTACGAAACAGGCGCCCAGAAAAAAAATAGCGGGGACAACCAGATCGGCGAGCAGCTCGTGGGTTCCCCAGAACATGCCGATATACATCATGTAACCGATGATGAAAATACAGATCAGGGCGGTCAGGACATACCAGCGAATCCGCAGCCTTTCGCGCGGCAACAGGGCCATCAATTTCCAGATGGGGAAAAAAGAAAAGACCAGGATGCCGATCCCCGATACCACCATTCCGATGGCGGTGAAATTAAGCATTCTTCGATTCACCCCTCACTATAAATATCAGGCCATGCGCAAGGTACCACCCGCGGTGTACCGAGTGAAGCAATTGAAATATGAGTGAACAGTCAATTCTTTTTCCACCAGAGGGAACGGTTATTCGCCGGCATCGCGCGATCGCCGGCAAGGACAAACCCTTTTTGTTCCGCTAGCCGATTGACATCTTCGAACAGGCGCACTCCGGATAAAGGATCGCGGGCTTTCAGCCAACGGTCGAATTCCTCATTGCTTGGCTCCAGCGGTCGCTCGGCGTAGCGATAGGGTCCGTAGACATACAGGATTCCTCCAGGCAGGAGCACCCTCCCGGCACCGTCAAAAAGTTTTTCCACGCTCGCCCACGAAATTATGTGTATCGTGTTGATGCAGACCAGTGCCTGTGCCTGTTCAACCGGCCAGGCATCGGCAAAGAGATCGAGCGCTTGAGGTTCGTGCAGGTTAGGAAGATGAGCCTCCGCCCTCCAGGCGGCGATGCTGGGAAGATTTTCCGCGGTGTCTGTCGGTAGCCAAGTCACGTGCGGCAAACCACGGGCAAAATGCACCGCGTGTTGGCCGCTGCCGCTTCCGATTTCCAGCACCCGTCCGGGAGTAGTGATTATTTCTCGCAGCACGGCGAGAATCGGTCCCTTATTGCGCTCGCAGGATGGCGAAAATTGTTTCATGATTCGCTTTATGGTGGATTATTACATACGTCACGACAACTCCGGAGGATGCCATGCCTTACCTTAAAATCCAGACCAATCGTGAAATCGCGGAGGACGCCAAGCGGGAGATTCTCAAAAAGGCCTCAGTGCTGGTATCCAAGAACCTCGGCAAACCGGAAAAATACGTCATGGTGCGCATCGATCCCACCCAGCCGATGATTTTCGCGGGGCGCGATGCGCCCTGCGCCTACCTCGAACTAAAATCCATCGGCCTGCCAGAGAGCATAACCGAGTCCTTGTCAAAAATACTGTGTCAGTTGATGCTGGATGAGCTCAAGATCCCGTCCGAACGGGTATATATCGAATTTGCCGATGCCAAGGATTCCATGTGGGGCTGGGACAGCGGGACCTTTTGATGGATATCAATGTAACCCGCTCCGATGGCTTTACTATGAATCCAACGCGCAACGAGGCTTAGCCCTGAAAGGAGCGTCATCATGTACAAGCGCATTTTGGTAGCCGTGGATGGAAGTAATATCTCGCATTTGGCTCTGCAGGAAGCGGCCAATCTGGCCAAGGCGTTACAGGCCCAGCTTCAGATTGTGACAGTGGTGGAGACGGCCATGATCAGCGGCAAAGCCGATTATGTTGACTTCAATGAGGTCCGGAAGACTGCCATCGGGTATGGCGAAGAGGAACTGAACATAGCCAAACAACTGGCGCAGAAAAGCGGGGTCGAAGCAGAAACCAAACTGATCGAAATAAAGCGGACCGGCGATCGCGTGAGAGACATGATTTCGAAACAAGCGGACGAATGGCCCGCCGACCTGATCGTGATCGGGACGCATGGACGGCGCGGATTCAGCGGCCTGCTCATGGGCAGTGTGGCCGAAGGTTTGGTGCGTATGGCCACCAAGCCTGTGTTACTGATACGGGGGAAATAAAAATCCAGCGTATTTCGACGTCGCCGGTCACTTCGTGAGGGTGATTGCCTCGCGAATGACTTCGCACACGCGCTCAATGTGCGCCAGCGGCATTCCCGGATAGATGGGTAGCGATAGTGTTTCGGTACAGGCTTGCTCGCAGACCGGGAGGCTGCCGGGCTTGTAGTCCAAACGCTTGTACACGTCCTGGAGATGCAGCCCTTGTGGATAGCATTGCGAAGTGCCGATCTGCGCCTCCGTCAGAGTCTGTCGCACCGCATCGCGTTGCGGCACGCGGATCGTATATAGGTTGAAGACATGCGTGCCATGATTCGGGAGCGGCGGCGTTTTCACGGCTGAATTCGCCAATCGCATCGTATACTCTTCTGCCACTTTTTGCCGACCGCCGATATCCCCTTTGATGTGCCGTAGTTTAATGCGCAGTACCGCCGCCTGGACTTCGTCAAGTCGGCTGTTGGTGCCGATTTCGCTGTGCACGAAAGGTTTCACAGCTCCGTGGTTGCGAAGCCGGCGGATGTGTTCGTTGATCTCGTCCGAATGAGTCGTGACCATGCCGCCGTCACCATAACAGCCGAGCACCTTGGTGGGATAGAAGCTGAAGCTGCCGGTATCGCCAATCGATCCGACCAACTTTCCTTGATGCAGCGCGCCGAAGGACTGGGCGCAATCCTCGATTACGGAGAGCTTGTGCTTTTTGGCGATCCCCATGATCTCTCCCATCTCGGACGGATGGCCGAAGATGTGCACCGGCATGATGGCCCGGGTTTTCGCGGTGACTTTGGTGCGTACGCTGGCCGGGTCAAGACAGAAACTATCCGGCAGGATATCCGCAAAAACCGGCGTGGCGCCGGCCATGCTGATGGTTTCGGCCGAGGCGAAGAAAGTGAACGGCGTGGTAATCACCTCGTCGCCCGCACCGATACCGAGAGCGCGCAGCGAAAGATAAAGCGAATCCGTGCCATTGGCCACGGCGATGGCGTGCTTCACGCCAACGTAATCGGCGAATTCCTTTTCAAAAGCCTGGGTGTGCGGGCCGAGGATGAAGCTGCCGCGAGCGCCGGTTTCGCGGATGGCGGCGAGCCATTCGGATTCGAGGCTTTGGTACTGCGCGGAAAGATCAAGAAACGGAATAGGCTGGGTCTTGGTCACGGCGTGCATGCAGCGATTTTCTCCTTTACCAGCAGGGCCACGCGCAGCGCCTCCAGTCCGACCCGGCCGGTGACCAGGGGGGGCGTACCGGTGCGTACGGATTTCACGAAGTATTCGAGTTCCGCGTCCAACGGCGGGCGCGGGGTGATGTCGAGACGCTCGGTGACAATCCGTGGCCATTTGCCACCGTCCGGATCCGATTCGGAACGCACCATTTCAAGCTTCTGATCGATGTAATCAAGACCGAAATAATGTTCCGCGCCGAAGATGCGGATGCGGCGCAGTTTCTTGTTCGAGACGCGACTGGCGGTAACGTTGGCCACCGCGCCGTTTTCAAATTCAATCCGTGCATTGGCGATGTCCACGTGGTCGGTGAGCACCGGGCTGCCGGTGGCGGCAATGCTCCGGATATTCGATTTTACCAACGACAGCACGATGTCGATGTCGTGGATCATGAGATCGGTCACAACGTCCACGTCGGTGGCACGCTCGACAAACGGACCGAGGCGATGCACTTCGATGAAGCGCGGATTTTGCGCGCGCTCGGCCAGCGCCATGATGCCAGCATTGAACCGCTCAAGATGACCCACCTGAAAAATGACGCCGGCGCGCTCAGCCAGTTCCACCAGTACGCGCGATTCCTCGTAGGTGGGCGCAATCGGCTTTTCCATCAGCATGTGCACGCCCTTTTCGAGAAATGGTCGTGCCACGTCACTATGAGAAATGGTGGGCACGACAATGCTCACGGCATCCACGCTCCCCAGGAGGTCGCGCGCATCTGTATACGCGCGGCAGCCATGCTGCTCGGCGACTTCTTTGGCGACGCGTTCATTGGAATCGGCGACGCCAACGAGTTCAACGTCTGGCATGGCGGCATAAATGCGAGCATGAAAGCGGCCAAGATAACCGACACCGGCCACACCGACACGCAGCTTTCCGCCGTTTCCTTTCGAATGTGTACGAGAGGCCGTGGTCATGAATTGCTTGGTGGGCTCAATCCTTCAGCCAGATTGGAATAAGAATGTATTGATTGCTCGTTAGCGGCGCGCATTATACCGTATTTATTACGGCATGCCATGAAGCGGGTGACTACTTCCTGTGAAGTCACGTCTCCAAATCAATAAATCCCTGATACAGCGCGGCACAGTATCCTCCTTGTAAGCGTTGATCGAAACAGTGTCGACAAGCCTGATTTACGGAACTTGCACTTTGATACCCCCGCTGGCTTTCGCGGCGTGAAATTACTCATTATCGGGCCAGAACTCGACCTCATCCCACAGTGGATCTAATGAACTTTTCCATTGTTCGCGGTATAGCCTGAGCAACATTTCGGCGAACGTGCACCTCTCATCGAGCGCCCGGTGCAGCGGCTGCAGAAACCTGCGCTCGTCTTCGTTACGTGCATTCCGTGCGCCAATCTGCGCCAGCCCATTGGAAGATATTTCCAGCAACTGTTGCGCAAGTTCCAATACCGTCCGGTGACGATATCTTGCAGCAAAGCCAAAACGCGCTACATCAAGCTGCAAGCGCGTGAGCTCAAGCGCGCTGGGTTGCTCCATCAGCGCCCATGCCGAATCACGCGACGCCCGATTGTACAGGATACCTTTCCATAAGGCGGGCAGCGCGCAGATGCGACTCCACGGGCCGCAATCGGCCCCTCGCACCTCGAGATACTGCTTCAGGCGAACCTCGGTGAAGATCGTTGTCAGATGATCCTGGAAATCCCGCAGCGTCGCATGGTAACCGCCGAGCCCATGCGCGAGGAATTCACGAAACGAGGCACCGGTAAAGTCGTGATGGATTCCGTCACGGCGTATAAAGAACATCGGCACATCGAGCACCCACTCGACCCAACGCTCGTAGCCGAATCCTTCTTCGAAGACTACCGCGGGGTAGCCGCAGCGATCAGGGTCGGTATCGGCCCAACACAACAGTCGTTCGCTCAAGACCGTGGAAGGACGTCCTTCCTTGAAAGGGCTGTTGACGAAAAAAGCCGCCGCCACCGGCGAGACAGCAAATGCGGTCCGGAACGCGGCAACCATGTCCGCTTCGCTCTCGTAGTCAAGATTCGCCTGCACTGTGCAAGTGCGTTTCATCATGTCTATCCCGCGCGAGCCCCGTTTGCGCAAATAGGGTTCCATGACGGCGTAACGGTTTTTCGGCACTGACGGCATGTCCTTCCAGCTGGCGGTCGGATGGAAACCCATGCCGATGAATCCGACACCGCGCGGGATACTCACGCGCCGCAACAATGCGAGATGGCGATTGACCTCTTCGCAGGTTTGATGAATGGTCGCGAGTGGCGCCCCCGAGAGCTCGATCTGGCCGCCTGGCTCGAGTGTAATGGCTGCCCCGTCCTCGGAATATAATGCTATGGTGCGTCCACTCTCCTGGATAGCCTTCCACGACTCGCCACTTTCCCACAATAATGGGTTTTCCGTGATGGCAATTAAGATTGATTCGATGCCCGATGGTCCATCAAAAGGCAGTGGTGCATGATTGCTGCGCAGAAAACCAAACTTCTCATGCTCCGTGCCGATTCGAAAGCCTTCTCGCGGCTTCTCGCCCAGCCGGAAATGCTCCACCAGTTCAGCGATGCTACCGATGGGCTCGCCAGGGTCATCGCGCCCCCTGGCTTTGGTGGGCAATGCCTGAGTCACGGTATCGTATGCCTCCGCCCCTTGCTATGGAAGAAACTGTGCAATTCCAGCATCGGTAAAATTTCTGTCAACAAGATCGGTGATCTATTCTGAGCAACATTATTTCTGTTTAATACTGTTAGGTATTCTAGGGGAAAAAACACGTGAAAATTAGAATTTTAGGATACAACGGGAGCATCGGCTCTGGCCGTCATACCACTTCGTTCCTGATCGGCGACGATATTCTGATCGACGCCGGTACCGGGGTTTGCAAGATGTCTATTGAGGAAATGCTGCGTGTTCGTCATATCTTTTTGACACATTCTCATCTCGATCATATCACCGGAATCCCGCTGATGATTGACAGCGTCTTCGGCCAGACCGGGACGCCGGTGACGGTGCACGCTCGCGCCGAAACGCTGGCGGCGTTACGCGAGCATATTTTCAACTGGACGATCTGGCCAGACTTTTCGGTGCTGCCCGACGCGGAGCACCCGGTGCTGTGCTTCGAGACGCTGGCGCCCGGCGAATCGCGCACGCTGGGGAAGCGTACCCTGCACTCGATCCCGGTGAACCACGTGGTCCCGGCCGTCGGCTACCGCATCGAGAATGACACCGGCGCGTTCGCCTTCAGCGGTGACACCACCACCAACGACAGTTTCTGGGACGGGCTGAATCGCTTCGGGCGGCTGGACCTGCTGATCGTGGAAGCGGCCTTTGCCGACAAGGACATTGAGATCGCGCGCAAGTCGGGGCATTATTGTCCCCGGCTGCTGGCCGCGGACCTGCCGAAGCTGCGGCATCACCCGCGGGTCTGCCTCACGCATCCCAAACCCGGCGCCGAGGAAAACATCCTGCGAGAGTGCCGCGCGCAGATCGCCGGATTCACTGTCGAGGACCTGGAAGGGAACGAGGTGTTCCAGATCTAGCCGCCGCGTCGCGGCTGTAGCCGTCCACCCGCATTTCCAGCGCTCCCCCGGACCGATAGACTAGACGCATGCGCCGGAATCCGAGCCGCCATGACCAACACTGAACCGCGCGCTGTCCTGATCTCCGGTTGCTCGACCGGCATCGGGCGCTGCGTCGCGCACGGACTGCGCAGACGCGGCTACCGCGTGTTCGCCAGCGCGCGCCGGCAAGCCGACGTCGAGAACTTGTCGGCGGCGGGATTCGAAAGCCTGCCGCTCGACCTCGACTCCTCGGATTCGATCAGAACCGCGGTGGCCACCGTGCTCGAGCGCACCGGCAGCCGGCTCTACGCCCTGGTCAACAACGGCGCCTACGGCCAGCCCGGCGCAGTCGAGGACCTGTCACGCGAGGTGTTGCGGGCGCAATTCGAGACCAATCTTTTCGGCACCCAGGAGCTAACCAACCTGGTGATCCCTGCCATGCGCGCCCAGGAGGAAGGTCGCATTATCAATATAAGCTCGATTCTCGGCATCGTGTGCTTTGCCTACCGCGGTGCCTACAACGCCACCAAATTCGCGCTCGAAGCCCTGTCCGACACCATGCGTCTTGAACTGCGCGGGACGAATATTTACGTATCTCTCATTGAACCCGGCCCGATCGAAAGCCGTTTTCGCGCCAACGCCTACGAGGCTTTCAAGCGCCACATTGACCGCGAGCACAGCGCGCATCGCGAATATTACGCACGCGTTGAAAAAAGGCTCGAAGGCACAAAGCCCATGCCTTTCACGCTCCCGCCAGAGGCGGTACTGAAAAAAGTGATCTGTGCCCTGGAGGCACGTCGGCCGAAAGCCCGTTACGGCGTCACCTTTCCAACGCATCTTTTCCTCGTGCTGCGACGGGTGTTGCCGACGCGCGTGCTTGACGCGATTCTGAAAGCCATCAGCATTGGGGGGCAACGATAACGTAGAGCTAACCTGCGAGCTACAAGGCGCGAAGGGCCAGCGTAGCAAGTCGTCTTAAGCGGCGTGTTCTGCTTCTTTGATGTATTGGGATTACCCCCCTACTCCGGTAAGAGTGGCATGAAAAGCCTTAGCCCAAGTGTAACGATGGCAACAACGACAAAAGAAACAGAATTACTTAAATCTTGTCTTTTCATCCGTTTGTCCAAGTAAAAAAATTTTAAGTAGGCCGTGAAAACCGCTACAACCGCCACGATTGGGATTTCGATAAGATTTGAAAGACTCTGTGGACCCAGACGTAATGCCGCGAGAAGGGCCCAAAACCCAGCGCCCGAAACAGGCAATAAGAACAGCCAAAGACTTTGAATACTCCGCTTTCTAGCCCAAAGCCACCCCGGTAGAATGAATGCTGCGGCAATCAGCGACACAATAAAAATAAACACTAGCACTTGAATCCCATCCTCAGACGCTTAACGTCGACCATCAGCCTCCGGCGTAGCCGGTAGGCTGCATGGGCTAGTTAGGCGTCTCCTGCTATTTCATTCAACCTCATGGCCCGCCATACACGCGCCGCCCTGCCGTTTGGCGGTGTACAACGCCTGGTCGGCGGCCTGCAGTAGATCCTCCGGCTGGGTCATGGCGTCCCCGGCCTCAGCGATACCGATACTGATGGCACCGTCCCAGCACTCCTCGCCATCCGCAGTGCAGAAAGGCTGCTTCGCGTCCAGAATTTTCCTTGCCACATCGGCTGCCCCGTGCCGCGAGCTGTGGAGGCAAATCACCAGAAACTCATCGCCACCGTAACGGCAGACGATGTCGCTCGCGCGTACGGCATCGCGCAACCGCGTCGCCAAGGTTCGCAGGAGGGCATCGCCCTCGGCGTGGCCAAAGCGGTCATTGACTTGCTTGAAGTGGTCGGCATCCAACATCAGCACCGATAGCGTACCACCGTACCGCTTGGTCTCGAGCCAGAGTTGTTTCAGTGACAAATTCGCGAAGCGCCGGTTGGGCAGCCCGGTCAGGTCGTCTTGGATGGAAAGCAGCTGCAGCTGGTGGTTGGCATTCTCCAGGTCGATGGTGCGCTGCTGTACCCGTTGCTCGAGTTCACGGTTGAGAATGCGCAGCTCGCGA